>JAFUGP010000020.1 GCA_017469335.1 Succinivibrio sp. | reverse complement strand
TTTTATGACCTCACTGGTCTATAACATGGCCCGCATGGGGCAGATTGCGCGGTACCAGCCGGAACTGATCATAGACCCGGAAATGGCAGCCAACCTCGAGGTTGTCAAAAATGGCTGATCGGCGAATTTTTAGAACCCCCCATACGACATTTAAAATCACTGGCATTCATCCCCTCCGGGTGTTTGGTTCCTCTTACACGCTGGAGGACCCCCCTAATCAGCCATGCTAATGGCGAGTATTAGGGGGCATTTCAGATCTCCTTCCATGCTTGTTTTCTTTATCATAGACGGGTTTAATTCTTACCAGAAGCAGCAAATTAATACATGGGTGTGATTCAAGGCATTCACCCAACATGTGCTGAAGCATCATGAGCTAATTTTACTGTTGTTTACTGTTTCAGGACTGTTTTACTGTCGTTTACTGTTTCAGGATTATTTTACTGTCGTTTACTTTTGGTGGTTGAGAGCAGAACCAAGAATTCAGTCATAACTGAGACCTGCATTTATAGCACGGTGCGGTTGAAAATAATGGTCTCCTCCGGAGTGAGCACCGCGTCCAGGCACTGATCATGAGCCTCGCAGGGCAGGGAGGGTACTTCCTGTTGCGAGAAAGCCAGACCGATTTTAAGACAGTTAGGATTTAAGGCCGTAAGCAGCCGATCGTAAAACCCCCCGCCCATGCCCAGTCTGTGACCAGAGCGGTCAAATCCCCGCAGAGGCAGCAGTACCAAGGTTAAATCCCCAGGCCTGATGAGGCGCTCCGGGCGCTGGGCAGGCTCGGCAATTCCCAGGGAGTTTACGATCAAGTCGTTGAGATCCCCTACCTGATAAAAGCTCATGCGCCCTTCTTTCAGCGACTCAATACGAGGCAGCGCCAACCTGTGTCCTGCCCGGATGAGAGCCTCATTGAGCGCTGAGGTGGGCAGCTCACGAGCGGTTGAGGCATAAGAGGCAATGCAGTGAGTGCTGCTCAGGCAGTCAAGAGAGAGCAGCCTGGCCGTGATAAGTTCGGCAGCCTGCAGTTTTTGCTGGGGCCCGATGGCATAGGTCACCGCGCTTAAGCGCGTGCGCAGTGACTTTTTTTGGGCAGCGGTATCGGACATGTCAGCTGCGGCGGATTAACACGCCGTGGATTTTGTCTATGAGTGTAGATGCCTGGGCCTGAAATGGTGTACTGCCGCCTAGAAATTCCTGCAGGCTGTTCTGGATGTCGATGGCGGTTAAGATGGCCGTCTGCTGCGGGCTTAGGGTCGGGTTGTCGCGCAGCAGCCGGGAGGTCTTGTTCTGCACTGCGGTCACGGCCTGCAACAGACTCTCGCGGCGCTCCTTGGAGGATACCTTGACGCTGAAATTCTCCCCGAACATCGAAAAACTGACGGTTTCCGGCTCTTCTTGACGCATGCTCACATCTCCTGAGGCTGTGGAAAGTTCACCTGCGCAGTATAGCCCAAAGCATCTGGAGTGGACAGACGCGCCGGCTCCAAGACGACATCAGGCGGACCTGGCTGCCATGCTATAATCTCCCTCACGCACTTAAATTTCAAAGGAGTTGAGGCCCCTGAAGGCTGCGAACTCCGTTTTTTCTTGACGGTATGAACGATAAAATCCAGAAGGTGCTGGCCGCAGCAGGTTATGGCTCCCGGCGCGGCATAGAGCAGCTCATTGCCGCGGGCCGCATCACGGTGGACGGGCAAAAAGCCGTGATTGGGCAGCGCTTGAACGGGCAGGAGAAAGTCATCATCGACGGCCGTGCGGTACAGCTTGGCACCGCCAGACCTCCCTGCCGGGTCATCATGTACTACAAACCAGAAGGTGAGCTTACCACGCAAAGCGATCCGCAAAACCGTCCCACCGTCTATGATCATCTGCCCGCCCCGGGGCAGGGGCGCTGGATCTACATCGGCCGGCTCGACATCAATACCTCGGGGCTCTTGCTCTTTACCACCGACGGGGAGCTGGCCAATGCGTTGATGCACCCCAAAAACAGCATCGAGCGTACCTACGCGGTGCGCGTCTACGGCGAGGTTTCCGATCGGACCATCCGCAGATTGCAGGAGGGTCTTACCTTAGAGGACGGACCTGCCCACTTCGAGCGGGTGGAATTTCAGGGCAGCAGCGGCCGCAACGGCTGGTACAACGTCACGCTGCGCGAGGGACGCAAGCGTGAGGTGCGCAGATTATGGGAAGCCGCCGGGCTGACGGTAAGCCGCCTCATCCGCATTTCCTATGGCGGTATCGCTCTGGACCCCGGGCTTAAGAGCGGGGAGTTTCGGGAACTGTCCACCGCCGAAATCAATCTGCTGAGAAAAGCCGCGCTCCTAGAGCCTCTGGACGCTCAGGGGAGCGCTGAGGCGCACCCTCAGAGCATGGCCAAGCTGCAAGTGCCGTCAGGTAAGTACAGTTCATATAAAAGCGCAGGTCAGAGGCCCTCTCCCTGGGAGAGCGGCTTTGGCGGTCAGGATTATGAAAAAGCCCGCCGGGTGCCGCGTGAGCGCAGGGCAGGACAGAGGGCGGGCAGTGCGCTCAGACACACCCGGGGGGAGAGCGCTTTCGGCTTTGGCAGATCCTCAGGGCGTACTTCAGGGGGCGATGCCTCCCGGGGCAGAACCAACCATCAGGGCCCCCGGCAGGGCAGCTCTCAGCCACACAGATCCCGTCACCGGCCTTTGTGAGATGGCGCAAGGCCCGTTGAAAGCGGATATGCTAGAGTTGACCCGTACCGCCTCTTAAGCGGCCTGATCAACTTTTAAAGGAGTCATTTCCTCTTTTATATGGACAGCCCCACTTTAGGGCACGTGCTCTACGACATGGCCTGGGCGGCCGATCCCACAGCCTGGGCCGGGTTGCTCACCCTGGCGGCCATCGAGACCGTACTGGGCATCGACAACCTGCTTTTCATCGCCATTCTCTCCCAGAAATTACCGCCTAAGCAGCGCGACAAAGCGCGTTACCTGGGTATCGGCGGGGCGCTCTTAATCCGCATCGTGCTGATGCTCCTGGCCGCCTACATGGTGGCCATCACCACGCCTTTGTTCTCGCTGTTCGGGCTTGAGATCTCCATCCGCGACGTGGTGATGTTCGCAGGCGGCTTTTTCCTGCTCTACAAGTCTACCGTGGACCTGCACGCCAAATTGGAAGGTGACGATGATCATGACGCGCTCACCTTAAGCCGCGCCGGCGGTCATTCCCTCCTGATGGTGGCCGTGCAGATCACGGTGCTGGACGCCATTTTCTCGGTGGACGCCATCATCACCGCCGTGGGCATGACCGAGCATGTCTTCATCATGATTTTCGCCGTGTGCATTGCCATGGGCATCATGACTTGGGCCTCGGGACTGGTGACCGAGCTGGTCATACGTCATCCCACTTTGGTGATCTTGTGTCTGGGCTTTTTGCTGCTCATAGGTTTCAGTCTGGTGATGGAGTCGCTGCATCTGGATGTGCCCAAGGGCTACCTCTACGCGGCCATCGGTTTTTCCATCTTAATAGAGATCTTAAACGAGATTGCCAGGCGCAACGTGCTGAGGCTGGGGCATACCCGCACCATGCAGAACCGCGAGATCGCCGCCAATCTGGTGCTCAGGCTGTTGGGGTCCAAAAAGAGCGAGGTACAGTCCATCAAGGAGGCCATCGTCTCACCCATCGGGGAGAGTGTCTTCAACAACATGGAGCAGGATATGGTGGCGCGGGTGCTGCAGCTCTCCTCGCTGCCCATCAAGGCGGTGATGACCTCGCGTACCGATCTGGAGATGCTAAAGCTCGATGTTGACCCCCAGAAGGTGGTGGACACGGCCCGGCGCCGCTCCAGATCCAATCTGGTGGCCTATTTGAGCGGGCAGAAGGACGCTCCTTTGGGCTATATCAAAAGAGCCGACGTGCTGGCGCTGGCCTTAGGCGGTCAGGTGAGCACCGAGGCCTTAAGAAAGCTGGTGCAGACGCCGCTTTATCTGCCTGAGACCGTCAATATCCTCAAGGCCTTGGATGAGTTTCGCAAGGCCACGCAGTACATCGCCTTTGTGTTTGACGAGTTCGGCAACTTCGAGGGCATGGTCACGCTGCATGACATCATGGAAGAGGTGGCAGGCGAGCTGCCCGATCAGACCGAGGTGCCGGAGATTGTGCGCAGTGCCCCTGGCGAGTACCGGGTGGAGGCCGAGGCGGCCTTAAACGACGTGGAGCGCATCACCGGCTTCAGCGTGCCGCAAAGCGAGCACTACCATACCCTGGCGGGATTTCTGCTGGATTACCTGCAGCGTCTGCCCGAGCAGGGTGAGGTGATCAAGTTGGGCAGCTGGCAGGCGCAGATCCTCAAATCCGACAGCACCTCCATTGAAGTGGTGAGGCTGACCAACCTCAGGGCGGCCAAAAAGGGCGCGACGGCACGGCAATCCGGCAGAAAGGCAGAGGCAAATAAGTAGCGCAGGGCCGTGGTGCCGCGGTGGCATTTTTGAGGCGCCGGCGCAACCTTGCTTAAGCAAAAGTGAGTCCTGGGGCACTCACCGCCACCTCAGGTGCCAAGTTTGCCGCGGGGATTGGTAAACAAAGACGCACAAACCTTGATTTTCAGCGCGCGGAGTGCTATAAATACTCAGCTTTTGTGACTTAAGGTCACAGAGCGAGCCTACCTGTTGCAGGCACCTCCTGTTGCGGCGGCTTAAAAATTATGAGGAACTTTAGAAAGGGCCCGCAGCGAGGTCCTTTTTTTTTGTTAGAACAGTTTGCTATAAAAACATGGCATTTCAAAGTATTGAGCAGCAAACCCAGGCACTGGTCCTGCCGATTATCGAGCCTATGGGCCTGAGTCTGTGGGGGGTGCGTTACAGCTTGGTGAACGGGCGGGCGCTGCTGCAGGTTTTCATCGAGCGTGAGGGCGGTGTCGATGCCGACACCTGCGGTGAGGTGGCGGATTTGCTCTCGCCGGCGCTTGATGCGGCCGATTTCATCGCTCCTGCCTATACCCTGGAGGTGTCCTCGCCGGGGATGGACCGTCTGCTGTTTACTCCCGCGCAGGCTAAGGATTACTTAGGGCAGAGCGTGAGGGTTGAGCTTAAGAGCGCGGTGGAGGGCAGACGGCGTTTTAATGCCACTTTGCTCACCGCCACCGAGGATCAGCTGGAACTGGGGGTAACTCAGGCAGGGGATACTCCCGTCACCCTCAAGTTGGGGTGGAGTGAATTAGCAGCGCTGAGGCTGGTGCCGGTATTTGACGGCCCACAGCCTAAGCCGGGGGGCGGCAAGCCGCGTAAAAGTCAGTAACCATAAGGAACCAAAACGCAAATGGGTAAGGAAATCATAGCAATAGCCGAGGCTCTGTCCAACGAACGCGCCATTCCCAGAGATAAAATCTTCGATGCCATGGAACAGGCGCTGGCCACCGCCACCAAGAAAAAGAACCCCGTCGACATCGCCGTGCGCGTGGTAATCGACCATAAGGAAGGATCCTATACCACCTTCAGGCGCTGGACCGTGGTGGACACCGACGGTCCGCTCGAGAATCCGGCGCAGGAGATTTCCCTGGAGGCGGCGAGGATCGATCATCCCAAGATCCAGCCCGGGGACGTGGTGGAGGAGGAAATCCCCTCCGTGGAGTTTGACCGCATCACCATTCAGACGGCCAAGCAGGTGCTCTCCCAGAAGGTCAAGGACGCCGAGCGCGAGCAGATCATCGCCGAACAGCGGCAGCGGGTGGGCCACGTCATCAACGCCACGGTCAAAAAACACACTCACGATCTGATGGTGCTGGATCTGGGCAATAACGCCGAGGCGGTTTTAAGGCACGATCAGATCATCCCGCGCGAGAGCTACGGGCGCGGCGATCGCATCAAGGTGCTGTTAGAGGAGATCCGCTCCGAGAGCGGACGTCCGCCGCAGATCATCTGTACCCGTACGGCTCCGGCTTTTCTGCGCGAGCTTTTCAGAATTGAAGTACCCGAGATAGGCGAGGACATCATCGAGATCATGGGCGTGGCCCGCGACCCGGGGTCCCGCGCCAAAATCGCGGTACGCAGCAAAGACAGGCGCATCGATCCTCGCGGGGCCTGCATCGGTATGCGCGGCGCCCGGGTGATGGCCGTCTCCAACGAGCTCTCCGGCGAGAAGATAGACGTGGTGCTGTGGGATGAGAACCTCGCTCAGTACGTCACCAACGCCATGGAGCCGGCGGAGGTCTCACGCATCATCATCAACGAGGACACTCACAGCATTGTGGTGGCGGTGGCCGAGGAGAGCCTGGCGCTGGCCATAGGCCGCAACGGACAGAATGTGCGCCTGGCCTCGCAGCTTTTGGGCTGGTCCTTGAAGGTCATGACCGATACGGATTTGGAGCACAATCTGCAGGAGGAGACCGGCAAGGTGCTCAAGATGTTCCAGGATGAGCTCAACGTGGATGAGGAATTCGCCGAGGCGCTCTCCGATGCCGGTTTCAGCAATTTGGAGGAAGTGGCTTTCGTCCCGCTCGATGAGTTTCTCACCATCGACGGCATGGACGAGGAGACTGCCAAGGCCCTGCAGGAGAATGCCAAGCAGGCTCTGGAGCGGCGCAATGCCGCCGCCGATGCGGCAGGTCTTAAGGAGCTGCAGGCCCTGGACGGCGTGGATGAGGCCCTGGCACAAAAACTGGTGCAGCACGGCGTCAAGAGCGGTGAGGAGCTGGCCGAGCAGGCCGTGGATGATCTCACCGAAATCGAGGGACTCGATGCCAAGAAGGCCGGCGAGATCATCATGGCCGCGCGCAACGAGTACTGGTTCAAGGAAGATGCGCCCGCCGCGGCGGACAAAACTTTGGCCTGAGCCCCAGGAGGATATGAGAGATGTCAGATAACAATGTCGCGGGCCAGCCGCCCAAGAGGATGTCGCTGAACAAGAAGACGCGCAGCACCCTCACCGTACAGAACTCCCAGGGCGCCACCAAGAAGGTCCATGTTGAGGTCAGAAAGCGCAAGCTGGTGCTGGATCCCCAGGAAATTGCCGCCCGCAAGGCCGCCGAGGAAGCTCAGGCCGCCCGCGAGCGCGAAGAGCAGGAAAGGCGTGAGGCCGAGGCACGTAAGGCCGCCGAGGAGCGCCGTCGCCAGGACGAGGAGCGCCGCCAAAAGCAGGAGGCCGAGCGCAAGGCCCGTGCCGCCGAGGCCGCCAGGCAGGCCGCGGAGCGGGCTGCTTCGGCACCGCCGCGCAAGGAGCGCGAGGAGGACAAGGCCACCGAGGCGCTGCGCCGCCAGCAGGAGCTGGAACTGGAGCGCAAGATCCAGGAGCAGGATGCCCTGACGGCCGAACAAAACCGCCGCCTGGCCGAGGAAAATGCCGCCCGCTGGGAGGCCGAGGACGAACAGCGGCGCTTGGAGCAGGATCAGGAGCATGATGACGGCACCTCGCAGTATGTCAAGGAAGCCGAGGCGCGGGTGGAGCGCGAGGAGGAAAACCGCGGCCGCCATCGCAGCAGCACCGTAACCCCCGACCGCAGGCAGGGCCGCGGCAAATTCGAGGAGGGTGCCGATCGCAGCGCCCAGGGCCGCCGCGGCAAGCTTACCAAGCCGGCTAAGGGCAGCTCCAAGGGAGTGGCCAAACTCAATCAGCAGCAGCATGGCTTCAACAAGCCGGCCGCGCCGGTTTCACGCGAGGTGGAAATCGGTGAGACCGTCACGGTGGCCGAGCTGGCCCAGAAGATGGCCGTCAAGGCCTCCGAGGTCATCAAGACCCTCATCAAGTTAGGCGAGATGGTCTCCATCAACCAGGTGCTCGATCAGGGCACGGCCCAGATCGTGGCCGAGGAAATGGGCCACAAGGTGGTGCTGCGCAAGGAAAACGAGCTGGAGGAAGAGCTGCTCTCGGATCGCGCGGTCAAGGCCGAGGAACTGCCCCGCGCGCCGGTGGTGACCATCATGGGTCACGTTGACCACGGCAAGACCTCTCTTCTGGACTACATCCGCAAATCCAAGGTGGCCGCAGGCGAGGCCGGCGGCATTACCCAGCGCATCGGTGCTTATCATGTGCAGACCCGCGGTACCGGCATCACCTTTTTGGATACCCCCGGTCACGCGGCCTTTACCGCCATGCGCGCCCGCGGTGCGCAGTGCACCGACATTGTGGTGCTGGTGGTGGCCGCCGATGACGGTGTGATGCCCCAGACCATTGAGGCCATTCAGCATGCCAACGCCGCCAAGGTGCCGCTGATCGTGGCCATCAACAAGATGGACAAACCCGATGCCGATCCTTCCCGGGTCACCAACGAGCTCATGCAGCACGGCGTGGTGCCGGACAGTATGGGCGGCGAGACGCAGTTCGTGCAGGTCTCGGCCAAGAGCGGTCAGGGCGTGGATGAACTGCTGGAGGCCATCATGCTGCAGGCTGAGATGTTGGAACTCAAGGCCGTGCGCGATGGCATGGCCGAGGGCGTGACCATTGAATCGAGATTGGACCGCGGGCGCGGCCCGGTGGCCACCGTGCTGGTGCGCTCGGGTACTCTGCGCCGCGGCGACATCATACTCTGCGGTCTGCAGTTTGGTCATGTGCGCGCCATGCGCAATGAGACGGGCAAGAATGTCGACGAGGCCGGTCCTTCCATGCCGGTGGAGGTTTACGGCCTGTCGGGTGTGCCTACCGCAGGTGACGAGGTCACGGTGGTGCGCGATGAGAAGAAGGCCCGTGAGGTCGCGCTGTTCAGACAGGGCAAATACCGTGAGCTCAAGATCGCCCGTCAGCAGAAGGCCAAACTGGAGAACATGTTCCAGGACAGCAATGTCTCCGAGCTCAATGTGGTGCTCAAGGCCGATACCCAGGGCTCGGTGGAGGCCATCTCCGACGCGCTGCTCAAACTGGGCAACGATGAGGTTAAGGTTGCCATCGTGGGCTCCGGGGTGGGCGGCATTACCGAGACCGACGCCACGCTGGCCACGGCCTCCTCGGCTGTCATCATCGGCTTTAATGTGCGCGCCGACGGTCCGGCCCGCCGCGTGATTGAAAGGGAAAACGTGGATCTGCACTACTACAGCGTGATCTACGATCTCATCAACGACGTCAAGCAGGCCATGTCAGGCATGCTCAAGGCCGAGGTCAGACAGGAGATCATCGGCCTGGCCGAAGTGCGCAGCGTGTTCCATCACCCGCGTTACGGCTCCATCGCCGGCTGCATGGTTACCGAGGGTCTGGTCAAGCGCTCCGCGCCCATCCGTGTGCTGCGCGAGAATGTGGTGATCTTCCAGGGCGAGCTGGACTCGCTGCGCCGCTTCAAGGACGATGTCTCCGAGGTTAGCGCCGGCAACGAGTGCGGTATCTGCGTGAAGAACTACCAGGACGTGCGTGAAGGCGATCAGATTGAGGTCTTCCAGAACGTCGAAGTCAAGCGCACGCTCGACTGACACTGCCGTAACGCTGTGGAGGAATGCCCATGCCCGCCAAAAGCTATGGCCGCAATGAGCGCGTGGCCGCCGCCATCAGGAGGGAGGCCGCGCAGCTGCTGCAGCAGGAGATCAAGGATCCCCGCCTGACGGGGGCCACGGTCACCGAGGTGGAGGTCTCAGGCGATCTGAGGAACGCTAGGATCTTCGTGTCGTTCCTGCGTGATGATGAGGAGTTCAGGGCCCGGGCCCTGGAGGGACTTAAGAGCATCACCGGTTTTATGCGCGCGCAGCTGGCCTCGCGTCTTAAGCTGCGCTACATTCCGGAGCTTACCTTATGCCTCGATACCTTAGTCAGCGACAGCATGCATTTGGACGCGTTAATCCAAAAAGGCTTAAATCGTGAGTGAGAGTGCCGAGAACTTTCAGGCCAAACCCATCGGCTCGGCGGTGATAGTCTCCAAGGTCTTCCACCGTCCCATGGGCGAGGGCATACGCGAGCTGGTGCGTCTTCTGGAGGAGCGCGGCATCAAGGCCAGTCTGGACATCAGCACGGCGGTGGGCTTCAACCTGCCCGATCTGCCCACGCTAAGCGGTGAGGGCATGCAGCATTGCGACCTCATCATCGTGGCAGGCGGCGACGGCTCGCTGTTGGGCGCCGCCCGCGGCTTAGTTGATCTGGGGGTACCCATGCTGGGCGTCAACCGCGGTCATCTGGGCCTTTTGACCGATGTCAGTCCCGACAATCTGGAGGAGTACTTTGACAAGCTCGCGCAGGGGCGCTACCGCATCGAGTCGCGCACCATGCTGGATGTCAGGGTCTACCGGGTGGATGAGGACGGCTCGGGCGAGCTGGTGGGCAAATCGCTGGCCACCAACGAGAGCGTGGTGCACTCGGGCATGATGGCCCACATGATGGTCTTCAAGGTCAGCATCAACGATCGCTACATGTATACCCTGCGCGGCGACGGCATCATTGTCAACACACCCACCGGCTCTACCGCCTATGCCTTATCGGCCGGGGGTTCCATCATCGAGCCGGGGCTGAACGCGCTCTCTTTGGTGCCGATGTTTCCGCAGTCCTTGAACTGCTCGCCCATCATCATTCCGGGCAACAGCCGCGTGCGCATTGAATTTGAAAACCCCGAGGGAGTGGCGGAGCTCATCTCCATCAACTGCGACGGACAGGTTACGGTGCGGGCCGATACCAACTGCCATGTGAACATCGCCCCGCATGCCATGCCCTTAAAGCTGCTGCACCCGGAGGGTTATGACTACTACAGTCTGCTGCGTCAGAAGATAGGCTGGGGCCGCTCCCTGGTATAGCGGCACCGGGCATTCCTGCGCTGTGGTTTAAGACCGGCAGGGAGCAGACTCATTTTTTAGAGACAAGACTCAAGTACTTATGTTAGAGCAGCTTCTGGTCAAAGATCTGGCCCTCAGCCAGGAGAACGATCTGCGCTTTGCACCCGGCCTTACGGCCATCACCGGTGAGACCGGTGCCGGCAAATCCCTGACGGTGGACGCGCTGTCCTTGGTGTTAGGCGCCCGCGCCGAATCCTCGCAGGTACGCAAGGGCTGTGCCCAGGCCCGCGTGGAAGCGGTGTTTTCCCTGCCTAAGGATGAAAGGCTGAGCTTCCTTACCGAGCAAAATTATCTAAGCGAGGGCGAGGAGACCTTAATCCTCACCCGCGTGGTGGGTGCCGACGGCAAATCCCGCTCCTATGTCAACAACCGTCCCGTGACCTTAGGCGTGCTGCGCGAGGTGGGAGCGGAACTGGTGTCCATTCACGGTCAGCACGCGAGCATACGCCTCATTGACAGCGCTGAGCAGCGCAAGCTCTTAGATGCCTTCGGACGCCTTGAAGATCTGCATGAGCGTACCGCCGCGGCCTTTGCCGCCTACAGCAAACAGCGCGCCGCGCTGACCTCTCTCTCCGAGGAGCAGCAGCAGGGCGCGGCGGCCTTCAAAAGCGCGCGTTATGATCTCGAAGAGCTGCAAAAACTTGCCCCCGCAGAGGGCAGCTATGAGGCTTTGTCCGCAGAATTTGACGTGCTCATGAACCGCCGGCGCAGCGAGGAGGCGGTGGCCTTGTGTCTGGGAGCGTTGGAAGATCCCGAGCACAACCTGCTTGATATTCTCTCTGCGCGCATCAGCGATCTCATCGCGGTGAAAAGTTATGATGAGCAGAGCTTAGGTCCCGTCATCGAGCTATTAAGTGCCGGTGCGCAGAGCCTGGATGAGGCCCGTGACAGACTTTCTTCTCTGACTTTGCACTCCGATCCCCAAAGGGCCGAAGAGCTGGGCAACACCTTGGGGCAGTATCATGATCTGGCCAGACGTTATGCGTTAAAGCCGCAGGATCTTTATGAGAAAATCCCGCAGCTGCAAAGCAGCATCGAGCATTTTTTGTCCCTGCGCGGGGAGATCACCAAACTCACCGAGGAGGTGAAGGCTCTGCGCGCAGACTATGAAGCCTTGGCCGGTGAGCTTTCTGCCAAACGTCAGGATGCCGCCTTGAAGATGAGTGCGGAGGTTACCGCACAGGTCAGGACTTTGGCCATGCCCGATGCCCGCTTTGAAGTGCGGGTTACTTTCGATGCCGAGGGGCGGCCGCGTCAGGACGGGCGTGATGAGATACAGTTCTGGTTCTCGGCTAACCGCGGACAGGATCTTTTGGAACTGGGACAGGCGGCCTCAGGTGGTGAGATCTCGCGTCTGGCGCTGGTCATCGAGGCCCTCTGTTCTGGTACTCACGCCACTCCCACGCTGGTCTTTGATGAGGTGGATACCGGGATCTCGGGACGTACCGCCTCGGCGGTGGGGGCACTGTTGCGCAGCTTAGGCGAAAAATTGCAGGTCATCACGGTTACACATCTGCCGCAGGTGGCGGCGGCGGCCCATCAGCAGTTCTGCGTCAGCAAGGAAGATACCGACGAGGGCGTGCGCTCCCGGGCAGTGGTGCTTGATGAGCGCTCGCGTATTGAGGAACTGGCGCGCATGATGGGCGGCGAGGTGGTTACCGAGGCTACGCTTACCTCGGCTAAGGAGCTGTTGCATGAGCATGGCGGTGCTGCCTGAACTGCGCTGGGCGCAGCTGCCGGACGCCAAGCCTCTGGCGGAGCTGGAATGGCGCTCGGCGGTGTATGAACAGCGCCGCCGGCCGGTATGCCGTAACGTGCAGCAGTTAATTGAGGTCTGGTGCGAGCGCATCAGACAGAAAACTCACAGCGTGATGCTGGCCTATCTGCCCGAGGAACTTACCTTGGTGGGCATGCTCTCCTTTGCCGGCTCCATCGTCGCAGGTGAGATCAACGCGCTTTATATTGAGCCTGATTACTTAAGACAGGGCGTGGGGACGCTGCTCATGCGCACGGCCGAACAGCTGACCGTGCTGCACGGCGGCAAGCGCCTCTTGGTGGGCGTGGAGCCCCGCAACGAGGGGGGCTTTGAATTTTACAAGGCCTTAGGATTTATCGTGGACGGCGTGGAGCCCTCGGGGCTTACCGTCATGCACAAGGAGATCTAAATGCTGCAAGTAGGTGTGGCCGGTTTAAGCGGCCGTATGGGACAGGCGCTGTGGGATGCCGCTGCTCTGAGAGGCGACTGCCAGATTGTCTGCGGTATCGCCATGCCAGGTACCAAACTGCCCTCAGGCTGCGAGGTGCCCTGCACGGATGATCCACAGAGTTTGACGGTGATCCCCCGGGTCTTTGTCGATTTCTCCCGCCCTGAGTGCACCCTGAGACTTTTACCCTGGTGCGTGGAGCGTAAGGTGGGCCTGGTCATAGGCACCACGGGTTTTACCCCTGAGCAGCATGCGCAGATAGAAAGCGCGGCCGCGCAAATTCCCTTGGTTATGGCCGCCAATTTTTCGGTGGGTGTCAATATTCTGCTCTCCTTGGTAAAAAAGACTGCCGCCGTGATGGATGCGGCGGATATCGAGATAGTTGAAGCTCATCACCGCCATAAGGTCGATGCCCCCTCGGGCACGGCACTGTCTTTAGGCCGGGCGGCTGCCGCAGGGCGCGGTGCAGATTTTGATGAGGTGGCGGTACTCAGCCGCGAGGGTATAGTAGGCGAGCGTAAGGCCGGCAGCATCGGTTTTGCGGCCGTGCGAGGCGGGGATATTGTAGGTGAGCACAACGTGATGTTCTGTGCCGAAGGTGAGCGGGTGGAATTAAAACATGTCGCCACCTCCCGACTGACCTTTGCCGGAGGAGCGTTGCGGGCGGCTCAGTTCGTAGCTGAACAAAAACCGGGTCTTTACAGTTTCGCTGCAGTGCTGGGGTTGGAATAGGAACCGTTCAAAAGATCATTTCAGTTACCAAGCAGTGCCAGGAATCGCTTTGAGTTCTTACAAAATCGCGTCATGCCTGGCACAGTATCCTGAGCTACCCGCCCCATGGTTTTTCGTGTTGCTAAACCGGCCGCCCAAGCGGCCGGATGAGATCAGGCCTGCGGGGATGCCGGAGGCTGCTGCGAGGGCAGGGGGCCGAACATAGCCTGATAACGAGCCAGATCAGCTGCTTGGGCGTTAATCGTGGCGTCCTTGGCGTTTAGCGCGGCGGCCATGGCGTCATTCGCTTCCTTGAGCCTTTTCATCTGTTCATCACAGACAAATTCGTAGTAGTCCTGTTCGTCGTTGTTCATCGGTAGCTCCAGACTTCAGTCCAGCCGCCTGAGCGGCCGGGGTTGAAGATCAGGCCTGCGGGGATGCCGGAGGCTGCTGCGAGGGCAGAGGGCCGAATATAGCCTGGTAACGAGCCAGATCAGCTGCCTGAGCGTCAATGGTGGCATCCTTGTCGTTCAGTGCTGATGCCTGAGCGTCAATGGTGGCGGCCATGGCGTCATTCTCTTCCTTGAGTCTTTTCATCTGTTCATCGCAGACAAATTCGTAGTAGTCCTGTTCGTCGTGGTTCATAAGCTCCTCCTTTCCGGTAACCTTGGAGTCCCAAGTTAAGATTTTGCTAAAAATGTCGCGCAGTCCAGGGAACTGCAGCTTTTGTGGATCGGTTTCACACAGATCTCTCATCAGCATGCCGATGGAATCCTTCTCGCGGTAAGCCCCGTTTAAGATACGGATGTGAGTTTTGGACGGAGCACTCGGGTTGCCCTCTACGTTCACAAAACACGGTTCAAGATCGTAATACGGCTTCCCTAAGTTTAGAATGTCGCCACGGCAGAGGAAAACGGTGTATTGCTCGGGGATGTTATCCCGGTCTTCCTTATTTTCAAACTTCACGCCTGGTTTTACGACATGAGTGAGCAGCATCGCACCCTCATACTGCGAGCGCAGAGCCACCTCATCCAAATCCCAGCTGTTATGAAGCTCAATGATGATCTGAGTCCCGTCCTCTTCCTCAGCCAACACATCCGCGATGACACTGCGCCCGCTCAGACTTTTGAAATCAGCCTGCGGGATGGGGGTTCCTTTCACCTTAAGCCCCGGTTTTTCTAAAACGATCCGCAGAATGATCTCAATGATTTCGGGGTGTAACTTGACGGCAAACCTAAAGGGAATGTCGAAGAACATACAGTGTTTTTTCTGCTCAGCGGGCTCCTGTTTATTCTCCATAACTTACTCCTGAATTATATAACATATACTCTGTTTGAAACCTGAGAGTAATTATAACATTAATATTTAGACAAAACAAATAAATTATAAGAAATATTGAGGTATTATATTTTTGGTCAAAACTATATTTACAAAGATTAATCTACATAAATTTGCTGTAATAACTATAAAATATGAATGAGTTGGCTGTGTCAAGTTGCAGGGTTAATAAGTGAATCAGATATGTGTCTAGGCAGGCTCTTTTAGAGCACACACTATCTGCGGTGAACTGAGGCGAGGACCTGTGGACGCCTTTCACATAGGTGGGACTACTCGCAGATTGCGGCTAAGTTAAAGCCTAGCCTGAAGGTGTTAGCACAGTCAGGTCCCGGAGGCTGCGCTTAAAAGTTCCCCTGTCAGTTACCGGCAGTTCCCCCGGGTCTCCTTCAGATTGGGCGTTTCACAGCAAACACAGGAAGCTGTCCACAATCCCCAGTAAGTGCTGTTTTTCATCGACCACCAGCACGCTGTGGATCTTGTTTTGCTGCATGAGATCCTGCACGGCAGTAATGGAGGTTTCAGGGGCCACGCATTTGGGGTTAACGCTCATGATTTGCTTAGCCTCAGTCTTGAAGAACACCTCCTGATGCTTCTGCATGGCCCTGCGGATGTCGCCGTCGGTGACGATGCCCAGGATGGCACCATCCTGTTCTACCACAGCCAGACCAAGTTTGCCGTCTGAGATGGTGATGACCGCCTCACCCAGCAGGGTCTGCGGCGAAATGACCGGCAGATTGTCGGTGAGCATGACGTCTTTTGCCGCGGTAAGCAGCTGCCGTCCCAGCGAGCCGCCGGGGTGGTAGCGGGCAAAGTCGTTGCGCTTGAATTGTCTGACCTCGATAAGCGCGCAGGCCAGCGCATCCCCTAAGGCCAAAGAGGCGGTAGTGGAGCTGGTGGGAGCCAGGTTCAACGGATCGGCCTCGTGGTCGACCTTAATGGAGAGATGACAGGTGGCATGGCGGGCCAGCAGCGAATTGGGGTTGGAGCTCATGCCGATGACCTTGGCGCCGTTTTGCAGCACGTTGGGCATGATGCGCAACAGCTCGTCGGTCTGTCCGGAGTAGCTGATGGCGATGACCACGTCATCTGAGGTGATCATGCCCAGATCACCGTGGTAGGCATCAAGAGGATTGATATAAAAAGACGAGGTCCCGGTGGAGGCCAGGGTGGCGGCTATTTTGGAGGCGATGTGTCCGCTCTTGCCCACACCGGTGACAATGACCTTGCCCTTGCACTCGTACATCAGGCGCAGGGCGCGCTCGAAATTGTCATCTAACTGCGGGATGAGATCCAAGATGGCCTGGGCCTCGTCCTTGAGACAGCGTACGGCGTAGTCAAGGGCCCGGTGCAGACGCTGCTCGGCCACTTCCTGCTGGGCTTTATCCTGTTGCGACATGGCCTACTCCTTTGACAGCAGCGAGGCAATCACCCGCTCCAGATCTTTTAAATAGAGCATGTTGGGACCGTCTGATTTGGCCTGATCGGGATCGGGGTGGGTTTCAAAGAAATATCCCGTGGCCCCGAAGGCCTGTGCGGCCTTGGCCATGGCCGGCACGAAGCGGCGGTCGCCGCCGGTGGAGCCATTGCCCGAGCCGGGACGCTGCACGCTGTGGGTACAGTCCATGATCACGGTGGGGGTGATCTCCAGCATGTCGCTTATGTTGCGAAAATCCACCACCAGATTGTTATAGCCAAAACAGTTGCCGCGCTCGGTAAGCCAGACCTCGGCAGCTCCGCTGTCGCGGGCTTTTTCCACCGGATAGCGCATGTCAGCGCCCGAGAGGAACTGAGCTTTTTTGATATTGACGATGCGTCCGGTACGGGCGGCGGCTACCAACAGATCGGTCTGACGGCACAAAAAGGCGGGGATCTGCAGAATGTCGGCCACCTGTGCGGCGGCGGCAGCCTGAGAGGCCTCGTGAATGTCGGTGGTGATTTTAAGTTTGAAGCGTTCTTTGACCGACTTGAGCATCTTAAGACCCTCTGTCAGGCCCGGACCGCGAAAGGATTTGAGCGAGGTGCGGTTGGCCTTGTCAAAGGAGGCCTTGAAGATGATGTCAAGGCCGTACTTGGCGTTGAGGCGGACGATTTCCCCGGCCACGGCATCCAAAAGTTCCTGCGACTCGATGACGCAGGGGCCGGCGATAAAGATGTTGTTCATAAAATACCTGTACTGCTTTGGGTGGTTTAATTTGGTATGGCTGCCTTACGGCTGCCCGCAGGATTTTCAGCGCGCAGAAAGTCACCTGCCGCCGCGCTTACCAAAGAGGGCTGGTCTAAAAAGGCGGTATGCCAGGCCTTGGGCACAATCATCAACCTTGACATCGGCAGCGCCTCAAAGGCCTCATATACCGTGGCTAGGGGCGCGTGATCGTCCTCATCGCCGGCAATGAGTAGCGCCGGGGCATTAATCCTGGCGAAAAACTGCGCGGGAACACTCAGACCATGCCAGAAGGCCATATAGTCGTTAAAAAAACGCGCCATGCGCTCAGGCTGTGGCCACAGCCGCTCCATCTGTGCCATAAACCTCGGATCGGCCTTTTTTAAGGCGTCCAGGTCAAGATGGTCGGGGAAGAAACCTTTTTTCAGGGTACCGGCGCCGATGGCTACCAGACGCTCCACCTGCCCAGGATAAAGGGAGGCGAGGGCATAGGCACTGTAGGCCCCGTCACTGAAACCCAGCACTGCGGTGCTCTCAACCCCTTCTTGTTGCAACAAGGAGAGGATATCGGCGGCTCTTTGCTTAAGACTTAAAGGCTCAGTGCCGATCTCAGAGCGCCCGTGCCCGCGGGTTGACAGGACATACAGTTTAAAATCCGGGCGCAGCGTGTCGATAAGCCGTCCCATTTCATAGGGTGTACCGACCCCGCCGCCGTGCAAGATAAGCAGAGGTTTGCCTGAGCCGTATACCTCGTAGTAGAGTCTGGCCCCGTCACGGGCCGTGACGTAATGACCGGCGGGTAAATTATTGCCGTAGGGAGTGAGGCTGCCTGCACTGTCATCCTGCAGGAAATAGTACAGCTCATAGTCACTGTCAGCCTGATTGCTTCCGCAGCCGCCTAAGAGCGTCGCCAGAGCAAGCCAGGCACAGCACCCCAACAGTGCGGCACCCCGGGGCGAGCGTTGCAAAAAGGATTTTAATGAATGGAACATGTCAGGTCCCTCTTAAGGTCATTTCTTTACGCCGAACAGGCTGCCCAGCACCCCGCGCACGATGGTGCCGCCGATGGCCTTGCCCAGCGGCGAGGAGATGCTGCGTTCGGCCTGACGGGCCAGAGCGTTGACCAGTGTCTGCTGCTGTTTTTGCTGTCTTGCCTGCTCCTGCAGGCGCTGTTTTTCGGCAGCCGCCTGAGCCCGGGCCTCCTGCTGCAGCCGCAGCCTCTCCTGTTGCGCCCGCAGTTTTTCCTCGGCCGCCTGCTGTTTTAGGGCCTCTTTTTGCTGCAGTGCCAGCTCCTTGGCCTGCGCGGCTTCCCGCTCGGCATCCGCGGCCCGGGAGGCCAAGATCTCATAGGCCGACTCCCGGTCGACGGCCTCCTCGTACACCCCGGCTAACAGGGAATTTTTAAGGCATTCGCTGCGCTCTTCGGCGCTTAAGGGGCCTACCCTGCTTTGCGGCGGCAGAATATAACTGCGCTCCACCACCGTGGGCGCTCCTTTTTCATCCAAAAAGGACACCAAGGCCTCACCAACTCCCAGCTCACCGATGGCCTTTTCGGTGGAGAAGGCAGGGTTGGCCCTGAAGGAGGCGGCCGCGGCCTTGACCGCTTTCTGATCGGCCGGCGTGAAGGCACGCAGGGCGTGCTGCACGCGGTTGCCCAACTGACCTAAGATACTGTTGGGGATGTCGGAGGGATTCTGGCTGACAAAATAAACGCCCACACCCTTGGAGCGGATCAGGCGGGTGACCTGGTCAATCTTCTGCAGCAGCACCGCCGGGGCATCGTTAAAGAGCAGATGAGCCTCGTCAAAGAAAAACACCAGCACCGGCTTGTCCTGATCCCCGCGCTCGGGCAGTTTTTCGTACAGAGCCGAGAGCAGCCACAAGAGCAGGGTGGAATAGAGCTTGGGTGAGTTGATGAGCACGTCGGCGGCAAGTACGTTGACCTGACCGTAGCCGCGCTCGTCTGTCTGCAGCAGATCGTCGATGTTGAGGGCCGGCTCGCCGAAAAAGAGCGTGCCGCCTTCCTCCTCCAGGCGCAGCAGCCCGCGCTGAATGGCGCCGACGCTGGCTGCGGAAATGTTGCCGTAGCTGTCCTGGTAACGCTGTTTCTCATCGGATACATGCTTTAACATGCTGCGCAGATCTTTTAAGTCCAACAGCAGCAGGCCGTTGTCATCGGCAATGCGAAAGACGATGTGCATCAGCCCACTCTGCACCTCGTTAAGACCTAAGATGCGCGAGAGCAGCAAGGGTCCCATCTCGGAGATGGTGGTACGAAGGGGTTGGCCGCTCTTGCCGAACACATCCCAAAAGCAGACGGGCATACCCTGATTGACATAGCCGCGCTCCTCAAGTTTGAGCTCGGCGATGCGGGAGGCGATTTTACCGGTGGGTTCACCGGGGGCGGCGATGCCGGAGAGATCTCCTTTGACGTCGGCCAGAAAGACCGGTACGCCCAGCTGACTGAAACTTTCGGCTAAGGTCTGCAAAGTGACGGTTTTACCGGTGCCGGTGGCGCCGGTGATAAGGCCGTGGCGGTTGCCCATGCGCGGCAGCATGAACTGGTCGGTGCCGTCGCGTGAGGCGACGAGAAACTGATGCTCTGAAGTGATCACGTTAAATCCTGATTTTTGCGGTGCCAAGGCACCCCACGGTGCCCTCTGGGGCATCATAGGTCAGGAGCGGGTAAATTTCAGTGATTTTCAGCAAAAAGATGAGCCCTGTGCGCGGGCAAAAAAGTACGGCCGGCAGGCAGGAATAGACCAGAGCAGTCTCCGGCAGCACCACTCATAGCTTAAGCATCTCATCTCAAAACAGGACCGGGTGATTTATAATGAGAGCCCGGTTGCAGCGGGCGCTCCTGCCCGCACTGCTATGCGCATGAAGAGTCCTGAGGTTAAAACCATGTCGGAAACCAAAACTGTCATTCTCTCCGCCTACGACTTAAAGAAGATCCCGGTAAGGCTGGTACGCCGCTTTCCTCAATGTAAGGTCCCCAATGAGCCTCCGGAGGAAAACGCGATGTTCATGATGAATATCGAGGGCAATATCCTGCAGACCTATCTTGAGCATCCCCAGACCAACACTCAGGCTGTAGAGGAGGGTCTGCGTATTGCTCTGTACAGCATTTATGACCGTCTGACCGGGGAGAGCCATGATCCGAGCAAGGTTTTAAGCGAGGCCAACAGCCTGTACCGGCATGCCATTTTGTATGCAGTCGATCCTTTTGAAAATGATGAGATTATGTCTGCGGTCAAGCAGGATCCCGACTTTGATTTGCAGGATAAGGACTCTTTGCTGGATTTTTACGCAATGCCCATCGAAGCGTTGCTGCGGGTGCTGGATTCGTTGCAAATACGCAATGAGATGCATGGTTACAACGGTTACCTGAAGTTTCTCTCCACAGAATTCATCCATGCCTTAAAGCCAAACGGTAAGCTGACCTTCGCCTGCAAGATCTCGCCCAAAACACTCGACAAGGAAACCTTGGATAAAATGCTTGAAAAAGTGCCCCCATTTCGTTGAAATATCATGAGTACAGCTGATATCGTGCCGTCTGTTGCAGACGGCGCCGCGTACAGCGTGCGCATGCACGCCTCGCAGCAGGGACGTCATGTCTCAGGCGCCGAGCGTCTGGTAGAGCGCCCTGAGTTAGAGGATGCCGCCGCCGCGTTGCTCAGGCGGGCGCTCTATCATGCCGCAGCCTGGGATACAGGTCCTGATGAGATAACGATCTCGGTAAGCCGCCTGCAGGAGCGGGCTCTTACTTTGCAGGCGCTGCCGGTAAGCTGCCTTGAACTTTCCGATCATCAAGCCGCCCGCGCAGCCTTAAGCCGCGAGCTGCGCTCTCTCTCTTTGGATCCTGAGGAGCTGTTGTCGTTGCTCTACGACCTCCCGACCCTGCGCGGTGCTGTGCTCTACGACATCAGGCGCCATATCAGGGTGGAGCCTGACACAGAGCGCGGGGTGAGGGTGAGATTTTTGGATTACTTCCCGCGCTCTGGTACGGAGGGTAAGTGTCATTTTCACGAGGCGCTGTGCCTGGCCACCAAGGTGGCTTCCTGTCCTTTTATCGCAGGTGAGTTGTGCATCTCCGACGATCCGGGCTATACCACGGGCTATTTTGCCTCCGCCTCCCGCGGCTACCTCAGAATGCCGCACCTAAAGGACCTCAGTCACCAAGGCGGGGGCAGGGTGTTTCTCTTTGCCGGGGAGAGCGGGGATCTCAAAGCCACGCTTGATTATCTGGAAAGGCGCAGTGTGCTGGTGGATTTGAGCGCCGTGACAAAGGAGGGCGCAGGTGAGGGACAGTACCTGTCTTGAGACTTTGCGGCGCGAGCATCTGCTGCGCTATCCGCATACCTTAAGCTCCGCTCCCGGGCGCACCGTGCAGTTAGAGGACGGCCGGGAAGTGCTGCTTTTTTGCTCCAACAGCTATCTAAGTCTCAATCGGCACCCTAAGGTTGTGGCCGCGGCTTCCGCAACTTTGGAGCACTACGGCTGCGGCAGCGCAGGCTCGCGCCTGGTATCGGGCACCACGGTAGAACATCAGGCACTGGAGCGTGAGATTGCGCAGTTCAAAGGCAGTGAGGCCGCCTTGCTGTGCGGCAGCGGCTTTATGGCCAACCTGGCGGTGTTAAGCGCGCTCACCGGGCCTGAGGAGGTGATTTTCTCCGATGATCTCAATCACGCCAGCATCATTGACGGCTGCCGTTTAAGCAAAGCCCAAATTGTGGTTTACCGGCACTGCGACCTGGACGATCTCAGGGACAAAATGCAGAGGCTTGGGTCAAGGCGCGCTCTGATCGTCACCGATGCCGTGTTCAGCATGGACGGAGATCTGGCCCCGCTGCCTGAGCTTGCCCAGCTATCTCGTGATTACCGCTGTCCTTTGGTGGTGGATGATGCCCACGCCACGGGAGTGCTGGGACCGAACGGACGGGGCAGCCTGGAGCATTTCCATCTCAGCCACTCTGAGGTGGCGGTGGTGATGGCCACCTTAAGCAAGGCCATTCCTGCACAGGGCGGAGCGTTGTGTCTGAGCGGGGAGTTACGAGAGCTTCTGGCAAATACCGCCAGGCCCTATATTTTCAGCACCTCCCTCCCGCCTGAGCTGGCCGCGGCCGCCCGTGCGGCGGTGGCATTGCTGGAAGAGGATCCTTCCTGCGTGAGCAGG
This sequence comes from Succinivibrio sp., assembly GCA_017469335.1. Lineage (GTDB taxonomy): Bacteria > Pseudomonadota > Gammaproteobacteria > Enterobacterales > Succinivibrionaceae > Succinivibrio. The sequence goes on along the minus strand of JAFUGP010000020.1, from coordinate 629 downwards.
CTTAGGGATAACTGCCGGATCTTCAGGGAGTATCTGTCAGAGCAGGGGCTGGACTGCCCGGGGATCACCCCTATTGTGCCTATCGTGGTGGGCAGCGAGGAGCGCGCCGCGCAACTGGCAAATCAACTCTTGGATGAACATATACTGGTAAGCGCCATCCGCTATCCGGCCGTGGCGCGGGGCAAGGCACGTCTGCGCTTCACCGTCAACGCTGCCCACACCCCTGCTGATTTGGAGCAGGCAGCGCTCTCGCTTGCGCGGGCATTGCGGCGTTTGCCGCTTTAAGCACGGTCTGCCTTAGGGCATCACGCAGGCGGTATCTCTAACCCGGGGTGCCCTGGCGCAAGCTCAAAAAGCGGGCGCTGAGCGGTTGCAGTCTCTCCTGCATATCGCTATCTTAACTGGATATGAACCCCGGGCAGTACCGCTTAGGCGGTGTGGTCCGGGTGAGCTTTAGGAGCTGTCGCAGATTTATATACTGTTCCATTAACAGAGCTAACCAAAAACTGCCCTGTTTAAAAAGGCTAATAAGTTTGGGTAAAAGTCATAATCACCGGGATACTGGATCTTAAGGATTACAAGATGTATTTAGTCAAGACAGTCAGCATAAAAGACCAGGCTTTCATAAA
>JAFUGP010000002.1 GCA_017469335.1 Succinivibrio sp. | reverse complement strand
TTATACAAAACAAGAATAATCTAAAGAAACAGTCAATGTCCGACAAACGTCAAAACAGTAACCATAAAATTGGTTATTTACACTTTATGGCGGTTATGGAAACAATAAAGTTTGTCCTAACAATCAGGTCAAATTTTGCCATCTCATTTATTAGACACCCGGATCTTGAGTCCCGCCTACATTTTTCTTGAGGATAGCGGTCAGGAAGATTTGTGCCCAAGGAGACTTTCCCAACCCTTAAGGCTGTGCGCTCAGAGCACACCCTGCCAGATATGGCCTGTGATATGGCGCCCTATCCTATCAATCAGCCTTAGGCCGCGATCCTCAGACGTGTTAGTATGAAGAAGTGATACAGACGCGCTCTCCAAGATGCAGGCATGAGTGCTCTTCATCTGATACCCCAGGTTGTAGTTCTGTCTGCTTCAAACGCTACCGTGGTGTCATTATCTTAGTCACGCTCTTGATAGAGGGATATCAGGGATAGTCAGCGAGGTTTTAGATGAGCAACAGCTACGACAAAATCTACGAGATACGTCTGGCCTGCCGGGCCGATATCCCTGTCATCATGAATTTCATCAAGGAGCACTGGGCGGTCGATCATGTGTTAGCCTGCAGCCGCGAGGTCTTTGAATACGAGTTCTGCGCTGACGATGATCAGGTAAATTTTGTGCTGGCCTACCACAGACGCAACCGCTCCTTGGAGGGGATCTGCGGCTTCAAGCCCTGCTCACATCCTAATAAACACTCTAAGCTGCCTTTGGATGTGTGGGGTTGCGCCTGGATTGTCAACTATCATCACCACAACGAGCCGTTGTTGGGAGTAGAGCTGGCCAAGCGCTTATTTGTGCTCACCGGCTGCCGCTACCACATCGGTACCAAGGCTGATCCCAAGACTACGGTGGTATTGCGCCGGCTTTTTTTTGGCGATCAGGTGGCCATGATGAAACAGTATTATCTGTTAAATCCCACGCTGACACCCGCCGACTTCAAACTCGCGCGCATCGCCTCACTGCCCTCCTTAGAGAGCGCGGATACGGCGTCGCAGGTACAGGCAGTAGGCCCCTATGCGGATTTTGCCGCGCTCAAGGCTGATTTTTGCCTCTCCGCTTACCCCACCGTGCCGCTTAAGGATGAGTGGTATGTGGAGCGGCGTTATTTTCACTGCCCCTGGTATCGCTATCAGGTCTTTGGCCTGAGACGTCCCGGGGAGCAGGTCAGGGCCGTGATCGTCGCCAGGCTGGTGGTCTGCAACGGTGTCAGGGTGCTCAGAATTGTCGATTACTTAGGCGACCACGCCCTGTTAGGCGGCCTCAAGGAAGTGCTTACCGGCTGGCTTATGCAGTATAACTGTGAGTATCTGGACTTATACGAACGCGGCCTTGAGGATGAGCTGCTCACCAAGGCCGGGCTTACTTTGCGCAAAGTGGATGATGAGAACATCATACCCAATTACCTGGAGCCCTATATCTGCAAAAACGTGGATGTATGGGTGCATTTTCAGGACCCCCGGACCTTGTTCTTTAAAGCCGATGGAGATCAGGATCGCCCCTCCTGTCTGCCGGTACCGCATAAAGAAGAGTGACGGCGCTCCAAAATTGCGTAAATAGCCTAGGCCGCGCTGTGACTTAAGAGCCTGCGTGCCGATATAACTAATTGTTATACTGAAATAAGATTACACCCCAAAGCGCGGAATCGTTTTGCTCCCCCAAGCCAGACCGCAATCCGGGCCTGAGGGTAAAACGGACGCGCTGCTTGCAGGTGACGCCCACTCACATCGCATAAGGAGCCGCGCATGACCCCCTCAGGATTTCGAACCAAACCCATCGTGATCGGCATGGCCGGGGCCGGCCGCGCCTGTGAGCTGCACGCCAATGCCTTACACCGCGTCAGCGCCATTCCCATCAGACTCAAGACCGTCTACGCCAGACGCCAGGAGCAATTAGATGAGGCGCAGCGCCGTTTTGGCTTTGAATATACGACTACCGATTTTGAGGCCCTGCTCGCAGATGATGAGATTGACGTCATCGACATCTGCACCCCGCCCTATCTGCACCAAGAGCAGATCTTACAAGCGCTCAAGAGCGGCAAACACATCATCTGCGAGAAACCCTTTACCGGGTATTTCGGCGATCCCAAGCACCCTGAGGAACTGTGCGGCAGAGAGTCCAAAATGGTCATGTACCATAAGCTCAAGGATGATGTAGCGGCGCTCAAGCAGGCCGTGCAGGGCTCTGAGCGGCTTTTTATGTACGCCGAAAACTTCGTCTACGCCCCGGCGGTGGCCAAGGTGGCCGAGATCATCACCGCCAGGCGCAACCGCATTCTCTTTTTGCGCGGCGAGGAGAGCCTCAAAGGCTCCAGCTCGCCGGTAGCCGGGCTGTGGTCCAAAACCGGCGGCGGCACCTTCATGCGCACCGGCACCCACCCTTTGGCCGCCGCCTTATACCTAAAGAGCGTGGAGGCCGCAGCCCGCGGGGTGAGCATTGAGCCTATAAGTCTTATCGCCGACATGGGCACGGTCACCACCACCCTCAGCGAGCATGAGCACCGCCACATCGCCGCCCGTCCTGTGGATGTGGAGGACAACGGTACCTTGGTGCTGGAGTTCTCCGATAAGTCCAAGGCGGTGATCTTAGCCACCGACACCTGCTTAGGCGGCAGCCTCAACTATGTGGACGTGTACTGCAATGACGCGCGCTTCAACTGCCTGCTTACCTTGAACAACGCACTGTCCACCTATCTGTTAGACCAAGACGGCATGGACAACGTCTATCTCTCCGAGATGCTGCCCTCACCTTTGGGCTGGAATCAGCCTTTTATATCCGATGAGATGACCCGCGGCTATATCGATGAGATGCAGGATTTCATGGAATGCGTACAGCAGGGCCGGCAGCCGCGCTCGGATCTTAATTTGGCCTGCAGCACGGCGCTCATCACCTACGCCGCCTACGCTTCCGCCGAGGCAGGCCGCCGCCTCTATCTTAAGGAGGATTAGTCATGCCCGCAGAGCTCTCCCAAGCGGCAGAACAGCGCGCCGGCAATAATCAGACCGCCGCCGCGGCCGAACCTGCAGTACCAAAGCCACCAAAACTGCTCTATGAGGCCATTGAACTTCACGCCGCGCGCACCCCGGACAAACCTGCCCTGATCTGCGAGAGCACGGTGTTAAGTTACGCGCAGCTGTGTGCCGAGATCAGGCGCTGCGTCCACGGCCTTATCGGCCTGGGAGTGCGGGAGCATGATCATCTGTGTCTGCTTACGGACAACAGCCCGACGGCCGTTATCATGTTCTACGCCGCCTCGGCGCTGGGGCTGACCTTAATTCCGCTGGAGCCTTCCATTCCGGTGGAGCAGCTCAAGGCCGCCTGCGCCGCGGCGGGGGTCAGACATCTGGCCGCGCGCCGCTCCTTTTATTTGGGCCTGGAGGAGGCTATCTTGAAGGCAGCCTCCGAGGCTACCTCCGAGACTGCCATCTTCAGTACCCAGGAGCAGGCCAATACCCCGCAGATCAAGGCATTAGATAACCTGGACAATCCTAAAACCTGCTCGGCAATAACCGAGAAGGAACAGCAGTGCCGGGAATTTCTGGGGCTGGAGGGCTCGCTTTTATGTCTGGATGCCTATATCTTCGGCATCACCTCCTATCTGTCCTTTGCCAAGCTCTCGGCGCTGCGCTACACCCCCAAGCAGGTGAGCACAGAGGATCTCTATTTGCTCATCCTCACCTCCGGCTCTACCGGTACGCCAAAGCCCATCATGCTCACGCAGCAGCATAAAATTGAGCGCGCCCGCCGCCACCTTGAGCTTTACGGCTTAAATGAGCAGGACGTGATCCTCGCGGCCACCCCGCTATATCACTCCTTAGCCGAAAGGCTTATTTTCATGCCGCATCTGTGCGGGGGCAGCGCCGTGTTGCTGCCGCGTTTTACCCCCGAGCGCTTTAGTGCTGCCGTGGCCGCGCATCAGGTTACCTTCTGTATCGCCGTGTCGGCGCAGCTAAAGCAGTTGATCCCGCAGCTTAAGGAGCAGCCTGAGGCCTTTTCGAGCTTAAGAGTGCTGGTATCATCCTCGGCGCGCTTAGAGCCTCAGGCTCGCGATGAACTGCTCGCTGCTTTAAAGGCGGAGTTTCACGAGATGTACGGCACCTCGGAGACCTCCACCTTAACCGATCTTAAAATCGATCGCAGCGATGATGATCACCGCTGTGTGGGCGCACCGCTGCCGGATGTGTCATTGCGCATCCTCTCCGCGGAAGGTGAGATCCTGCCTCCCGGGGAGGTCGGGGAGATCACAGGTCGCACGCCGCTGTTGTGCGGAGGGTATTTTAAGCGGGGCACGCAGTTTGAGGAGTCGCTGAGCGCGGGGTATTTTCGCACCGGCGATCTGGGCTTTGTCGATGCACAGGGACTCTTGTATTTTACGGGCCGGCGCAAGGACATCATCATTGTAGGCGGCATCAACGTCTACCCGGCCGATCTGGAGAACTGCCTCTTGAAACTACCGGGGGTGGCACAATGCGCCGCCTTCGCGCTGGAGGATGAGCGCTTAGGGGAGATCCCGGCCGTGGCGGTGGTACGCGCTGAGGGCGCGGCGGGAGCTGAGCTTGGCGTGCGGGAGATAATGCTGCACTGCGCCAGGGGCCTTTCAGATTATCAGCAGCCGCGGCGTATTTTCCTGGTGCCGTCCCTGCCGCAAAGCTCCATGCACAAATTAATGCGCAGCGCGCTACCTAAGTGGTGCGCCGAGCATGCCCAAAAGAGCTGAACAAGGTAGAGCTGAGCCAGGCTTACAGAGCCTCAGCCGCCGGGAACGGGTGCGCTCTTCTTGAAACAGGCTAATCAGTCTGGCGCATCACCCCCGCGTCCAGCAGACGGCCGATGATGGGCAGGATCTCCTCCACCGGACACTTGATACGCTCGCTCAAGGCGATGAGATCATTGCGCCCGTCGGCATAGCCTAACAGGTTCATCATGGTCTTGATGCTGTCGTAGACTTCCTTTTTGGCCACCGTGGGGTACAGCCCGCGCCGTCCTAACTGCGGCTCGCAGGGGCTTACCACCTCATAGCGATGGTTGTGCTCCAGGGCGAAAAGACACTTGCGCATGGCATCAAAGCCCCCTTGAAAGCCAATGGGCGAGACCAACCCCAAATTGTCGTAGGAAGTGTGGTACTCGGGGAACCCCAGGTAGCTGCTGCGCCCGAAACCGCATAAAGGCAGCCGCACTCCCGGGGCGCAATACTGCCGCTCATCCGAGCCGCGGCGGCGGAAACTGTAGCGTTTAAATTTGCGGCAGTGAAAACGCAGCGCGTTTTTCAAGGCCCGATCGGCAAGAGTATCGCCGTAGGGCGAGGCGATATAGGAGTAAGCTCTGTCGTCACCGCAGCAGGACAGATTGAACCCCGCGATAACCCGCTGCTTCATGACCTCAAGATTGCTGCTCAAATAGGAAATGGCGCCGATGGTCTCAGGCACAAGCACCAGGCGGTAGGAGTAGCGGCGATAGGGCAGGGATTTTAGGTAGAGCGCCAGCTCGGTGAGCAGGGAGGGACCGGAGAGATTGTCATTGGCCAGTGAGGGGTGACATACATAAGAGGAGAGGAAGATTTCCTCCTGACTCTCCCCCGGGATATAGAGCTCACCGTAAGTTAGAGAGCCGTCAAAGTGGGAGCTTTTAATTACGGCATGGTACTTACCTTCGGGTAAGGAGTCCAACTGTCTTCTGGACATGCAAAAGCCCCAGCGGCGGTTGTAGTAGGAGGTTACATAGGGAATGGCACCGGGTAAGTCATCCTGGGTATAGATGTGAGTCTTTAACTCTTCCAAGGGCAGCCAGGTATCCACCGCCTCGGAGTAACCTACCACATGCAGATTGCACTCTTTGAAGTCTATAATCCTCTGCCCCTGCTCATTTTCGATATACCCCTCCTCAATACGCCACTCCGGGGGTAC
>JAFUGP010000019.1 GCA_017469335.1 Succinivibrio sp. | reverse complement strand
TTTATGAAAGCCTGGTCTTTTATGCTGACTGTCTTGACTAAATACATCTTGTAATCCTTAAGATCCAGTATCCCGGTGATTATGACTTTTACCCAAACTTATTAGCCTTTTTAAACAGGGCAGTTTTTGGTTAGCTCTGTTCATGGAACAGTATATAAATCTGCGACAGCTCCTAAAATGGTGTAAACCGCTGCCGGTACCCGCATGGTGCCGACGCCGTTTCCATCTTAAAAGACAGAGTAAGGGCTGCGTTGTGAGAGCTGTTGCAAAAACCCGGTAAAGTACAACGGCACCAAAGGCAGGAACGCGCTCGGCATCTCGCACCGCAACGCCCTGCCATAGTATGTTCTGCACCAGAGCTCCTGAGGCAGACCCGAATGCCCTGTGAAGTGCTTGCCGCCCGTGCGGCAGAGGAGTTGCAAATGAGCCCGCTTATCATCGACACCGACATCGGCGTGGACGACGCCGTGGCCCTGCGCTACGCTCTTTTGACGCAGGATCTCATCGGCATTACCTGTACTTATGGCAATGTCGCGGTGGAGCAGGCCGTGAAAAACGCCAAGGCCTTATGTCGTCATTACGGCGTCTCACAGCCGGTCTTCAAAGGTGCCTCCCGGCCGCTGTCGCGGCGTCCCCTGCCGCTGGAGTCCCATATTCACGGTCACGACGGACTGGGCGATTATGTGACATTCCCGGAAAACAGCACAGCTCCCGACGCGGTGCACTACCTGATCGAGAGCGCCTGGCATTACCGAGGCGAGCTTACGCTGTGCACCATCGGTCCGCTCACCAATCTGGCTTTGGCCTTAAATCTCTGCCCGGAACTTCCTTCACTGCTCAAGGAGGTCATCATCATGGGCGGGGCCTTCGGCAGCAATGGGTACGGGGGCAACATGACGCACTTTGCCGAGTTCAATATCCTAAACGATCCCGAGGCCGCCGAGCTGGTGTTGGCATCGACGCTGAACTTGGTGCTCATACCGCTGGATGTGACGATGCAGGTGCAGATCTCAGGTGAGGAGATCGCCAGGCTTAAAGATGAGTTTCTGCGCGGTATCACCGCGTTCTATCTTGATTTTTACCTAAAACGCGGGGGCTCCGCCGGCATGGCGGTGCATGACGCCCTGACGGTCAGCTACCTCAACAACCCCGGCTGGTATCAGACCGTCACCACGCCCCTGACGGTCTCCTTAGGCGGTCCCACCGACGGTCAGACTTTAAGGCCGCTGGGCAGGCTCAACGTACCGCACGATGTCTTCGCGGGACGTCCTGAGCATAAGCTCTGTCTGGGGGTACAGGTGGCCGAGGTCAAAGAACACCTGCTCAAAACCCTGCGCCTGCAATAATCCTTACCACAGATGCCACCAGGGCTTGTTCCCGCCGCGGCTTACTATCTCCTCTAAGTGAGCGCAGATAAGTCCGCTGACCGTACCCTCTTCCTCGGGGGTGCCCCAGCTGGTGGAGCACAGAAGCTGCATGGCCTGACGCACATGGCTTACGGCATAGATGTGAAAGCGGCCCTCACGCAGGGCTCTCATTACCGACTCGCGCAGTACCAGCTGGTGCACGCAGGAGAGCGGGATGATCACGCCCTGGGTGCCGGTCAGCCCGTGCAGACGGCAGATACGGAAAAAGCCCTCGATTTTCTCGTTGACCCCGCCTACAGGCTGCACATCCCCGAACTGGTCCACCGCCCCAGTCACCGCCAGATCCTGTCTCAGGGGCAGCGCGGCTAAGCAGGAGAGCACCGCGCACAACCCCGTGAGGGAGGCGCTGTCACCGTCAATCTCGCTGTAGGACTGCTCAAACACCAGACTGGCCGACACCGGCAGCGGCTGGGCCGAGCCGAACTCCTTGGTCAGAAAACCGTTGATGATCATCATGGCCTTGGCGTGGATCTGGCCTGCCAGCTCGGCCTTGCGCTCGATGTCGATGACATCGCCCTCCCCGCCGGCCCTTAAGGTGGCGGTGATACGCACCGGCTCGCCGTACTCATAGGAAGTGCCGGCCGTCTCCACTACCGACAGGCCGTTGATCTGACCTACCACCGCCCCACGGGTCTCTATCAAAATCTGATGATCGCGGTGGTCCCGCAGCTCGGCGCACTGCAGGAAGTTGACCCTAAAATCCTCGGCGGCCATGGCCTTGAGCAGATGCCGCGCCTCCACCACCGGACCCGTACTGTAGGCACTGGCCGCCTGCGCGAGGGCGCGCAATCTGAGCTCAGGCAGGGAATAATAGCGTCTGTCCCCGCTCAAGCGGGTGCACAGGGTGCACAGCAGGCGCACTGCCCGGGCGTCAAAGTGTTTAAAGCCAAACTTGACAGCATAGTAGGAGAGCAGCGCGGCCGGCAGCTCGCCTTGTTCATCGGCGGGAAACTCGGTGATGACATCGGCATGCAGGGCATTGTCAAGCTCGGGAAAGAGCATTCTCAGATCCGCGCAGTCGGCCGCATCGCCGCAGAGAATGAGCTTCAGTTCGCGGTTCTGGCTCAAGCAGGCCCCGACCATGCCCAGCCATTTGGGATGATAGACCAGGTGCGCGCAGGGCATGACCACACAGCCTGGGGAGGTGAGCACTCCGGGGGTGTCCTCGTTGCCGAACAGCTCGAACCTGGTGGGGGCGAAAGCCACCGTGGCCTCGCTGCCCCCTACCTCCTGCAGCAGATCACAGGCCGTCTGCAGCTGGTCAAAACTGCTGCTGCCGCACAAGAGCAGCAGGTTGCGTCCGTTGCCGCCTAGCAGCGCGCGCACCGCGCTGCGCGCCCTCAGCTGCAGGGCGGCAAAACTGCGCGGGGTGCAGCTCTGACTGGACAGATACTCGGCTGAACTGCCGTTGTCCTGAGTAAAATCAAGCTTTACCGGCAGATCTTCTGCGGCATCTGCCTGAACCGTAGCCTGATGCGGTAGCTGGTTTTTCATCAATTGAACTCGAAACTGTAGATCAGATCCACGGCCTGATCGATACTGGAGACGAACTCCAGATATAGCTTTCTTAAAATCTCATAGCGCAGTCTGAACTCACCCACCGAGGTGAAGACACCGTAACCGTAGCCTACCATGATACGGTTGGTGATATAGCTCTGCACGCCCACCTGAGTGCTGTCTCCCGAGCCGGAGGAGCGGAACTGCACGTTCTTCATGCCCAAAGCACCGGCCATATCGTTGACCAGACCCGTGGTGGTACCCAGACCCATAGCCATGAGCAGTTGGGTACTGGAATTTTCCGGGTTATCCGAGTCCTTGTCCAGACCGTGACCGTAGAGAATGTAGGAGAGCACCTCATTGTCGGACATGGCAGGCTTGGAGAAGAGCTCAATGTTAAAGTCGGTCGCGCTGCCCAAAACCCGCACGCCGGCGGTGACATCATCCTGGATATCCCGCGGGTCCACCACCACTTCCACATTGAGCTGAGGATTGGTGATGTCACCGGTGAACTGGGTCTCGGCGCGGTTGACGATGAAGTTATGCCCGTAAACCTGAGCCTGACCGTCATGGAGGTAAATCTTGCCGCGCGCATCGAGATCTTTGTCGCTGATGTCCTTTTTGACGGTGACCTCGCCGCGCACATCGGCCTTAAGTCCCATGGCGTCTACCTTCAGGGCATTACCCAGCTTAAGGACCAGATCCATGTAGGAATTAAGCGGCGGCTCGGCCTTCAGGGACTTTTTGATGAGCTCCTGAGTGCCGTTCTCACCCACTATGATCTCATCCTTGGAGGGGCTCACGCCCCCGCTCTCCACGCTCTTGACCTGGATGATGCCGCGCGGCACGGACACCAAGCCGCGCACATCGAGATGATCAAGCAGCGCGGCCTTGACATCCATGTCGATGTAGCAGATGCCGTAACCCATCAAAAACAGCGGCAGCTCGTGCGAACTCAAAGTCAGAGTGCCGCCGGCGCTGTCCTGCCAGTTGAGATCACCGTCAAGCTTGAGTTCCCCTTCGTTGAGATTGATAAGGCCGGTGAGAGTACCTTGATTGCCGCGGGCCTGTAGCTTGAAATCAAAATTATCAATGCGCCCTATGTCGTAATGCGGCTCGGCGCTGCCCTGCACCTGGACTTGGCCGTTGAACAGAGGGGCGCGCAGCGTACCACCTAACTGTCCGTCGACATTGAGCTTGCCCGTAAGCTCGTTGAATCCCCCGCCTGCTCCGGCAAAGATCTCCAGATCCAGCGCGTCCAATTTCACGTCACCTGACAGCTGCCGCGCCCCCGAGAGATCGCTCACCTGCAAGGCAGTGTTCAGATGTCCGTGGCTGCGCGAGAGCTGGATGTCCGTGCCGGCGCTGAGCACCTCACCGTGCAGCCCCGCCTCAAGTTTCAGGCTGTCATAACCTAAGTAGACACCGGAGAAAGAGGCCCGGCCCTTTGCGGAGGTCAGCACGGCATCGATGTCGGGCCGGCCGTTCTTGACCTCCACGTCGGCATGCAGCGCGATGGTACCCTTCACCTTGGCGTCCTCAGGCAGAAACCTCGCGAGGTTTTTCAGATCATAGTCGGTGATGTCCAGCGCGGTACGCACATTGCCCTGAGTAAAGGTGGTGCCGGCCAGGCGGATGTTGCCCGCGCTGCCGGTTAAGAGCAGCTCACCCACACTGCCTTTGACATCGTCAATGTCAACCGTCACCGGCACATGATGCTGCAGCGCAATGGGATTGGTGTACTCGCTGGAGAACACCAGATCGGTAAGCTCGCCCTGCCAGAGCTGTTCGGACTTGTCAAAACCGCCGTTTAAGCTGATGATGCCGCCGTTGACTCCGCCGCACCCCAAGGAGAGCCGATGGTGGTCCAAAGTGCCGGAGAGATCCACAGAGCACTGCCGCGAGGGCTTGAGATCCTCGGAGAATTTCACCGAGTTGGCCAGCACGGTGATCCCGCCCTTTTCCTTGCCCGGCTCCACCTTGGCGTTGACCATCACGCCGTGCAGCTGCGTACCGTAAATGTCGAGGTTGTCGGCGTCGCCTACCAGTTCAATATCGGGCAGGGCATAACTGCCCGAGAGCTGCAGCCGGCCGGTCACCGTGCCGGTGATGGCAGGATCGAGCTCGCTTAGATCATCAAAGGCCCAGTCGGCTTCCAATTTGGAATTCTGCTCGGACAGTGCGCCGCGGGCATCTAGGTGGTTGCTGCCCTGAACAAAACTCAGAGCACCGATGTTTATCACCCCCAAGCTGTCATAGACTATGTTGTTGCCGTGCAGATCGGCCTTAAGAGCGTTTAGGGTGGCTGAGGCCTGCAGGGTGTCAACCGCAAGTTCCACAGCATCGCCTACCTTGAGAGAGAGTGCCGTATCGAGCGCAGCCGGGCCGGCGAGCAGCTCATGCAGACCTCCCAAATTGCCGCTTGCAGCCTGCACGCTGCCGGCAAACCCCACACTCTCGGCGTAGTCGGCCCGTCCCTGCAAAGTCAGCGTCAGCGGGGCTTTATAGGCATTGCCTGAGATATCCAGCGAGCCGATGTCGGTACCGCTCAATCCCACCTTGGCTTTCAGGGCCACGTCGACATCGCACTCAAAACCCTTAAAGTGCGCGGTAAGCTCACTGTCCACCCCCCGCTCGAGCGAGCCTGCCCCTTTAAGATGCAGATCCTCCACGCACATGAGCAGCTCCTCCTGCTCCTGCTGTTCCAAGGCAGAGTCAGCTGCGGCAGCGCCCTGCTCCGCGCTCACCGCCTCCCGGCTCTTATTCTGCGCGGAGGGGTGGGAGACTTCATCCTGAGCCACCCAGTCGGCATCGCTCAGTTCTTCGCGTCCCTGCGCTACATAAGGAACGGAGAGCGGGTAATTGAGCCCTTGAGAGCTCAATTCAAGCTCACAGGGCAACAGCGAGGAGAGCACATTCATGCGCGCGGAAGCCTGCAGGCGCTGCGGCGTGTTGATCTGCACCTGCGCCTTTAAATCGGTAAGCGGTCCCTGCACCTTACCCTCACCGCTTAAGCCCGGCAGCAGTCCGCCGTAGTTGTCATGGGCCGCCTGCGAGTTCCCGCCTTGTCCTTTGAGCGCAAAATCCATGGTGAGGTACTCGTCAAAGTCCAGTGCCCCGGATACTTCCACCTCGCCTAACTCATGACTGGCCTGCAGGCGGTCTATTTTAAGGTGCAGCGCCCGCCAGTCTGCCCCGTCAAGCACGGCATCGACAAGACCGGTGTCGTACTGCGCCATATAATAGCGTCCGCGCTTTATCTCAAGATGGTCAGCCCCCACCTGCAGCGGCAGCTCGATGGGACCTATGGCCGCAATTGCACCGTCCCCGCCGTCAAAACTCTCCACCCACGCAGGCTCCGAGGGCGCGTCAGGATCATCCTCCCAGTACTCATTCTTTAAGTGAGCGGTGACATCGCTCGCCTCTGCGTCCAGCAGCCTGGCGCGGTTATCCTCTGCCAGCGCACTTAATCTGGCACTGCCCACCTTCACTTCAATGATCTGACTTTGCAGCGTAAAGTTATGCAGCAACAGTTCTTTTAGATTGATTTTCAAAGGAAAGTTAAGTTTAAACGGCTCTTCATCGCCGGCGCTCTCACTTATCTCCTCACCCTCGGGCGCAGGGGCGAACAGCGCATCATCCAGAGCCACCGTCAGATCGTCGGCCTTGATATGGTCCACTTCAAGTTCAAGCGGCTCGAAGATCCCGTGCAGACTGTAGGCAAGGTCAAAGTCTGAGGCGCTGATTTTGATGATCTCGGGCAGTTCGACCACCAGACCGTCTTGGGTTTTGAAACCGCGCCACAAAGAGCCTGCGGTAATATCGGCTTTGACACTGACCACCCCCTCTAACAGGGAGTTGACCGCACTCACCGCGGTGCGGGCGCCTTTGGTGGTGCCAAGCAGGAAATACAAAAACGCCGCAAGCAGCAGCACCAGAACGCCCAAGACGGCCAGCACCCGCAGCGAGAGCAGCTTTTTGAGAATGTTTAAGAGGCGTGCTTTCATCAGAACTCCGGGCCGAAGGAGAAATGCAGACGAAATCCTGAGTCACGCTGCAGTCCGTAGGCCAGGTCGACCTTGACGGTACCGTACTTGGACATATAGCGAAACCCCAGGCCCGGTCCGTAGATCAGGCGGGAGAGGGCCGGATCGTCCACCGCCTCGCCGGCATCGAGAAAAGTGGCGATACGCGCGCTTTCGATGCCGCATGGGAACTGAAACTCCACCGTGCCCGAGAAAGCGTAGCGGCCGCCTTTGAGGCCTCCCGGATTGAGCGGTGATTCATCCAGGTAACCGTAGCCGCGCACGCTCTGATCGCCGCCGGTGAAAAAGCGCAGCGAAGGCGGCACATGCAGCGAGTCACGTCCGAACAGACCGCCGGCCTGAGCGCGATAGACCAGACGCGTGGTCTCGGTCGGGCTGAGCACCCCTTTCCACACCAGATTGGCCCTGACGAAATCGTCATCGGAGATCATGCGGGTGCCGCCGGTGAGGTCAATGGAGAAACTGTAGCCGGTATGCGGATCAAAGCCGCCCGAGCTTTCGCGGCGCCCGAGCTTGATGCCGGGCATGAGGTTCTTGGCATGCCCTTTTTCCGAGCCCTGTTCGTAGTCCTCGTATTCGGCGGCCAGATAAAAGTCCCGCCGCCACTTGCCGGTGTGATTGGCCACGTAGTGCACCGAGAAATGCGAGAGATCCGAGAGGGTGTCGTTGAAGTCGGTATGGGTCTGGGCCAGGCGCAGGTAGTAATAATCAAGATTGGGATCCTTGCGGGGGATCTTGTAGATGAGCTGCGCGTCCTGCTTGATCTGCGAGACGCGCGCGTAGGTATCCAGCGAGTGCCCGTAACGGTTCAACAGCGGTTTCTCCCAGCCCACCAAAAGCCTGGGCCCCTCATCGGTGGAAAACCCCGGCCCTATGCGCATCAGGTTATGGGACTTGCGCTCTAACTCCAGCTCCAGCGGCACCTGATAGTCGTGGCGCTCGGCCACCACAGGGTGAATGTCCACCGAGCGATAGAAACCCGTTCTGGTCATGGCCGACTGATAGTCCGAGATGCGCTGCGAGGAGAATTTTTCGCCCTGGTTTAAATCATAAAGTCCCAAAGAGGGCTCCATGAGCTCGCGGGTGGCGTCAGAGGCGCGCAGCTCACCGAACTCGTAGCGGCGGCCCGTGTCGAAGACCAAATAGATGTCGGCGACGTTGAGATCCTGATAGACCACGATGGAGGAGCTCTGCAGCTTGGCGTCGAAAAATCCCAGACTCATGGCGTTGCTGCGCAGCGCGCTCTTGATGGCCTCATACTTGCCATGATCGAGAATGTCGTAAGTGGCAAGTCCGGATTCCTTGATGATGCGGGCAAAGGAGCTGTAATAGGCGCCCTCGCCTAAAATTTCGATGCGGCTCTGACGGATAAAGAGGGGTTTGCCGGGGTCAACCTTGACGGTGAGCTCACGGTCTGACTCGTCATCGCGCTTGGGCAGTTTGATCTCGATTTTGGGGTGGTAATAACCCAAGGCATGCAGCGCTTTACCGGTCTGATCGCGCAGCTCGCGCGCGAAGAAAAAAGAGCGCTTGCGCGAGATGGCCGGCAACGCCGCCAGCGTGTTCTGCACGTTGTCAAGCAAAGCCCCCGACAGACCGTCGACCCTGATGGTGACCGGATCCTCCACCGCATTGAGCTCAGGGACTTCCTCCTCATCGGAGGAGCAGGCTGCCAGCAAAAGCGTCAGCGCACACGCCGTCGCCATGGCCGACAGGCGCGGACAGCGCGTCTTGATGCATCTCTTCATCGACCCCAACCTAGCTGACAGAAAAATGAAAACCTGTGCGCCGGCAACCGCCCGGCCGGACCTGATCCGTGCTCATGACAGCCACCTGACCTGCGGATTATAGCATGTGGGCTCAAACCCACGGCAACACGCAGCTAGCGTTGCGCGGCCAGCATGGCCTCAAGTTCCTCGCTCAGAGCCTTTTTGAGCGCTGCAGGCTCCAGGACCTTCACCTCACGGCCAAAGCTCATCAGCCAGCCTACCGTCTCCCGCAGGCTGTTGACGGTCATGGTAAGTTCCAAAGAGCCGTCATCCTTACGGACGGTTTTTTGGTCGCAGCTCCAGCTGCGCTCTGCCACGTACAGCGCGCAGCGCGGCGAGAACAGCACTCTGACGGGCACGGGGGAGACATCGTGCAGCATACCGAAATAACCGTGGTGAAATTCGGCGGCTTTGGGCAGGTGAGCTGCGCTGCGCAGCAGAATTTCCACCTTGCTCATGCGCTGCAGGTACAAGGTACTGGGCTGGTCGTGCCGGGCCGTCACCTGCCCCTGCGCACTCACCATCCAGCCCGACACCATGAAGGCGTCATGGAACACCATGATCTGCTGCGGGGCGAAGTGGTACTCAGACTCGCGGCCGTTTAAGTCCTTGCGGTAGAGAATACGGCAGCAGCGCTGCAGTTCGATGGCCTCCAGCAGAGTGTCATACTGCTCCTGACAGTGCGAATAATCGATGCGCCCCTTGGCCACGCTGGTGGCTATTTCGGTCGTGGAGCCGGCCACCGGATCCTCACTGCCGTCGGCAGGCGTAAGCGCCCCGGCCTCTCTTAGGGTGTGCTTGAGCAGCTGCAGCTGTTTTTCGGGGAGCAGATGCACCAGAAAATCGCGGCACATGGCCAGCTGCCGCAGCCCCTCGGCGTTGATGGTCAACCTGGTGCCGCCCTTGGGGCGGGCTAAGGAGTAAAAATGCTGACGGCCGCGCTTTTCCACCACTACCCGGCCGTAACGCGAACTCTCCAGCATGCTGATGAGTCTCAGCGCGGTGGGTTTGGAACAGTTGAGCTCCTCGGCCACCTGATTTAGGGAGATGGGCGTGGCCCTTACCAGCAACAGCGTGTAGAGCATCATGATTTTCTCCACCGCTCCGACCTCACCCGGTTTTTTTGCACCCATCGTCTGCACCCTGTGTCTGTTCATCCCTGTCCAAAACTGCTGACGGCAGAGCCGTCACCACCGGTCAAATTACCACATGCCGGGCCCGGATAGTAGTGAAGGTCGGGACAAAGCTGTCAAAGATCCCGCAACTTAGGGTCTCAAACAAGGTCGGTTGTGCCTGTGGCCTAAGAGGCGCCGCAGAGATGACAGGGCGGCGGTGAGAGCTGACAGACCCTGGTGTGAGAGCTCTTGGGCAGAGCCCGGCGCGCTCTGCAGTCGCAACTTGGGCACCTCCGCCCGCAGTTTAGGCAAAGTGGCTGGCAGTTAGCAGTCATTACTTTGATTTTGCTCATTATTCTACGTACAGACTTAAAGTCTTAGGGATTGCGGCGGTTTTGGTTTAGAATATTGCAGACTATGAGGCGCTGCCCCTTCAGGCCGTTTTTCGTGGTCACAGGCTCAATCAGACAGGGGGTTTCTGTGGTCGCAACCGCAATCCTGGCCCTCGCCGACGGCACCGTATTCAAAGGGCGCGCTTTTGGCGCCGCTCCCGAGGTCTCAACCGGCGAAGTGGTCTTCAACACATCCATGACCGGTTATCAGGAAATACTCACCGATCCTTCATATTCAGGTCAGATAGTGACCTTGACCTATCCTCACATCGGCAACTACGGCATCAATGACGAGGATATGGAATCATCCCAAATCCATACCACGGGACTTATCATCAGGGATCTGCCGCCGCTGCACTCCAATTTCCGCTCCCAGTACACCCTCGACTCCTTCCTGAAAAAATTCAAACGCCCCGGCATCTGCGGCATCGACACCAGAATGCTGACCAGGATCATCAGGGAAAAAGGCGCTCAGCAAGGCTGCCTGTCCACCGATCCCAAAGTAAGCGCGCAGCAGGCCGTGGAACTGGCAAGGCAAAGCCGCAGTATCAAAGGGCTGGATCTGGCGCGGGAGGTCACCACCCAAGAGAGCTATGACTGGCATGAGGGAGAGTGGTCCCTGGAGGGCGGCTACGCCCACCCTGAGAGCGGACGCTTTCGCGTCATCGCCTATGATTTCGGGGTCAAACGCAATATTCTGCGCATCCTCACCTCCTTGGGCTGTCAGGTCACGGTGGTGCCGGCCACCACTTCTGCCGAGGAGGTGTTAAGCCGCGACCCCGACGGCGTTTTCCTCTCCAACGGTCCCGGCGATCCCGAGCCCTGCACCTATGCCCAGGAGGCCATCAGGAAGATCTTAGAGCGCAAGGTGCCGGTGTTCGGCATCTGCCTAGGGCATCAGCTGCTGGCCTTAGCCTCCGGCGCCGCCACCGTGAAGATGAAGTTCGGCCATCACGGCGCCAACCATCCGGTGCGCGCCTTAGACGACGGCACGGTGCTCATCACCTCCCAGAACCATGGTTTTGCCGTAGATGAGCAGAGCCTGCCGCCTCAGCTCAAAGCCACCCACCGCTCTCTCTTTGACGGCACCCTGCAGGGCATCGAACGTACCGACTGCCCGGCCTTTGGGTTTCAGGGCCATCCCGAGGCCAGCCCGGGGCCGCACGATCCACGCAGTCTGTTCGTGCACTTTATCGATCTTATGAGCCAGTACCGCCGCCAGGCTTAGGAGCCATCATGCCAAAACGCACCGATCTCAGCAAAATCCTTATCTTAGGCGCCGGGCCCATCGTGATCGGCCAGGCCTGCGAGTTCGACTACTCAGGCACCCAGGCCTGCCGGGCGCTGCGCTCGGAGGGCTATCAGGTGGTGCTGGTCAACTCCAATCCCGCCACCATCATGACCGATCCGGATATGGCTGACGTCACCTATATTGAGCCAGTAAACTGGAAGGTGGTGGAGAAAATCATCGACAAGGAGCGCCCCGACGCCATTCTGCCCACCATGGGCGGGCAGACCGCCTTAAACTGTGCGCTGGACCTCTACCGCAACGGTGTGCTCGCCAAATACCGGGTGGAAATGATCGGCGCCACCGCCGATGCCATCGACAAGGCCGAAAACCGCGAGCGCTTTGACGAGGCCATGAAAAAGATTGGCCTGGAATGCCCGCGCGCGGGCATCGCCCATTCCATGGACGAGGCGCTGGAGGTACAGCGCAAGGTGGGCTTCCCCTGCATCATCCGCCCGTCCTTTACCATGGGCGGTACCGGCGGGGGCATCGCCTACAACCCCGAGGAATTTGCCGCCATCTGCGCGAAGGGTCTGGAACTCTCCCCGACCCACGAACTGCTCATCGACGAGTCGCTCATCGGCTGGAAAGAGTTTGAGATGGAGGTGGTGCGCGATCACAAGGACAACTGCATCATCGTCTGCTCCATCGAAAACGTCGATCCCATGGGTATCCACACCGGGGACTCCATCACCGTGGCCCCGGCCCAGACCCTCACCGACAAGGAATATCAGATCATGCGTGACGCCGCCATGGCGGTGCTGCGCGAGATAGGCGTGGAAACCGGCGGCTCCAACGTGCAGTTCGGCGTCAACCCCGCCAACGGGCGCATGGTGATCATCGAGATGAACCCCCGGGTATCCCGTTCCTCGGCCCTGGCCTCCAAGGCCACGGGCTTCCCGATTGCCAAAATAGCCGCCAAACTGGCGGTGGGTTATACCCTGGACGAACTGGGCAACGACATCACGGGCAACAAGACCCCCGCCTCCTTCGAGCCCACGCTGGACTACGTGGTCACCAAGGTGCCGCGTTTTAATTTCGAGAAATTCCCCAACTCCGATGACCGCCTCACCACCCAGATGAAATCGGTGGGCGAGGTCATGGCCATCGGCCGCACGTTCCAGGAATCGCTGCAGAAGGCGCTGCGCGGTCTGGAAACCGGCAAGACCGGCCTGGATTCGCGGCTGGACATGGAAAAGAACACCTCGCGTCCCAAGCTTATTCATGAGCTGGAAAACGCCGGGGCGCACCGCATCTGGTATATAGGCGACGCTTTCCGTCTGGGCATGACCGTGCAGGAAGTGCACGACTTAACCGGCATCGATCCCTGGTTTCTCACCGAGATAAAAGGGATAGTCGATATTGAGCAGTCCTTAAACGGCCGCACTCTCAAGTCATTGGACGCCAGTGAGATGCGCGAGCTCAAATCCCGCGGTTTCTCCGATGCCCGCCTGGCCTCTCTGCTGCACAGTACCGAGGATAAGGTCAGGGCGCGGCGCTGGCTGCATGAGGTCTTCCCCACCTACAAACGGGTGGACACCTGCGCGGCGGAGTTTGCCACATCCACGGCCTACATGTACTCGACCTACGAGCAGGAGGACGAGGCCTGCCCGAGCGACAGGAAGAAGGTCATCGTGTTGGGCGGCGGGCCTAACCGCATCGGTCAGGGCATCGAATTTGACTACTGCTGCGTGCACGCCTCGTTGGTGCTGCATGAGGACGGTTACGAGACCATCATGGTCAACTGCAACCCCGAGACCGTCTCCACCGACTATGACGTCTCCGATCGCCTCTACTTTGAGCCGGTGACCCTGGAGGACGTGCTGGAGATCGCCCGGGTGGAGAAACCTTTGGGCGTTATCGTGCAGTTCGGCGGTCAGACCCCCCTGAAGCTGGCCCGCAAGCTGGAGAGCGAGGGCGTGCCCATCATCGGCACCTCCCCCACCGACATTGACCGCGCCGAGGACCGCAAGCTCTTTCAGGAGGTGGTGAGCCGCCTGAGCTTAAGTCAGCCGCGCAACGGCACCGCCATATCCTTGAGCCATGCCGTGAGCATCGCCCGCGACATAGGCTATCCCCTGGTGGTCAGACCCTCCTACGTATTGGGCGGCCGGGCCATGGAAGTGGTCTACGACGAGGAAGATCTCAGACACTATTTCAAGGAGGCCGTACGGGTTTCCAACAAATCCCCGGTGCTGCTGGACAAATTCCTCGATCACGCCACCGAGATTGACGTGGACGCCGTAGCCGACGGCACCGATGTGGTGATAGGCGGCATCATGGAACACGTCGAGGAGTGCGGGGTGCACTCGGGAGATGCCTCCTGTGTGTTGCCGCCGTGGCATTTAAGCGCAGAGATCATCTCAGAGCTGACCCGCATCACCCGCGAACTGGCCATCGCTTTGAACGTCAAGGGGCTGATGAACGTGCAGCTGGCCGTGCGCGAGGGAAAGATCTATCTCATTGAGGTCAACCCGCGCGCCGCCCGTACCGTACCCTTTGTATCCAAGGCCACGGGACTGCCGCTGGCCAAAATCGCCGCGCGCATCATGACCGGTCTGACCCTGAAGGAACAGGGGATCACCCATGAGGTGATACCGCCCTACTACTCGGTCAAGGAAGTGGTGCTGCCCTTTGCCAAGTTCCCCGGCTCCGATCCTCTCTTGGGACCTGAAATGCGCTCCACCGGTGAGGTGATGGGCACCGCCCGCAACTTCCCCGAGGCCTTTGCCAAGGCCGAGCTGGGCGCGGGCTCCCCGGTGGTACGCCAGGGCCGGGTGCTCTTGTCGGTCAAAAACTCCGACAAGGACCGTCTGCCGCGCCTGGGGCAGCTCCTGGAGCAGGCCGGCTTTGAGCTGGAGGCCACCACCGGCACCTATAACTGCTTAAAGGAGCACGGGGTCAAGGTAACCCATGTCAACAAGGTCTACGAGGGACGTCCCAACATTCTGGACTACTTAAAGTCCGGACGCTACAACTGGGTCATCAACACCACCGAGGGACGGCAGGCGGTGCAGGATTCCAGGGAGATGCGCCGCGCGGCGCTGCGTTACGCCGTGGGTTATACCACCACCCTCAACGCCGCCTTCGCGAGCATCGAGGCCCTGCAGGAGAACGAGTACCACCATGTGCACTCCCTGCAGGAACTGCATGCCCAAAAAGAAGCTGCCTTGTAGGGAAAACTCGCGGGAGCTGTATCATGAAACGATGCTGGTCTTATGTTCTGACCGTCGCGGCCTGTCTTACGGTGCAGCTGTGTCCTGGTATGGCAGGTGCCACTGCGCTTGTGGTAGCCACCGAGCAGTATTTCCCGCCCTATGTGTTCCAGGATGAAGACGGCACCATGCGGGGCTTTAACGTCGATCTGCTCGCTGAGATGAGCAGGATCAACGACTGGCAGGTAGTTTACGAGCTGATGGATTTTGGCGACATCATCCCCGCCGTGCGCGAGGGCCGTGCCCAAATGGGCATGTCGGCCTTCGGCATGACTTTGGAGCGCCGCGAACTCATTGCCTTTTCCGAGCCCTATCTGACCACCGGGTTGGCGCTGGCCATAAACGAGGTCTACGCCGACAGCATCAGCTCCTTTGAAGATGCCAACGGCCGGGCGATCTGCGTGGAAAAGGGCACCACCTCGGAAGTACTGAGCAGACGCCTGGGCAAGGCCAAAGTCCTCTCCTTTGACGACACCGAGTCGGCCCTGCGCGCTTTCAACGCAGGAGAATGTCCGGTGCTGCTCAACGATGACTGCCTCATCGGTTATGCCCTAAAACAGGGGTTGCTCGAAGAGGCGTTGGAACTGCCGCTGCATGATATCGCCAAACCCCAGCAGATCGGCATGGTGTTTGCCCACGAGAGTACCGAGCTGGTAGATAAATTCAATGCGGCGCTCTCGCAGCTGCGCGGCAACGGTGTCTATGCGGAGCTCTACGCACGCTGGTTCGGTCAGGCGCAGTGACCGTTCCCGTTACCGCTCATCACCCTGTTCTTGTGCCGCTCATTCCTCAACCTGAGGCGCGGTTGCTTGCAAGAGAGTGAGCTTTTCTCTATCATCTTCCTATCATCACCGGGGCACTGATACTCCCCACCCACTCAAGCAATAGCAGCCCTGCCCTTGGGAGAAGGAGCGGGCCTGATGAAACTGAGGTAATTATGCGACCGGATCTGGCCTGGCAGCAGGAGTTTTATGCCTATCTGGCGGTCATTGCCAGCAGCCTGCTGTGGTTTATCGGCGCCATGTTCGTTGATGCCTACCGCGGCTTTGTGATGATCTTCGGTGTGCTGTTCGTGCTGGGGGGTGTACTGGGAGTCTACAGCTGCGTGAGCAGGCTGCTGCGCGACATGTCACGGGAGTTTGAGAAAAGAGAGCTGCAGTCCGATGCCATGAAGGCGCAGTTAAACGATCTGCGCTCCGAGGTCAGCGAGCTCAAGACCCGCGTACCGCCCGAGCAGACGGTGGGCTTTGAACTGCCCGTCGACAGCCGTGAGGCGGTGGAATAGCGTCCTCCTGACATACCCTCCGGGTCACGCCCCGTTACGGTGCAGCAGCATTCGCTGAGCCTTATTTTTGTGCATGGGGTAACATATTGTTTTCAATGCACATTTAATTAAAGGTGCGGAGCTGCACACTCTGATGATGAGCAAACACCTTTCCTCTGCAGTCAGTTTTTACAAGATCATTCCTATATTTCAGTCGGTTACCTCCATGCATGTTTTTAGTGCACGAGCGCTCTTTTTGCCCCATAATCAGCAGTTGTCAAAATAGCTTTGACTAAAACGGTGCAAGCACGCACAATGCCACTTAGGAAATTCACTGTTGACCGGCTGCGCGCAAGGAGACTTTATCCCTTGTGGCAGGCCTGTTTAAGGAGACTGACATGGACTTTAGCGCCGTAAGCAAACTTATTGCAGATCATAAGGTTAAATTTGCTGACTTGAGATTTACCGATACCAAGGGCAAAGATCAGCACATCAGCCTGCCCATCGAACTTATAGATGAGAAATTCTTCGAGCAGGGCAAGATGTTCGACGGCTCTTCCATCGCCGGCTGGCGCGGCATCGACAAGTCCGACATGATCCTGATGCCGGATATTTCCACCGTGCTGTTGGATCCTTTCTACGCCGATCCCACCATTTTGATCCGCTGCGACATTTTAGAGCCGCAAACTCTTACCGGCTACAGCCGCGATCCACGCTCGATTGCCAAACGCGCCGAGGAATATCTGCGCTCCACGGGTTTGGGCGATGAAGCCTATTTCGGCCCGGAGCCGGAGTTCTTCCTCTTTGATGACGTGCGCTTTAAGACCTCCATCAAGGGCAGCATGGTGGAAATTGACGATATCGAAGCGGCCTGGAATTCCGATGCCCGCTACGAGGACGGCAACAAGGGCTACCGCCCCTCCGTCAAGGGCGGCTATTTCCCGGTACCCCCGGTGGATTCCTCCCAGGACATCCGCTCGGCCATGTGCCGCGTGATGGCTGACATGGGGTTGGTCATTGAGGCCCATCATCACGAGGTGGCCACCGCCGGGCAGAACGAAATCGCCACCAAATTCAATACCCTCACCAAAAAGGCCGATGAGGTCATACTCTACAAGTATGTGGTGCAGAACGTGGCCTGTCAGTACAACAAGACCGCCACTTTCATGCCCAAGCCCATCTATGGGGACAACGGCTCGGGCATGCACTGTCATCAGTCCATCGCCAAGGGCGGCAGCAATATTTTCGCCGGCTCCTTGTACGGCGGCCTCTCGCAGGAGGCGCTGTGGTACATAGGCGGCATCATCAAGCACGCGCGCGCCTTAAACGCCTTCACCAACCCCTCCACCAACTCCTACAAGCGTCTGGTGCCGGGTTTTGAGGCCCCGCTGATGCTGGCCTACTCGGCATCGAACCGTTCGGCCTCCATCCGTATTCCCTACTCGCTCAACCCCAAGGCGGCGCACATTGAGGTGCGGTTCCCCGACTGCATGGCCAACCCCTATCTGGCCTTCGCGGCCATGCTGATGGCGGGCCTAGACGGCATCTTAAATCACATCAGCCCCGGCGATCCCATGGACAAGAACCTCTACGATCTGCCGCCTGAGGAGGCCGCCGGCATCCCGCAGGTATGCGGATCCTTAGAGCAGGCCCTGGACAGTCTGGAGGCCGATCACGACTTCCTGACGCAGAACGAGGTGTTCTCCGCCGACGCCATCGAGTCTTTCATCGCCTTAAAGCGCGAGGAGGATACCAAGGTGCGTTCCACCCCGGCTCCGGCCGAGTTCGAGCTGTATTACAGCCTGTAATTTAAGCTCTCACAGCAGCATTTCACAGCGACAGCTGTTCCAGGGAAGGCCCTTTAGGGGGCCTTCTTAGGGGAGGCTTGCCTTCTGAAGGGGGATTTATGCAGTCCAAAGGACTCTACAACAGTCAGTACGAGCACGATGCCTGCGGCGTGGGCTTCATCGCCCATATCAAGGGTCAGCGCAGTCACAGCATTGTCAGAGAGGGGCTGGAGGTGCTCAAGAACCTCACCCACCGCGGCGCGGTGGGCGCCGATCCTCTGCAGGGTGACGGTGCCGGCATCTTAATTCAGATCCCCGACAAGCTGCTGCGCGATGAGATGGTCAGGCTCGGGGTGCAGCTGCCGCCGGCCGGCGAGTACGGGGTAGGCATGATTTTTCTGCCCCGCGAGGAGGCCTCCCGGCATGCCTGCGAGGAGGAGATTGAAAGGGCCGTGGCCGCCGAGGGTCAGATCATGCTGGGCTGGCGCGAGGTGCCGGTCGATCACGAGCTGCCCATGTCCGAGGTGGTACGCGAAAAAGAGCCGGTGATAAAGCAGATCTTCGTAGGTCACAGCCCCGACGTGCTGGTCACGGACGCTTTGGAGCGCAAGCTCTATTTGATCCGCAAGCGCAGCTCCATCGCCATTGACAACCTCAAACTCAAGCACTGCAAGGAATTCTATATTCCCTCCTTTTCGGCCCGCACCATAGTCTACAAAGGACAGCTGCTGGCCAGGCAGGTCGGTCAGTATTACCGCGATCTGCAGGACACGCGCTGTGTCTCGGCCATCGCCCTGATACACCAGCGTTTTTCCACCAATACCTTTCCGCAGTGGTCGCTGGCCCATCCCTTTAGGTTCATCGCCCACAACGGCGAGATCAACACGTTGCGCGGCAACTTCAACTGGATCCGCGCCCGTGAAAAACACATCAGCTCGCCGGTATTTGGGGATGACTTAAAAAAACTCTGGCCGCTTATCTTCCAGGGTCAGTCCGACTCGGCCTCCTTTGACAATGTCTTCGAGCTTCTGACCATGTCCGGGTATTCGCTGGCGCAGGCGGCCATGATGATGATCCCCGCCGCCTGGGAGAAAGACGCCCTGCTAGACCCCAAGCTCAAGGCCTTTTACGAATACTACGCGGCCATGATGGAGCCCTGGGACGGTCCGGCGGCGGTGGCTTTCACCGACGGGCGGCAGATTGGCGCCACCTTGGATCGCAATGGGCTGCGGCCGGCGCGTTACCTCATCACCAAGGACGATCTGGTGATCTTAGCCTCCGAGGCGGGGGTGCTCAACATCGACGAGAGCCGCGTGCAGCGGCACTGGCGTTTGGAGCCCGGACGCATGCTGCTCATCGACACCGAGCAGGGACGCATCATCGACGATGAGGAGCTCAAAAACTCCCTGGCCACCGCCCGGCCCTACCCCGAGTGGATCGACAAGGTGCGCATCCGCTTGGGCGATATCCGTCAGACTCCCGAGCCGGTGCGCCACAATCTGCCCCTGCGCAGCTTAACCGGGGTGTTCGGTTACACCCAGGAGGAAGTGGAACGGCTGCTGCGCAGCAAGGCGCTCTCAGGGGCCGAGCCCGTGGTGTCCATGGGCAACGACACGCCGCTGGCGGTGCTCTCCGGCAGACCGCGGCTTTTGTATGACTACTTCCGGCAGCTCTTTGCCCAGGTCACCAACCCGCCCATCGATCCCATCCGCGAGGCCATGGTGACCTCACTCATCTCCTTTGTCGGCCCCAGGCCCGATCTGCTCAATATCATGGACAACAACCCGCCCGTGCGGCTGGAAGTCGAGCAGCCGGTGCTCAAGGCCGCGGAGATGGAGAAAATCCGCAACATCGCAGCTTTTACCGGCAACAAATTCCGCTCCCGGGAGCTGGACATCACCTATCCCCTGTCCTGGGGCAAGAACGGCATTGAAGCGCGGCTGGCCTCCATTTTGGCCGCGGCGGTGGACGCCGTCAAATCCGGGGTGAACATTCTCATCATCACCGACCGGCACGTCAGCGCCGAGAGGCTGGCCATCCCCGCGCTCCTGGCCACCTCCGCCGTCCATCAGTGTCTGGTGCAGCACGGTCTGCGCACCTCCACGGGACTGGTGGTGGAGACCGGCTCGGCGCGCACCGTCCATCACTTCGCCCTCTTAGGCGGCTACGGCGCCGAGGCGGTGCACCCCTACGTGGCGCTGGAGGTGGTAGCCTCCCTGGGCAAAGACGCCCACGAGGCGGCACAATACACCGACAACTATATCCATGCCATCGACAAGGGTCTGTACAAGATCATGTCCAGGATGGGCATCTGTACCTACATGTCCTACATCGGCGCGCAGATCTTCGAGGCGGTGGGGCTCTCGCAGGAATTTATCGACCGCTACTTTGCCCATACCCCCAGTCCCGTGGAAGGGGTGGGTCTGTTCGACATCGCCCAGGAAGCCGTCACGATCCACGAGGCGGCACTGCACGGCCAGGCCACCCCAGACAGCCTGCTGCCGCCGGGTGGGGATCTCAACTGGCGCTTTGGCGGTGAGGAGCATATGTGGACTCCCGAGGCCGTGGTCAGTTTGCAGCGCGCCGTAAGGGAGAACAGCTACGCCGACTACCAGAAATACGCCGCCATCATCAACGATCAAAGCCGCAGGCTTATGACCCTGCGCGGGCTCTTTGCCATCCGCCCGGCCGCCGCCGCGCTCAAACTCGAGGAGGTGGAAAGCGAGGAGAGCATCATCAGGCGCTTTGCCGCCTCCGCCATGTCCATGGGCGCCATTTCCACCGAGGCGCACTGCACCCTGGCGGTGGCCATGAACCGCTTAGGGGCCATGTCCAACTGCGGCGAGGGTGGCGAGGATCCGCGCCGTGCCGCGCCTTTGACCAAAAACTGCACCTTAAAGAGCGTGCTGGGCGAGGCCGTGGTGGCAGATATCAAGCTGCGCAAAGGCGACAGCTTAAAATCCCGCGTCAAACAGGTGGCCTCGGGCCGTTTCGGCGTGACCGCCTCTTACCTGTCATCTGCCGATGTCATTCAGATCAAGATAGCCCAGGGCGCCAAGCCCGGTGAGGGCGGACAGCTGCCCGGGCATAAGGTTTCGCCCTATATCGGCATGCTGCGCCACTCCCTGCCCGGCATCGGACTCATCTCCCCGCCGCCGCACCATGACATCTACTCCATCGAAGATCTGGCGCAGCTGATCTTTGACCTCAAGCTGGCCAATCCTCAGGCGGACATCTCGGTCAAACTGGTCTCTGAGGTGGGCATCGGCACGGTGGCCGCAGGCGTGGCCAAGTGCAAGGCCGACCATATCGTGATCTCAGGTCATGACGGCGGCACCGGCGCCGCTCCGGCCTCTTCCATGAAGCACGCCGGCTCGGCCTGGGAGATCGGACTGTCCGATGTACAGCAGACCCTCATGCTCAATAACCTGCGCTCGCGGGTGAGACTGCAGGTGGACGGACAGATCAAGACCGGCCGCGACGTGGTCATCGGCGCGCTGCTAGGCGCCGATGAGTTTGGGTTCGGCACCGCGCCTTTGGTGTGCATGGGCTGCCTGATGATGCGCAAGTGCCAGAAGAACACCTGCCCGGCGGGCATCGCCACTCAGGATCCCGAGCTGCGCACGCAGTTTGCCGGTACCCCCGAGCAGGTGGAAAACTACTTTCATTTCGTGGCCCGCGAGGTCCGCGAGCTCATGGCCTCACTGGGCTTTAAACGCTTTGAGGATCTCATAGGCCGCAGCGATCTGCTGGAGAAAAACGCCGCAGGCTATCAGGAGAAGGCCCGCGGCCTTAACTTCGAGCGCATCTTCTTTAGGGATGAAAACGCCCAAGGACCTGCCCATCAGACCATCAGGCAGGAACACGAGCTTGACCGCTCCTTAGATTACAAGTTCCTGCCGACACTGCAACAGTGCCTCAAGAGCGGGCATGGCACCGTCATCGAATCTGAGGTGGTCAACGTCAACCGCGCGGTGGGCACCTTGCTCTCAGGCGAGGTGGCCCGGTGCGGACAAAGCCTGGAGGATAATTTCCTGACGCTCAAACTGCACGGCACCGCCGGGCAGAGCTTAGGGGCCTTCCTCATGAAGGGTCTTAGTATCGCGCTGTGCGGACAGGCCAACGATTATGTGGGCAAGGGTCTTTCCGGCGGCATCATCAGCATCTGCAAAGATCCGCGCTTTGACGGCAAAGCCTGTGAGAACATCTTAGCCGGCAATACCTGCCTGTACGGTGCCACGTCAGGCGAGCTATATCTCTGCGGGGTGGCCGGAGAGCGCTTTGGCGTGCGCAACTCAGGTGCCCGGGCCGTCTGCGAGGGCTTAGGCGATCACGGCTGCGAGTACATGACCGGCGGCACGGTGGTGGTGTTAGGCCGCATCGGCCGTAACTTCGGGGCCGGTATGTCAGGAGGCGTGGCCTATCTGTACGATCCGGAGCATAAGGCCCGCGCGCGTCTCTCCGAGGAGGCGTTCATCGTCACCGAGCTTACCGATGCCGCCCATGCCGATCCGCTCACCCCGCTGCACGAGGGACGCCAGGATGAGGAACTGCTGCATGAGCTTATCGCAAAACACCAGGAGCTCACCGCGTCGATGCGCGCCCGGGCCATCTTAGAGCACTGGAACGAGGAGCTGCCTCACTTCCTCAAGATCATCCCCACTGAATATTTCAATGCGCTGAAGGCGCTGGAGGGCCGTTGAAATGGGCTTTGAACGTGGTTTTTTGGATTATGAGCGCATCGAGCCTGCGCACCGCCCCGTGGCTGAGCGCGTGCATGACTTCAACGAGTACATCGCAACTTTAAGCGCCGAGGAGGCACGCCTCCAGGCCGGACGCTGCATGGACTGCGGCACGCCCTTTTGCATGCACAAGTGCCCCCTGCACAACGCCATGCCCGACTTCAATCAGTTCGTCAGCGATGGTGAGTATGAGAAAGCCATCAGAGTACTGGAGTCCTCCAACAACTTTCCCGAGATCACAGGCCGGATCTGTCCTGCCCTGTGTGAGGAGGCCTGCACGCTGGGATTGCACCGGGTACAGGTGGGGATCAAAAGCGTTGAGCGGCGCATCGCCGAATACGCCTTTGAGCACGGCTTTATCAAGCCTAGCCCCTGCAAGGAGCGCAGCTTCAGAAAAGTTGCCATCGTAGGCTCCGGGCCCGCTGCCCTCTCCTGTGCGCAGCAGTTGACCCGCCTGGGGCATCAGGTAACCGTCTTTGAGAAAAATGATCTCGCAGGCGGGCTGTTGCGCTACGGCATCCCCGATTTCAAGCTCTCCAAAGAGGTCCTGGATCGCCGCCTCACCCAGCTGGAATTAGAGGGCGTGATCTTCCGCACCTCGGTGCTGGTGGGCGATAAGGACAAGTTAGAGCAAGGGGTGCACTGTCAGGCCACCTGCTCTGTCAGCGCTCAGGAGCTGCTCGACAGCTTCGATGCCGTGGTGTTGGCCCCCGGCTCGGAGGCACCGCGGGATCTTAAACTGCCGGGACGTGAGCTTGCAGGCATCTACTTCGCGCTGGACTTTCTTATAGCCCAAAACCGTGAGATCAACGGCAGTGAGCGCAACCCCATCGACGTCAAGGGCAAGCAGGTAGTCATCATCGGCGGCGGCGAGACCGCCTCGGACTGCATCGGCGTGGCCCTGCGCAAGGGCGCGGCCAAGGTCACGCAGCTTGACTATCACCATGAGCTGCCCCTCAGCGTACCGCTTGCGCAGATCTGGCCTGAATGGCGGCCCATCAAGCGCACCTCCACCTCTCAGGAGGAAGGCTGCATCAGGCTGTTCTCCACCAATACCACCGCCTTTTTGGGCAGCGACGGTAAGGTCGAGAAAGTTAAGACCGTGCAGGTCAAATGGGGCGAAGGACGGAACTTTGAGGCCCTGGCGGGTACCGAGGCCGAACTTGAGGCGCAGGTGGTGCTCATCGCCATGGGTTACTCTCACCCCAGCCGGGCACTTATCGAGGCCTTCTCGCTGCAAACCGATGAGCGCGGCAACATCAAGGCGCCGCTCACAGGCTCTCAGGCCTACCACACCTCACAGCCTAAGGTGTTCGCGGCCGGTGACGGGCGCAAGGGTCAGTCGCTGGTGGTGCATGCCATCGCCGAGGGGCGCGGTTGTTCCAAGGCCGTGCATGAGTTTTTATCCTCACTGCCTGCGCGCTGAACCTAATATGCACACTTTCTGCTCTGCCTGTACGCACGCCGCAGGCAGAGTACCAGTGTAACACCCTACCCTCGCGGGCACGCTCAGGCCGGTGACTGTGCCGGCAACTTAAAGTCAGAGAGCCTCGTCCGCCGCCACACAGAACACACTGTCTTTGGCTTTCGCCCCGCTAACTCTTGACTTATCTTTGGATTTAGTCGTATTCTCGCTTTGAGAATGTTTGGCTTTGGTCTCTTTGGTGCTAAATTCATCTTTGGTTTTTGTCCATCTTCTTGACCACTGAGCCTTATATGCAGCTCAAAAGAGCAAATGCAGGCCGTGCAGAAGCAAAGACAGATGCCGATGCAGACACCGGAGTCGATCTTTAAGAGTGCGCGGTGCGACTGCGCGCTATGACAACTGGGACGGAGGCTGCCATGTACAGAACTGTGGATGATCAGCTAAGCTTTTGGGCCGCACAGGATCAGCGCAAAGTACTTGTGATGCGCGGGGCCCGTCAGGTGGGTAAGACCTATGCCGTGCGCAAGTTGGGGACAGGATTCAAGTACTTTGCCGAGCTTAATTTTGAAGAAACTCCGCAGGCCAAAAGCTTCTTTGAGGGCGCGCTCACCGCACAGCCTCTTTTGGAGAAGCTCGCGGTGTTCACCCGCACCCCCATGATACCGGGGCAGACTCTGCTTTTCTTAGATGAGATCCAAGCCTGTCCTAAGGCCCTGACGGCGCTGCGCTACTTTTATGAGCAATGCCCCGCCCTGCATGTCATCGCGGCCGGCTCTCTCCTAGAGTTTGCCCTAAACGAGGTACCGTCACTGGGGGTGGGACGCCTGTGCTCGTGCTTTATGTACCCGCTCACCTTTGTCGAGTTTCTGCGTGCCATAGGAGAAAAGAAGCTGTTGGAGCTGCTTAATGGCGCCGACTTCACCCATCCTCTGGAGGAACCCTTTCACCTGAGGCTGACAGAACACCTCAAAACCTATCTTATGACGGGCGGCATGCCGGCTGCGGTGGCAGCCTATGTCCGTCATCATGATCTGATACGGGTCATGGGAGAGCTTGACGATCTGCTGCTCACCTACCAGGATGACTTTGCCAAGTACCGTCAGCGCGTTCCGACCTTAAGGCTTCAGGCTACCTTCTTGTCGGTGGCGGCACAGGCGGGCGGGAAATTTGTCCTCGCCCGGGTGGATCGCAACTTGAAGGCCGCGGCGATAAGTCAGGCGCTGGAGCTGCTGGTAAAGGCAGGACTGGTACTCAAAACGCTGAGAACTCCCGCCGTGGGTCTGCCCCTAGGGGCCGGAGCCGATCATTCCTTTTTTAAGGCCCTGCCGTTTGATGTAGGACTGCATCAGCGGCTGCTGGGACTGGACCTCAGGGAATTGCTGCCCCTGAGCGTTGCTGAATTTGCCAACCGCGGCTCTCTTAGTGAGGTGTACACCGCCTTGCAGATCGCATCCTGCACCTCATCAAAGCACCGCCCCGAGCTCTTTTACTGGCAGCGCGAGGCGCGCAATTCCCAGGCTGAGGTGGATTTTATCCTGCAGCGCGGCAACACCATATTGCCGGTTGAAGTTAAATGCGGCACGCGCGGGGCCATGAAAAGTTTAAGACTGTTTATGCAGGAAAAACAGCTCCCGGTAGGTGTGCGTGTATCCTCAGAGAATTTCGGCACGCTGCCTGATGTGCGCATCCTGCCCCTGTACGCCGTGCATCGGCTTTTTGATCCCAATCTGACTATTTGAGACTAAAAAAGCTGAGGCCAACTGGTGATTTTTGCCAGTGTGCTCATTTAAAAGTCTAGAATTATCGACATAATTGAAAATAAATGGCACAATTATTTCAAGAATTCTCATGAATTGAAGATAATTGAAATTAGACGTTCTGATGTTTCAAGAATAACTCATCAGCAGATCCTTTGGGCAACACCCGGTTAATACTGCGGGAGATTCTACCTTGCAACTAATCAAACGACGCCGCTATCTTGAGCGCATCAGGCCTTTTTATCACGTGGATCTGGTCAAGCTTATCTGCGGGGTACGCCGGGCCGGAAAATCCGTGTTGTTGCAGAGCATCCGCGCCGAACTCTTAGAACAGGGGGTGGCGGACAAACGGATCATCTCCTTAGACCTGGAACTTTTTGACAACGCCTTTATCAACAGTGCCTCCATGCTCAATGAGGTACTTGAAGACAGCATTCGTGATGACGAGAGACACTACATTTTCATCGACGAAGTGCAGCAGGTTCCCGACTTTGAAAAAGTGCTGTCATCTGTGCTGTCCAAATACCAGGCCTCCATTTTTGTAACCGGCAGCAACTCTACGCTGCTCTCGGGTGAGCTGGCCACGAGGCTGACCGGGCGCAGTGTGGAATTTGAGGTTCTGCCCTTTTCCTTTGCCGAGGTAAAAGAGTTTTTTGAAGTTAATCACCTTGAATTTAAGGAGGATTGTTTTTTTGATTACCTCAAGTGGGGTGGTTTGCCCCGGCGTTTTACCCTGCCCGGAGAGGATGCCTTCAAACTTTATGCAGAAAATTTGTTCAAGGCGATCATAGACAAGGACATCATCAAAGGAGATACCGGTAAAAGAGGCCAGTCCCTGCGTACTGTCATGCTGTATGTACTGGCCAATGCCGGCAAAAGCCTGTCGGCGGAAAAAATCGCTCAGGCCTATAACAGCTCGCACCAAACTACCATCTCGGGGCGCTCCATTTACCACTATCTGGAGCTGATGAAAAGTGCCTTTCTGGTTCATCCTGCCCGTTGTTTTTACCTTTCAGGCAAAGCTGCTTTGCGCTCTCAAGAAAAATACTACGCGGTGGACAACGTTTTTCGTACCCTGGGGACCAATACCATAGACTTTGAGGATACCTCGTACCTTAAGAATATTGTGTTCAATGAGCTGTTCAGCCGGGGATTTACCGTACACACCGGTAAAACTTACAAGTCAGAGGTGGACTTTGTGGCCGTCAAAGACGGTCGCAAATGCTTTATCCAGGTAGCCTACCTGCTCAACTCTGAGGATACAATCAAACGTGAATTCGAGGCCTTCGCCCCGATCGCAGACCATGCTCCCAAGTATGTCCTGTCATTAGATAAGATAGATCTCAGCCACCAGGGCATCACCCATTTGAATCTGATAGATTTCCTGCTGAACAGAAAAGATCTGGTATTGACCTGACGCAGCACCTCAATAAGCTTGCCTGGAGGGGATCACCCCGCGCACTCCGCCGCGCGGATCTTTCACGTCATTTGCATAGCGCGGAATGAGGTGAACATGCACATGAAATACCGACTGCCCGCCGGCGTGGTTGACATTGACTCCCACATTCCAGCCGTCAGGATGATGACGTGCCTCAATCATGTCCTTTACCTCTTGAAGCAGAGAGTAGAGATCGGTGATCTCATCTGCAGTCAGCTCGAAGAAATTCGCCACATGTCTTTTGGGGATGATGAGCGCATGTCCGGGGCTGACAGGGAAACCGTCAAAGATGGCAAAACTCAGGGCACTTGTGGCAATTATCTCCCGATCAGATGGCAGGTTGCAAAACAGGCAGGATGAGGCCGGTGAAGTTTTATGCGACATTACTGTAATTCCATAAATTGAAGCCCTTGGAGTGGGCCTGCAGGTAGAGCGGGGTAATAAGCTCCTTGAAGAAGGTAAACAATTCCTCAGTGCCCATGACGGCAATTTCAGATGGCTTGCGGCCCAGGCTCAGATAATCATCGATCACCTCCTGAAACTTACCGTTGGATTTGGGACCATAGTGCTTAACGTAGGTTTGCAGCGCGTGTTGCTGATTGAGCGCCAAAGGCTTAATAAAATCCAAGGGGGGCAAATTGTCGCTTTTGGCGGAGTTCAAGGAGGGATTGGCCGGCGTGAGATTCCACGCGGCATTGCTGGCCACATAGCGCCAGGGGATAAAATGGTCCAGGTCATACGTGTCACCGGGGGCGATGATTTTACCGCTGTAGGGGCACAAGATCCGGCAGCCCTGCCCAATGACAAAATCCCAGAACTTTCTTTGCACAACCAGGCTCTCGCGGCCCTCATTCCTCACCAGTTTGTAGACGATGAACTGATCCTTGGGATTGCGCCGTTGCAGGTAGTCAAGCAGATTCCAATAGGTGAAATCCCGCAAAATAGCATGGTTCTCGCGCAGATAATCCCAGTAGGCATCGTTGAGGGTAATGGTGGAGCTCTGAGGGTCCAGGCGATACAAACAGCCGCCCGTGAAATTGCGGGAGAGCACCTTCATCTTCAGATCGTTGCTCTCATCTATCCAGGCGCTCAGAAAGCGGGTTGGCACGTAGACAGCCAGACGCTTTTTTACCAGTTTATCGAATGTAGCGCAGTCCTGCTCACGGCAGTTGAGCAGTTGCTGCCGCAGTTGGGTAGCTTCCAGATCCTCGCCGATGGAGTACCGTGAGATTAGACTTTCCCTGATCGCCGCCAGAGCGTCTTTTGGTCCCAAATTCAGCTTGCAGTACAACGGATACCAGGCATTCACACACATCTGCAGGGTAAGATCGGCTATCTCAAAGGTGCGGGGCTTTTGTGCGGATGATAAATCGAGAATGCTGAGGAACCAGAAGAATTTATAGGACTGAGTGGTGTTGCGGAAAACGCCGGCCAAGCGTCTTGTATCAATGAGCTCTGATGAGGGCAGAGATGGTGATAAAGACATGGAACTTTCTCCGGCGCAACGGCGGCAGCTTCCATTCCAAGAATAAGAGGGCAACTCTGCGCTCTGCCGTTGGAATGAACTGCCAAGACAACCGCCATAGTAGCGGATCTTCAGACAGTTATCTGGGTCTTATCTCTAAAATCTCCATATCGGCCAGAAGCGTCAACAACACGGGCAACAGTTCTGCGCGCCAGTTAGCTCTCGCAACTGCTCACAGCACCGGCAGGGCCTGGGTACGGTTGCGCTGTTCGATGAAATCCTCTTGCACACGTCGGTCCAAGGCCTGTCTGGGTTGATCCGCGCTGCTGCGCACAATGAAAGTTGACTTGCCCTTTCTGGCGTAGCGCACGCTGTCAAGTTGCACCCGCTCACCGGAGGCCCATTCCACATAACAGTTGACCGGGAAGGCACGGTTTCCCGTAGTTATTTTGGTATCTAAGGTCACCTCTTTGACCGCGGCACGATCAAGATAGACCGTAACCGGCGCCCTGCCATAATTCTGGCCGTTGCACACCACAATTCCGCCTAAGGGATCGGAGTTGATGGTGAGCTCGTATTTACTGGAAGCGCAGCCGGCGCACATAAGCACAACGATGCAGGACAAGAATGCCCAAGGTTTGGTTTTCATCACAACGTCTCCCAAACAAACGTCCTCCAGGGGCGTCATACCTGACGCCCCTGATATCAACAAAAGCTGTAAGTGTGTAAGGACCTTACTGCAGACCGCTGACCACCACCTCGACGCGGCGATCAGGCTGCAAACAGTCGATGAGTGCCCGACGGCCTCCGACGTTATCACACCGATCCCCGGTCACCGGATTGGCTTTGCCCCGGCCTTCAACAACGCGCAGAGCCTCTTCATTTACGCCGTTTTGACGCAGTTCGGCTGCCACGGCAGCAGCGCGGCGCTCGGAGAGGGCCTGGTTGTAGGCATCAGAGCCTAAGCGATCGGTGTAGCCGTAGACCTCGTAGGAGACATTCTCAAAGCTGTGGCTGTCAGATACTACCTCAGCCACCTTCTGTTGACCTGCGGCGCTTAACTTATCGCCGTTGAAGGGAAATAGTGTGGCGGCATCTAAGGTATGAGTCTTTTGCACCTGCTGCGGCACCGGAACATTCGCAGTCACCGGAGTTGAACCTCCGAAGTTGAACTGTGCGCCTAAATAGACAAAGCCCAGATCTGCTTTGTACTTTGATCCTCCAAGTTCACCAGTCTTAACTTCCAATGCATTAAAATAGTAGTCAAAACCTGCCCGCATCGAAAATTGACGCGTGAAAGCATATTGCACGCCTACACCAATCAAAGGAGAGAGATTATTCTTGCCGTCGATGTCGTCAAACTGGCCTTTATTGCTCTCTTTAGTCATTAGGTAGGCCAGTCCAATGCGTCCGTAAACATCTGA
Source organism: Succinivibrio sp. (assembly GCA_017469335.1). Lineage (GTDB taxonomy): Bacteria > Pseudomonadota > Gammaproteobacteria > Enterobacterales > Succinivibrionaceae > Succinivibrio. Next base: position 6,164 of record JAFUGP010000019.1, on the reverse strand, counting down.
GCCTTTATCATCAAAGGTGTAGGCAAACCTTCCTGCTATCTCAGGGCCCCAAACCTTCATCTCAGTAGAGCCAGACACAAGACCTGCGGTCTTAGAGTTGGCCTTGAGTTCAAATCCATCAAAATAATTTATCCCACCTTCAAGTGCAAACCACTCTGTGAAATTATAACCGCCGTATATGCCTATGCCCCAACCGTCTTTATCTTCGTCAACATAGTGCGACAAACGAAAATTACTATCTAAGATCTCACCAGTAGCCACCGATTGAATGGCCTCGTCATCAAATCCACTGTCCAGATCTTCATTTGCCAAAAAGGCATAACCCAGACGTGCGCCCACATATCCGGTACCGGGCAAACCGGCCTGCGCACTCTGAATTGCCATTGCGGTCACCAGGCCCACGGCCAGAGATAACTTGCTAATCTTCATATAATCCCTCTCTTATTCATAGATCTTTATCATCAACATGATTCACAACGCGGCGCCTGCAGGAGTAATCCTGAGGACGCCGCAACACATGAGGTCGGTCACCGCCTGAAGTCCCTGATAATGGCGGCAAACCGCTTCTAATTTAGCCTAGAATAAGAGGGAAATGGTCGCAGTAAATACGACATATTATGTTTGTTATATAAAGTTTTTTATCCTAACACTCGCTTACTGAGGCATCTACCAGCTACCGATACGCTGCTGCTCAAAACAAAGCATCATCTCATTGACCATATCGAGGTCCCAAAGCTCGCGCTCCAACATAAAACGTACAATGAGATCGCTGATGCTGCGCGTAAAGGCGTAACCTGCCTGGCGCAGGAAATCCTGCGCTTCCTCATAATTCAGCTTGAGCCCAAAACACAGAGCCAATACAGTACGCCGTGCCGGTCGGTTTTTCTGGGAACGTAATTTGGAAAAGAGCCTGCGGTCGATATGTGAGCGCTGATACACCTCCACCTCATTTAATTCGCGCTCATGAATCAACCGCACCAGATACTCACCGAAACTGACATCAATCTCCTTGGCTCTCTTGACGTATTCGGACAGTTCCTGATAGTAGTTTTTGCGATAAATGCTGGGGCGGGCCTTGTTGAAGTACCCACAGAATTCCTCCTCATCATGCTTTTTATTGTCGTCTGCAGCTCGCTGATAAAGCACTGCCTTTTGCAACAGAAGTTCGTACATGAGATATGACAGGGCATCATCCGCATGGTCAAATCTGCACATACTGTGAATCTCTTCAAGATCCTGTGGCTCAGGTTTAAACTCCGGCCCTCCATCTGAGGTAATGAAATCAAGCAGTGCTAGACTGCTCTCATCTAGTTTCAAGGTACCGTCCAAAACCCCGATGAGCTCTAGATCGCTGCTCAAGAGCATGAGTCCCGATACACTGTTTTTGAAGTGGGGGTAGCCACTCATAAGGTAGATGTCGCGCGGCAGAGGCTCAATTCGAGGCAATACCACCCGGTGTGCCCCCAGCTCAACTGCGGCGATCGCCGCCTGCATATAGTAGTCATCGGGCAGGTTGCAGTACCTGGGCATGGATTGCAGGTCGAGCACGTAACACAAAAAAAGCAGCGAGGGTGACTGAAACGCCCCTTCAGAGGACATACTGAAACTGGCAAATGGATGCAGGTGATCCTCGACCCGTGCAGGCAAGGTGAGTCCTGCGACATGATCAATGAGCCTGGACAGGATCACCTCAGGAAGTTTTCTTAAGGGCGCGCACTGGAACTTGGGGTCTGATTTAAATGCGCTGTGACGCTTACCATCAAGTTCCTCACAATAAAAGAGCAACGGCAGCACACAGACATCCCCGGGCACGCTGGTGTAATCGGCATTGACCACCGCGGTGCGCAGCAACATGGCCTTTGGTGGCAACTCCGCCACCTCCTTTAACGCTACCTCAGTCTCGTTGTGTTTCCTGCCATGACCAAACAGGCGTTGCCACCAACCCATAATCGCCCCCAACTTACCTGATTATCTTTGTTATTCCGACGAATTCACCTGCCCTTTCGTTTCCCGGTCACAAGGTGCTAAACCTAAACCCCTCATGGACGCATTAAGCTCCAACTGCACCCTCAAGGTATAATGCCCCTATAACACGCGCTGCGACCCCCTGATCCCTGTGTTGCCGGGTGCGTGTGCTGTAATTTTCCTTGAACAACCAGGACCCCTGAACATGAGCAAACCTGTAGCAGAGCAACGCCGCCAAACAACCGGCCCACACTTGATACCCGGTCTGTTTGTGTGGGCGGCCCTTCTGGGCGCCGGAACCTGCGCCGCGGAGCAATCCATGCCGACCGTATCCATCAATGACAGTACCTACAATTTAGAACTTGCAGACAGCCCCGCTGCCAAACGTCTGCTGGAAATGCTGCCCCTTGAACTTAACCTCACCGAACTCAACGGCAACGAAAAGTACGGTGCCCTGCCGCAGTCACTGCCGGTAGAGCGCTTCAAGCCCGGCACCATTCACGCAGGTGACGTGCTGCTCTGGCAGGACGACACTTTGGTGATCTTTTACGAGACCTTCAATTCGGGGTATTCCTACACCGCGCTGGGCAAAATAAGCGATCCAGACAGGCTCAAGGCTCAGATTGCCCCGCTTGGCAAACTCAAAATCGGTATCCGGCCCTGAGTTTTTGCACAAAATTCAGACCTTCCTCCGGCACTTACCGAATGCGACCTGCCCAATCAGGTCACAGCAAGGTGGCCAAAGGCTGCAGAGCACAGATACCTATACGGCACAACCTGTCTGCTCTGTTTTCACTGTCTCAGCCTAGCGCCGCAGTCTGCAGACCGCAATCAGGAGCGCTCCGACGTAAGCAGGCCACCGCTCTCTCCAGGCACCTGCGCAGGATCCCCTGACGTTGCGACTTAAGCTGAGCTCTAAACTCAGAGATGGTAGCAGCGCTGCTGCCGGCTAAATGATCCTCGCTGACCTTAAGATCAGGCATCACGATACGAACCGTCATAGTGTCATTCCTCTGTGGTGGCGACAACCTAATCGCCCTTGTCATAAGGATAGGCAGGCGTCGTTTCAGAAGACGAAACTTATCGACAAAAAAGACTGACAGCGCTTTTAAAGCCGTTTTGACAGGCCACGTTTAGACCGGAAGCGCCGGCTATGAAGCTGTAACCATATACCTTCTCTTTGATTCTGGGACAAAACCTGCCGCACCATCTTGGGTGATTCGCCTGCTTTCATGCCATTGTGGTGCATTACGGTCGGTCTCATACATACCTGCGCTATGACGGTGCAACTTGAGGTTCAATTTTCGCGGGTGTTTTCTCAACAGCAGCAATTTTCACTCGCTATTATCATGCACGCACACAATTGGTGCAGTATTGCCTCTTAAATGATCAAATTGCTTGCGTGATTGCTTATGGTGCAGAGGGTGAGTAAATTAGGCTCAATCTTTTTCCTTTCTCTCAATTTAATGTTTAGGAGCGAAATATGTCTTACACCCAGAATGTCCTGGACTCCCTCAACGCCCGCTATCCCTATCAGCCTGAGTTTCTTCAGGCTGCCACGGAAATTTTGAGCACCCTGCAGCCGGCCATCGACCAGAATCCCGACTATGAGCGCTACAAGATCTTAGAGCGTCTGACCGAGCCAGAGCGCATCTACAGCTTCCGCGTGGAATGGCTCGATGACAAGGGGCAGGTACAGGTCAACCACGGCTACCGCGTGCAGTTCAACTCGGCCATCGGACCGTACAAGGGCGGTCTGCGCTTCCACCCCACTGTCAATGAGGGCATCTTGAAGTTTCTGGGCTTAGAGCAAATCCTGAAGAACTCCCTAACCGGCACTCCCATCGGCGGTGCCAAGGGCGGTGCCGACTTCGATCCCAAGGGCAAATCGGATCTGGAAGTGATGCGTTTCTGCCAGGCTTTCATGGTGCAGCTGTACCGCTACATCGGCGCCACTGTTGACGTCCCGGCCGGTGATATCGGTGTGGGCGGTCGTGAGATCGGCTACCTCTACGGTGCCTACAAGCGCCTGACCACCAAATACGAAGGCATCCTCACCGGCAAGGGCCTGACCTGGGGCGGCTCGCTGGTGCGCACCGAGGCCACCGGCTACGGTCTCATCTACTTTACCGATGCCATGCTCAAAGATCGCGGTGAGTCCTTGAAGGGCAAAGTCTGCTCGGTCTCCGGTGCCGGCAACGTGGCCACCTATGCCTGCGAGAAACTCTACCAGATGGGCGCCACCCCGGTGACCGTGTCCGACTCACGGGGCTTCATCTACGATCCCAACGGCATCAAGGTGGATGTGCTGCTGCAGGTCAAGGGCAAGGAGCGCGCCTCGCTCGCCCGCTACGCCGAGCTGGTGCCGAGTGCCAAGTTCACTCCGGTCTCCGAGTACGCCCCGAACCGTCACCCCATCTGGGACGTGCCGGTCTATGCCGCATTCCCCTGCGCCACGCAGAACGAGGTCACCGAGGAAGACGCCAAGGCTCTGCTCAAGAACGGCTGTAAGTGCGTGGCCGAAGGTGCCAACATGCCTTCCACCATCGGTGCCATCAATGAGTTCCTCAAGGCCGGTATCGCCTATGGCCCGGCCAAGGCTGCCAACGCCGGCGGCGTGGCCACCTCGCAGCTGGAGATGGAGCAGAATGCCGGTATGACTTCCTGGTCCTTTGAGGAAGTGGACGCCAAGTTGCTCAAGATCATGACCGATCTGTATAACAACGCAGCCTCCACCGCCCGTGAGTTCAAGGTCGACGGCAACCTGGTCTTAGGTGCCAACATCGCCGGCTTCCGCAAGGTTGCCGATGCCATGCTCGCGCAGGGCGTGATCTGACAGGCATCATCCCGTGAATCTCAAAAAAGGCGCCTAAGGGCGCCTTTTTTGGTGTCATCGTCTTTGCATCTTCCGATCAAACGGTCACGCCGGACAACCAACGCATTGAACCGACAGATAAAATCGTCTTTCTTGATAGTCGCAGCAGGCCACGGGAGGGTAAGACGCCGATACAGCAGCGCAATGAATGAGCCTGCGGCAGAATTTGCTCTACTACCTCAGCTCTCGGAGAGCTCCTGCCACAAGGTGATCCTGCGCTCCTTCGCAGCGGCATTAAAGACGGCGGCTATGCGCAAAAGCATCTGCCCGTGCAACGTCTCCTCACGACCGTAGTCACGTGCTTTTATCTGTTCTATGGCCTCATCGAGTAGGGCCTGAGCATCCGAGCCGTCCTGGGAGAACTTAAGTTCCAACACCAGGCAGCGCTCCTTGCAGACGACGATAAGGTCACTGCGGCCTTTGGAGTTGTGCTGCTCGGCACGTACCTCCAGCTCGGCTCCCTTGCAGTAGAACTCAAAGAGCAGCCTTAGCATGGATTCTTCTTTGATGGGGTAGTGGTCATAGACCACGGCCGCAAGCAGTGTGTTGAGGTGGTCAATGATTTGTAAGGGAGTGCCTTTTTCCAACACATAGTCAGTACTGCTGCCCGGCAGGTAGGGTGAGACGTTATGTTTCAGGAATTTCATGCTGATAAGCGAGCACAGGGCCGAACTTACCTCACGGTTGGCAAAGCCTAGGGTGACATCCAGATTGCGTTTTAGAGGTGCCTTCAGAGTCAGATAGCCTGACTGATACATCAGCACGCAGGGGTGCATGGTGATAAGTGAGGTGGGGCTTCTGAATTCCTCAAAGGGGACTAACACTCTGTCCTTTGCAAAAGACTCCAAGTCAACGGAGTCCGACTTCAGATAGTTTTCGATGATGGGCGGCACAGGGGCCGCATCATACCAATAGTCGCCGAATTCTACCTGTCCTCTGCGTTCTAATGCCGAGAGGAATTTATTCACCGACCAGGTGGAGAAGACCTTGCTCTTATAGAACTCATCAAAGCAGAAGCCGTCATAGTGATAGGCCATACGGTCTAGGAATTCATCTAGCTGCGCTTCACTGACTTCCTCAGGTTTAATCCCCTGCTCGTAGGAAACTCCCAGTCTGAGATAGTTGCCATAGAAGCGCTTAATCTCATCGCGGGTAAAACCTATCATCTGGCTGTAGGCATGATCATAGCTCAGATCTTCAATGTCTGAGCCGGCCGAGAGGACGGAGACGTCCTTTAAGCGGGTAACACCGGTGACGGCCAGGAACCTTATCTGCTCATTGCCCTTAATAGCACCATAGAAGAGCCGCAGGCACTGTCCGAACT
>JAFUGP010000018.1 GCA_017469335.1 Succinivibrio sp. | reverse complement strand
GTTTATCTTTATTATACAGTAAGCCAACCTAAATTTATAATATATAAGTTAAAAGTGCTACGTTTGTCGCGTTTTTAGACACTGTTTTTACACACAAAACTAAACTTTATAAGATGTGGTTTCAAATCACCGACAAATTTTGTGTCGTTTTGACAAAACGGTGAATTTTTAGAACCCCCCAACTGTAAAAACCTCTCTCTACCTGCGATCCTCAGTCATAATTGCTCGTTCATTACCTGAGGACGAGGTATGTTTGGGGCCACAATGGCCATTGCCGTCTGCAGATCCCTTTGATAGGTAAGCTCCGGGGATTAGTTCTTCAAGACTCAGCCGCACAGCTCAGACTCTATGGCGCAATTTGCCTAATCAGCAGCTTTAACCTCGCAGACAGTGCTGCTCATCGACGATTACGACGTACCAGATACCGCCTCCCTGGACAGAGCTGAGCTCAATGAGAAAATCGCAAGCGCCCCAAAGACCTTCTTCAACAGAGTAAGCATGTGCGGCCGGTGCCTTTTCATTTCATCATCGGTACCGTACGCATTGCCCTGCCTGATGAATTCCTCACGCTTAATATCCTCAACGCTCTCACCTGTGGGAGGCTGCCTGGGAGTAACGTGCTAAGTGTGCCTGCGCAGAGCCTCCTGCCGGATCACCCTGCGGCAGGTTCATACCGGGAACAACTCCGGCATGAGGCCGATCAGGACCAGGGATCGCTGCCTATAGAACTGCTCCCGAAACTGTCATCGAAGAGCAAGCTGCTGCTCGAGAAGCTGTCATCGAAGGGAGAACTGCCGGTACTTGAGAGACTGTCGTCAAAGAGCGAGCTGGAGGTGTCAGGGTGAACTATGTCATGGTAGATGTTGCACGGATTGTTAGTCAAATCCAAGGGATCGGTAATGGGATCGTAATGGTTAATGTTACCCGGCATGTAAGAGTACATGGGATCGGTGAAATAATCGGGGCTGCTGTCCGAGCTGCTGCTCATGCTGCTGTCATCTGAGCTGTCGCTTAGGTGCTGGGAATACCAGATATTGCCCGGCATATGGCTGTAGGCAGGATCGTTTTGCCAGTCATCAAAGGTGCCGGAGGCGGGGGCGTGAAAATCCCCGTCATTACCGTTACCCCGCACATGATGTGACGTGACGCCGTCACCGTCGAACGTACCTAAGGCACTCAGGTTCTTCCATACCACGAAAAGCCACAAAGCCACAAAGATAATTACCGCCAAAGCTATCATAATCGTTACTCCTGCCGTATAAATGCCCTGCCCGGGCCTGCCGTCATCAAAATTACAAAGGGTTCTGCCTTAAGGTTTGATTTCATAAGTGCCTGTATTGTGCCCTGCCGGTGCCCGCACCGCCTCAGAACACGGTCACCAGCACGCCGTCATCACCCACCACCAGGGTGGAGCCGGCGCGGCCGGCGAGCTTGTCCAGCTCTCTCATCCGGCACTTTAATTTCTTGCAGCGCCGGCGCAGCGAGCGGTACAGTTCGTTCAGGCTCCCTTGACGGCGCATTTTCTGCACCAGGGCACCCAGCTGCGAGAGCTCGGCCCTGAAGCGTCCCCTGATCTCGCGCAGTACCGCGCAGTCGCGATTGCGCAGCACCAAACGGTCCCCGCCGGCGACGAACTCGCAGCTCTCCAGCAGGGCCTCGACCTGCGCTGTGGAGAAATTACGCTGCGCCATGCGCTCCTTGCAGTGATCGGTAAAAATCGTCATTTCAAACCTCCTTTTATATCCGCAGACTGTCCCTGTTGGGTACACCAGCACTTGCAACCGTCGGCACCGACAACTGTCAGACAGCGCTTCCCAAAGGCCAAGCCGCTTTCTGATGCAGTGTCTGGTGTAAGACTAACCTCGCCTGCTTATCTGCTTGTTATTTAATCGGTAAATTATCTCAAACTGTGCCCGAACTTTTGTCCCCCGCTAGGCGACATTCCACCCTCGTTTGGGCGTATGGTCAGCAAAGCTTTGACGGGCCTGTTTATCCTCCAGGCTGTAACATCAGGCATAAGCATATGCGATCCTGACTTTGTGCAATTTTGAAATCTGCACAGAGACAGCGAATACTGCAACTCTGATGACATAACTTCAAAATACGTGCCAACTTAAATAAAACTATTTATGCTTGTAAAACAGTCAATTGACTAAACAGGGCTGAAATGGTGTTGTGAAAATTTGAGTAAAATTTCAAAATTCATAAAAATTAAGGCGTAGACTGCGACGTAAGTTACCCAGTCCGCGCTCTCGCTGCCGGATTGGTCGCTCCGCAGCTGGATTTGCCTTAGTGCAGCGCTCAATGTTTTTCAGAGGGGTTCATTTCAACCATGATCACTGAAGCTTATGCCTTTGCCGATCTCATCTTCACCTGCAAGGAGAAGATCAAGACCCTGCCGCCCTATCATGCCATCCGCTATGCCGCCTGGCTGCGCTTTGCCTGTCATAATGCCGGTCTTGATCCCCAGAATGCCTTCTCGGGACTGCTGTCCTTCCGCAATGGCATCACCCCCATACAGGAAGGCGAGCAGATCAGAGTAAGACTGTATCTCACCGAGGAAGAGCTCAAGACCCTGCCCCTGCTGCTCAATCATCTGAGCGTTACCCAGGCCGAGGGCGCCTTCAATCCTGCTACCCTGGAACTTACCGCCGTATTGGATCCGCTGCAGGCCTCAGGCGGCAGACGCCCCGGCACCGGTACCTTTACGCTCTTTGAACCCGGGCTGCTGCGCGAGGAGCTGGAGATGGCAGCCGCACTCAATACCTTCACCCTCAATTTCAGCGTGCCGCTGCGCCTGACGCTGCCGCCGGGGCAGAAACACCGCAATTTCAGCGAGCGCGAGCGCTTCTGTGAGGAGAGTTTCTTCATCAACGATCCCCGTGCGCCGCAACGCCTTTTAGAGTGCGTGCGCACCTTCGAGCGCCCCGATCCCAACGAGGCGGCAGCCGCATCAAGAGAACAATGTACAGGCGGCTTTGTCTTTTCAGGAGCCCCGCTGTCGCAGGAACTTACGGTAGCCTCGTCCACGCTTACCTGGACCGAGCAACGCTATAACCGCGAACGTCAGACCTCCATGGGCGGGCTGACCGGCATCCTGAAGCTGCGCGGCCGTCCTGGCCGGGAGTCACTGCTCAGGCTGGTGGCAGGACAGTATCTGGGCACGGGCAAGGCCCTGCGCTCGGGTCTGGGGTTTTACCGCATCATGGAGCTTGAAGGGCAGCATCTCATACCGCTGTTGTAAGGGGATATCGCTGACAAAGGTGGAACTGGCCGGAGGTAACGGCAAGGATAAATCACGCCGACGGGGATGCCGGCCGGAGCACCGGCGAGAGGTGTGACGGCAACTGAGGCCGTGCGCCGGAATACCCGTACCGGGGCAGTACGGCACAGTACCCTTGCGTATACGTTAAACGGCCGGGTGGCAGGAGTGTCTGTCAGATCAAAAAAGGTCCCGGCTGCGGGAAGAGAAAAGTGGTGGGCAGCAGGCCTGTGTGTGCCATGCTGTGCAAAAGGCATGGTAGATATTCATGTCGGGCAGTACTTTCATAACCCCAATCTTTCTTCTCTTACCTCGTCCGCATCCAACGCTCTGCCGGCAATCCCTTTTAGGCTTTTGAACTCGATCTCTTCAGCCTCTTCCTCGGAAATAGGCGTTATGGTCACCTTAAAGAATGTACCCTGCAAACTGTCAATATCGAAAATACCTTTCAGCTTGTCTTTACGAACCGCAGCTGTTTTGGTCAGGGCATCCACCTTTCTCCTCCTTGTACTGTCAAGGGCCGGGCCGGACATAATTGAGGGTGACGGCTTAACGATAAATCACACGTCTTATGATAATTATGGCTCTTAGCTGCCGGCTCCTGTCAGAGCTCCTTCTAAAAAATCAAATTGTTCGCCCGTACCGAACTGTACGCCGCCAGTTTTTAGGGCACCCTGCGACAGACATTCGGGCAGCGGGTGCCTGAATGCTGCGCGACAGATATTCGGGCAGAGGGTTCGACACAGACTGACCAAGCATAACACCAGGACAGAGCTGCCGTCTCATGAGGAGTACGGCCAGAAAGGTTGAGTCTGACAGGAGCCTGACCATAGCGGGACGGGAGTTCCTGTTCCTTACTCCCCGCTCTCTCCTTGGATCTCGGGATGACTCTTAAGGTAGTAATCAAGCTTCTGGTAAGTCATGCCCAAAAGCTTGGCGGCCTTGGATATCTTGCCCTGACAGCGGCTCAGCGCCTCTCTGACGAATTTTTCCTCCTTATCCTTAAGCCAGGCCTCCATGTTCGAGGGCAGATCTTCAACAACATCGCCGGCAGCATCGTTGGCCGGGATCAGCCGTGTGCCCATGACATGACTCTGCAGGTGGACGTCATCTATCACGGTGCTGTGGGAATGGGCGAGTGTAATCATGGCAAGCAGCAGTGCATGGTGCAGCTCGCGGGCATTGCCCGGCCAGACATAGGAGAGCATGAATGCCTTCGCCTTGGCACTTAGGTCAAAGTTCAGATCCTTGAACTGCGGCACCTCCCCTTTGATCTGATCCATGGTCTCGCGGGTCAGTTTCCAGAAACGGTCCCGATCGGTGCAGGCAATCTCATGCAGCGACTTGATGCGCAGCACGTACATGGCAATACGGTAGTAAAGATCGGCCCGGAAGGTGCCCTGCTGCACCATTGCCTCCAGATCGCGGTTGGTGGCGCAGATGATGCGCACATCCGCCACCTTCTCCTCTTTTTCCGAGCCTAACGGCAGGTAACGCCGCTCCTGCAGGACCTTGAGCAGCATGACCTGACGATCAAGGGGCAGCTCACCTATCTCATCTAAGAACAAGGTGCCGCCCGAGGCCCGGCTGAAGGCTCCGGCTTGACTTTTTTCCGCACCGGTATAGGCGCCTTTGGTATGACCGAACAGTTCCGAGCGGAACATGTTGCCGTCGCCGCCGGCAAGCTCGGCACAGTTGATATCGACGAATTTGCCCTTGTTCAACCCCTGCTTCTCGTGGATCTCCCGTGCCAGACGGGATTTGCCCACGCCGCTCTGGCCGGTGAGCAGGATGTTCACCTGCCGGAAAGGCGCATAGATGCGCAAAAGTTCGTCCACCTCGTTGCCTGCCGCCAGAGAGGTACTCTGTCCCCGGCTGAAGGCATCCAGAGGGAGGTCAAAGGGCAGATGCTCCTCGAAGCGCTGCTTGCCGTTCACCGCTTCTTTGGGCTGCACCACCCGGATGGTCTTGCAGGGATAGCGGGTCTTGGCCAGCAGCATCATGATGGTCTGCATGGCCGGGGAGCCGGAGGTGAGATTCACCTCCAGGCGTTCGGCTTTCTCGTCGCTCCAGTTTTCCCTGAAAAAGCTCGACACCGCGTCGTAGACACCGGCGTACTCCGAGGGGTTCTTAAGGCCGGTAAATACCGATCTGCAGCGGCTCGGATTGTCCCTGCTCACCCACTGTGACAGCGCTTCGGCGCAGTTCTCGTACTCTTTGCTCAGCAGAAGGTGGATTTCATCTGTTTCCTGCCCGTCGCAGAAGGTACGCAGGGGGCCGCAGGTTCCCGGCTCCTCTTTGAGAGCCACGGCGAGTTTCTCCGCGGTTTTATCCTCATCACGCAGTTTTACGGTGCTGACCTGCGGCATGCCCGAGGCAATACGCCACAGTTCCATGGCTTTTACATCAGAGCTGCCAACCCAGCTCACCAGTATTTTTCCTTCCTTGTTTTTGGCCATGTCAAATCCTTTTACTATTACTGTCTGTTCTGGCAACTGATTAATTCAACTAGCACTTGCACAGATCTCAGTTCTTCACTGCTGTGGTACTTGTTTAACTCAGGACAACGGCGACACAACCTACCCCTGCCTGCTGTCAACAGCCCGGGATCTGTTTTAAGTGCATGCAGTCTGTGCGTCAGCTAAAATAGGCTCCCTTTACTTGCAGAAAGTAAGCTCTCCTACGTCTAGTATCTGAGTCTGCGTAGCACCGTCCGGTCTGAAATTTACCTTTCTGTCCCCGGCTAAGCCTTCCACGGTCCCGGAGATGGCAGGATTGGTCACCAGGCAGAAATGCGGCTTGCCGTCTGAGCCGTAGAGTTTCTGAGCTGCCTGCTGTTGGGCACTTTGGATGGTTCCGGCTGTGCCTGCAATCAAGGCTCTGTCCTCGGCCGATAACTCCACCCCCTCTAAATTCTCCGCGCGCCAGCGCAGCTCCTTTGCAACCTCGGCCTTATGAGAGGTTTTGTACTCGGCCTGATAGGCTTTTATTTCATCTATGGTCAGAGCATCACCGCCGTGCTCGTAATAACGTTCGATGTCATTGAGCACGCTTTGGCAGCTGCCTACCGGCAATGAGCGGTTCTGACTGTCAATAAGAGCATTTAAGGAGCGACTCATGCTCACGCTGTGCGGCCCTAAACAGCTAAGCTCTCCGGGGATACGGGAGATGAAGTTGACCTCACCGTTGACCTTCACATCAAAGGAGAGATTGCAGTCGGCGGTCTGAATGAGCCAGGTGTTGGTCAGAATATCCGTATTGCGTCTGCTCTTGATGAACTTGCCGTTGGTAATCGCCTGAGCTCGCTCCAGAGGCTTATCCTGAAAGGCTCGTTCCATCTCAGGCCTGACGGCCACCAGACCTTCATCCTCCAGCCAGCCGTGACCTATATCATCCTGCCACCTGCGCCAGGCATCCCCGGCGGCACAGCCGGCCAGAGTAACCAAAGCTGAGGTCAGAACCAACGCGTTGATCAGTTTAAAGTGCTGCATGAAAGTGCTCCTTTATTCGCAATAGCCAAAAAATGGAAAGAACCCGGGGAATTAACCTGACTTTTCCTCACGCTCAGCCTCTGAGCTCTGATAGCGGTCAGCGCAAAACCAAACCCCGCTTTGCAAAGCGCAACCGCCACCATGCTCAGGATTTGCATGACTGACGCAAAAAAACATCAAACTGAGGGACTGACATTGACATGATGATTACTCCTTGGTCTGGGAGGCAACTTTGCGCTGGTAGAGTTTAAAGAGGTGAGCGACGATCTCACTCTCCAGGGTATTGGCTTTAAGACCATAGGCGGCCAGTACGGCGCGGTCGTTGGCCTGATGGGCCTTTAAAAGCTCAGGGGGCATGGTAAGCGGGTTGTAGAGATCGGCAAGCGTGCTCTCGGGGTAGAGCGCCCTTGCGTCCAAAATGGCCTGCGCGGTGGCAGTTATCTTTTCCTTCTCCGAGTCGGTGGCGTCAGGCCAGATGAAATTGTTGTAAACCACAGTATTGGAGTAATTAAAGTCACTTTTTAATCTGCCGGACACAGTTCTCGTCCAAGCCATATGAACCCCAGACAGCAAAATTCCAAAGTGGAACAACGTGGTGTCTTCCACGTAGTAGATCTTATTGCCTGCGATTATCTCCGGTTCCAAGTAGTCTATTGGTATGTACTGTCTTTCACCTGAGGATACTGTGGGTACTGCAATATAGCGACTTTGCGCTGGTCTTACTTCATCGAACAGTGTCGGAGTCGCTGCCTTTCTCACCGTGGCTGCTTTGGTGCTTTTCAATCGGTACTGTTTGACAGCTTCAACGCGCCTCAGCACTGAGGGGCAACTCCTCAATACGGAGGGATCGGCACCAACAAGCCACAAGCAAAAACGTGTTTGTCTCTGGATGAAGTCTTTTCCCATCATAAAAGGACGGATGAAAACGGACGCTTGCGGCTCGCTTGAGAGCAACTGCTCCCTTTCTTCCGGACTCAAAATTAAGTTGCCGTCATCAGTGGGTTGGGAGCCTCTCACCATTGGCGGTACATTACATAGCGGTTTGTTGCGACTATATACATACACAGGCTGTCCCTGAATGAGGTAGGGACTGATTTCTGAGACTGTTTTCGCTCGGTCACCGTCAAAAATAGTGCGCTGCCCCGAGTATGGCCCGCAGGTGAAGCCCACGATGACGCAGTGCACGCGTGCTTTGTCCAAAGCCTCGCTGTCCCAGATGAAGGTTCGCCAGGCAAAGATGATTTGCAGGTTAAAGCGCTCCATTAGGGGCGGCCATAGGGCGGCTACCTGCTCGCCCTGAGTGATGGAGTTAGTGGACACCAGAGCTGCTTTGATCGGTGTGTCCTGCATATAGCGTGCGGCCTGCATGTACCAACCTGCCACATAATCCAGGGTGCCAGCGGTTTTGTAGGTCTTGCCGTTCTCATCGGTATAGACGTCACTGACCTCCAGCTTTTGAGCGGTGTTTCGCTTCGAAGCCCCCACAAACGGCGGATTACCCATGATGTAGCTAAGCTCCCCAGGCCTCACCACCTCAGCCCAGTCAAGGCGCAGCGCGTTACCCTCACGGATATTGGAGTAGGACTTTAGGGGCAGAAACTCGATCCGCTGGTTGATGATGGCCTCAGTCTCTTTGATCATCTGGTGTTCGGCAATCCACAGCGCGGTGCGGGCTACCGTTACGGCAAAATCGTTAATCTCGATGCCGTAGAACTGCGAGAGGCTGACCCGGATGGGAGAGGCAAACTCCAGTTGCTGCGTGAACCTGAACAGGAGCTGCAATGCCTCGTTCTCCATACGCCGCAGCGAGAGATAGGTTTCAGTCAGGAAGTTTCCCGAGCCGCAGGCGGGGTCGAGGAAGGTGAGCTTGGAGAGCTTCTCAGTAAAGTCTTTCAGCTTGCGGTCTAAAGTGCGGTCATCCCGGTAGGTTTTGATAGCGTCCAGTTCGCCGCGCAGATCGTTTAAGAACAGCGGATCGATGACCTTGTGGATGTTCTCCACCGAGGTGTAGTGCATACCGCCTTCGCGGCGGGTGACCGGGTTTAAGGTGGACTCAAACACCGCGCCGAAGATGGTCGGGGAGATCTCAGACCAGTCAAAGCCCAAGGAGGCACGCTCCAGCAGCATTTCAATGATCTCGTCATTAAAAGGCGGGATCAAGATCTTTTCATCGCGGGAGAACAGGCCGCCATTGACGTAGGGGAAGGCAGCCAAATTGTCATTGAGATAGGGATCTCTTTCATCAAGCGGCTGATCCAACACCTCAAAGAGTTTGATCAGCGCATCGCGCATATTCTCCGGCCGGTAAGACTTCATGTAGTCATAGAACTGATTATGCCGGGAGAACAGCCCCGAGTCCTCCGCGTAAAGACAGAACACCAGGCGCACGCACAGCACATTGAGATAGTGCATCGTCTCGTCCGATTCCGGATCTTTGTACTGAGCCTTAAGCGCGTCATAGAGTCCGCCTACCAGGCGGCCGGCTTCGACTGAAACCTCCTGGATCTTCCGCTCCTTTTGGAGGTTACGGCTCCCCTCATCAACGAGGAACTGCAGACGGTAAAACTCGCGGGGAAGATCTTTTAAGAGGATAATCGCCGGATCTTCGCGGGGGTGCTCCATGTCGTGTACGTGGAACTCTTCAAAGTTACAGGTCACGATCCAGCGGGGACGCTGAGAGTTGGGCAGTTCATCGGCGTAACGCTTGGCCTGCTCGTAGGGGGTTAAGAAAGAGCCGTCGGACTGCTTGATCTTTTCGGTGAGTGATTTGTGGATGCCTTTCTGCTCGATCATGACCTTGGTGGCCGGGATATAGCCGTCAATGAAAGAGGTGTGATCGAGATGGACCTGGTCCTCAAAGCGGATGAACTGGTCGGGCCTTTCGACACCGTAGACCTGGGAGAGAAGAGTCATCCAGAAAGGCTGAGACTGCCCTTTTTCGTAGCCCTGATCTTTCCAGTTGCGGACAAAGTCCTCGGCAGCCTTGCGCTGCTCGTCGGCGGTAAGCATGGAATTTATTCCTTAATCTGTCATCCGACAGAACAATCTAAATTCATAGAACATTTGGTTTACGTTCAATATCTTACTTTATCAGTTTTTTAGTTATGCTGTGTTATTCGTATTGCAAACAGGCACAATCCAGGCGTTCTCAGGCCTAACCTGAAGATCTATTGAGGCTGCTACGGCTCAATAGGTCGCAGGCAACAGCTAAACACGACGTACAGTTAAACGCAAAAAAAAACAAAGCCCCAGCGGGGCAAAGAGCCCCACTGGCCGGAAAAAACGTGAGGGTCTCACGTAGGTGGTAATACCTTCAAGGCCAAGGCCTCGTTAGCCTCAAATCCAAAGGAGCACGAGCTTATGCTCAGTCAGTACCTTCCTTCGAGCTCAAGAGTCACTTTGGGCGGCAATTCAATCACCATCCCCCGCCTTGAGGAGTCGTAACCCCTTCGAGCTCAAAGGTCTCGTTGGGAAGAAAGATCTTTTTTAGACAAAGTACAGGAGAGTCGTAACCCCTTCGAGCTCAAAGGTCTCGTTGGGCTGTTTATGATCTTGCTAATATGGCTTTTCTGTCGTAACCCCTTCGAGCTCAAAGGTCTCGTTGGGACTGGGTGCCATACGAGCACGCTGCCCTCCAAGTCGTAACCCCTTCGAGCTCAAAGGTCTCGTTGGGCATCACACAACAACCTTCGATCCAAACCCTAGTCGTAACCCCTTCGAGCTCAAAGGTCTCGTTGGGATCATTTTCAATGGGGTACGACTGGTCAATTTGGTCGTAACCCCTTCGAGCTCAAAGGTCTCATTGGGTACAACAACTACGGCTACAACGGCAGCAATC
>JAFUGP010000017.1 GCA_017469335.1 Succinivibrio sp. | reverse complement strand
GCACAGGCGGATTTGCCAGGGGAAGGTGAACGAAGAGAAAATAAAAACGCGCAACACGGGACTGTGTTGCGCGGCAGTAGATCACACCATCATTGGTTGCAAGTCAGGGTGCTTTGGCTAAAATGGGCTGTGAATGGTAACCGTTGTTTTTCTCCTGCATGAGAAAGTGCGAGTTGCCCCTGATGCCCCGTTCGGGCAGATGTACCAGCGTGGCGTCGCCGCCGTGACGGTTGACGGTATCTACAAACTGCCGGGCCATGGCAAGCTCGGTACCCCATTTATCCTCACCGACATTATCGGAGCCTGCCTTGATGTAGTCGCCGTAGTAGAGTACCAGCGGGATCTTGGTGAGCTTGAGAAAATCTGCCAGCGGCACTCCCAAAGCGGAGGCGGACAAAGCCTTGAAGCGCGCCTCTGTCACTTTCGGCATTTCGCTGTCGGGAAAAATAAAGGGCGTTCCTCCCGGTTCGTAGGCGATGATGGCCTTTACTTTGTCAGAGCGCAGGACCGCCCGCCAGCCGATGGTGCCGCCCATGGAATGGGTGACCAGTATCGCGCCGTCGGGCAGTTCATCAGCAAGCTGCGCGAGCACCGACGCGTTGAGATCATTATCCAGAGGCCCCGAGCCCACCGTCCAGCTTTGCTGAAAGGCCTGATAGTTCTTCTCTCCGGCGGGGAACTGCGCGTTCGGTACCGGCCTGCCTTTGGAGTCATAATGGCCGATACGCGAGAGAATATAGAGCGTCTTGTCCCCGTACATGGGGTTGCTGATCCAGGGCGTGTCCGGTGTGACGGGCAGGGTGGAGAGGTTGGACTCGCCGCTGCGGGGCTGGTCGAGCAGGTAGACGGCATAGCCGGCTCTCAAAAACAAGGTGTTAAAGCCCTCACGTCCGTCAGGGGTGGACTCCCAGGTCCTCTTGGACTGCGCGCCGCCGTGCTGGAATACCAACGGTAATTTTTTGGCCCCAACCGGCTTTTGGTATTCCACGTAAGCATAGTCGCCATAGGCGCGCTGTCCGTCTGGGGCGATAAAATTCTCCGGCACAAAGGTCCCGGGGTGTTCGACATAACTGCCGCCTACCGTAAAGGAGCCCTGCTCAGCGATGTTGAGCGGTTTGGCTTGTACCGCTGCGCACAGCAGCGGGAGGGTTATGACGGTCAGCGCGGCGAGGAGGTTCTGAAGTTTATTCATGGGTTAGTCCAACTTGCGTTAAGTGGAAGATAAGGCGGGCAAATTTACTACCGTTGCGGAAAAAACCGGGCAAGATGTGCCCTCTGTGCGGATCATACAGACCAATTATAGCCGATGAGGCCTTTTTAGGCATCAAAAAGGGATGCCCTGGGGCATCCCTGTACTGATTTTGCTGCAAATGATGAGGCAGCGGTTAATTGGCGTTGGTGCGCATGGCCTCAATCTGCGAGTTGATGAGGGTGATGGCATCATCCAGTGCCGGCTTGGGCTCGGACTTACCGGTGGCCACTAACTGCAGCGCGGAATCGATTGGCACCCACACCTCGGCCATTTCCGGGACCGAGGGCATCGGGAAGGCGTGATCGCACTGATCGGCCAGCACCGAGGCGATGGGATCGTCCTTGATGACCGGGTTGGCCATCACTTCCTTGATGGGCGGGATCTCGCGGATGGCCTCATAGCGGGCGATGGCGTACTTGGGCTGATTGATGAACTGGATGAATTTTTCGGCTAACTCCGGATTCTTGGTGAAGTTGGACACCACGTAGCTGCGCACGCCCATGAAGGGCTCCATGTCCTTGCCGTTGGGCATCTTGGGCATGCGGGCCACACCGTAGTCAACCTTGGCGCTCGCATAGGGTTCCAGCATCCACGGACCGGTAACCACGGCGGCAGTCTTGCCCTCGGTAAAGAGGGTATCCATGGCGTTCAAGCCGTTCTCACCGATGATACCCAGGGGGAAGAGTCCCTCTTTGAAGAACTTGCTGACATAGGTGACGGCATCAATCGTACCCTGATTGTTCAGACCGACATCGGTGACATCGAAATTGCCGGAGTCATCGCGCTTGAACACGTAGCCGCCGTAGGCGCTGATGGCACCGTAGGCATAGTAGATCTGATCAAAGGGTGCGAGCAGACCATAGTTGGAATCATCGGCCGCGTGGACTTTTTTGGAGTAGTCGTAATACTCCTCCATGGTCTCAAAGGGCTTGTCCAACAGTTTTTTGTTGTAGAACACCACCACAGACTCCACGCTGCGCGGACAGCCGTAGATGGTGCCGTTGGAAGTCAGAGCGGCAACCGAGCCTTCGGTGTACTTGTCCTTGTCGGTCTTCATGAACTCCAGAGGACGGATGAGCCCCTGAACTACACCGTAGCCCAGGCGATCGTGCGGGATCACGAACACATCCGCGCCGATGCCGGCCGGACCGTCTAAGCGCAGTTTATCAAGAGAGGTGGTATAGCGGAACTCGCGCAGTTCCACCTCCACGCCGAATTCTTTCTCAAAGGCCGCTGCCGCCTCGGTCAGACCGTAGGCTTTTTGCAGATCTTCCCAGACTAAGAGCTTTTCCTTGGCAAAAGCGCTCTGGCTGCACAGCGCCAGACCAAGTCCCAACGCCAGTGGGGCGAGAGCTAAGGTTTTTTTCATGGTGTTTTTCCTTGATGACGAAAACGCAGAAGGCTGTTAAGACAGCGGTACCCACAGGGAGATTTGACAATTTTTGGATTGACAGCTTCGTACCCTATAGGTCAACACTTTATACCTTGGGTGCCAAATGGTGTAAAAAAAGTCATAAAAAAAAACGAATTTTTGACATAATCTCCAGATTCAACCTTGGGACGAAGCCATCAGAGGCAGCTGAAGTTTTGAATACAGGCAGAGGATGGTGGAGATAACAAGCTAAGAGCATCGTGAATCCAAGCGGTAATTGCCTTGTATAATCACAGAGTTGAAGCAGTCAATTTTGAGGATAGCAGTGCATGGCAGCACATGAAGCACTTACCAACAGCGGTCTGGAAAATTTTGGCGAGTTGTATGAGGATGGCGGCATCTATATCGACAAGACTGCCCATTTAAAAGAAATCTACGCTCAGCATATCAAGCCCGATGGTAAGGCCACTATAGACAAAGTGCTGCTCTTTACTCGCCCAAGGCGTTTTGGCAAGACCCTCACTTTGAGCATGCTCAAAAACTTCTTTGAGCTCAATTATCAAAATCCCGAGGACCGCTCCCGTGCTGAGATTCTGTTCCGGGGGCTTGCCATTTCAGAGGATAAGGAGTTCTGTGAGAAATATTTAGGCCGTTATCCGGTCATCAGCCTTTCTCTTAAGAACGTCGACGGGGACAACTTTTACGTTGCTTTGGGCAGGT
>JAFUGP010000201.1 GCA_017469335.1 Succinivibrio sp. | reverse complement strand
GTACCCGTTATGGTGTCGCCGATGACGAATATTTTTTTCTAATGCTTATGGATGCGTCTAGAAAGTAGCCGTGTTTACACAAAATTATTCACTGACCCAAGTTTTTTTCTCAATGTCTTGTCAAGGGTCAGATCCAAATCAGGATACAGTTCCTGCAATTCCGCACCGATATCGGCGGTAAGATTTTCCTTGAGCTTTTCAACCCGGTGGTCGGCCTCATCGAACTCATCGTTCATATTGATGAAAATGACGTGGTATTGATTGAGGTGCTTGCGGTAGCTCTCATCTTGGGCAATTTGCAGGGGAGCAAAAAGCTCTGCGCTGTCCCCCTGACCATAGTAGGCGCAGAGCATCCCGGCCGTCACACTCTTGCCAAAACGCCGGGGGCGGGAGATGCAGACGTATTTGTTTTTGGTAGCTATAAGGGGGTTGAGCATGGCCAGCAGCGGGGTTTTATCCACGTAGGGCTTCGTCTTCAAACTCTCTGCAAAATCGCTGTTGCCCGGGTTTAAGTAATTTGCCATGAGGTGTTCTCCTTAGGAGCCGTCGTCATGAAAACTCATAGGTCTTCAGGCACGCTCAATCACGCAGTGATGCTCCTTAGTATCCTTATCATAGCTGATACCGGCCAGGATAAGATTGCCCCGGTAAGCCTCCAGGCCCTGGGGGTAGTGTTTCTCCTTAATCTGGGAGAGTGCGCTCTCGGCACTGTCTTGGTATTTAAGCTCCAGCAAGAGCGCTGGGCGGTCAGTGCCCGGGTGAGGCAGAAACACCAAATCGGCAAAGCCTTTACCCGTGGGCAGTTCGCGGATGACAGTGTAGTGATCTCTTGCGCTGTAGAAGGCCAAAGACAAGGCACAGGAGAGGGAGTTCTCATCGTTATAGGTGAGCAGCGAGCATCACTGCTCGTGGGCACGGGCCACACCCTGGGCCACGGTCCTTTCATCACCCATAAGCAGGGCCTCCAACAGAGCCTCTGACTTATTGATGGTCTGGGCTATCCCGCTGTACTGCCCTATGGTCTCGATGGCCTCTTTAAACCCAAACTTCCTGTCAAACGTTAAACGCCTGAGGATACTGCCGGTATCCTACGGTCTTGTGTGATCTGGCGCAGATCAGCTCTCACTGTCGTTATTTTTGTTATCGTCACTCTTCTTGCCGCTCCAGTTGCGTTTGTTCATGGCGTCCTCTAAGGCGAATATGGCCTGAGGCTGACTGTTCTTGGGCGGTCGGCCCGGTTTGCGCTTGGGGTGCAGGCGCTCCTCGCGCTCTTTGCGCTGCTGTTCTTCGCGCTCTATGGTTTTCTTGTTCCTGCTGCCCTTGGGTCTGCCGGGACTGCGGCGGGGCTTACTTTTCTCCGCCTCACGCTGCTCCGGAGTCTTGTTCTTGCTTCCCTTAGGACGACCGGGCTGACGCTTGAGCTCTTTGGCCTCACGCTCCAGCGTCTTTTTGTTCTTGCTGCCCTTGGGCCTGCCGGGAGTACCCTTGGTCTTGGGCTCTGCGCTCTTTGCTTTGCGCGGTCTGCCGCCTTTGGATTTTTCCTGCTTGCTCGGAGGTACGGGGAGCTCTCTTAACTCCGGGTGCTCTTTATCGTCGCGGGCATTAACCTCGGCGGCGATGGCATCCATGCTCTCCGGTATTATGCCAAACTCTGAAAGCAGAGTCTTCTGACGGATTGATTCATCGTGAATCGCCGTATAGTAGCTCTCAGGGTGGAGCTGCAGGATTAGGCGGTTGACCTCTCTTATTTCCTGATTGGTATTGTACCCGAGTTTCTTGCAGGTGATGGCAATCTCCGAGCGGGTTATGGCGGCGATAAAAGTGGCAAAGGCCTTGTTCTCAATGCCGCTTTGGTGATGATTCCTGCTTACGTCGGCTCCCAGCTCGGTCTTGAGCCACTTGAACTGTATTTCGCAGTAACTGCGCAGGTTGTACCTTTCATTGGCCTCATCGGCACTCATCTGTGGGGAGGATACCAGTGAGGAAAAGCCCTTGATGTCCACATCATGCTGCCAGCGTTCATAGTTAATGCTGACACTGGGAGTTCCTTCCTCCAAACCGGTGAGGGTAAGATAAGGCTCCAATTCCTCCGGTACCTTGAGGTTGTCTGAGCCTGAGGCAATCTTCTCCTCCAATTTGGCCTTACCCGCGTGGACCTTGTCAATCAGGGTAAGCACCCTCTCCACACCGTTGCGGGCGTCGTAGATGAGGTGAACACAACTCTCTTCGGTGCTGTGGTTGAATAATTTAACCTGATCGCTAATACCGAACATGCCGCTCTGGGAGAGCGCATATCTGACCTGCCCCCTGATTTGGGAGGCATGGCGGCTTAACATGATCTTATGGCCGTTGGTGTCCTGCTTGAGCATGATTAGGTAGTCAAAGTGTTTCTCCTCCAGGAGCTTAATTACCTCACTGTCACAGAAGCCGCGGTCCAACAGTATCCCGAGAATGCGGATGTGATGCCCTTCCAGTAAGGCAATCATCTGCTGTAAGGCCTTGGAGTCCACCTTGCCGCCGTTGTAAATCTGATAGCTCAGGGGCCGGCCGTCCTCGGCGCTGACCGCATACAGGTAACTTACCACCGGCAGGCTTTTGCCTGACTTGGAGGCTCCCTGCTCCGGCAACTCGGCATCGGTGGCACAACAGTCATGATTGGAGCCGTCTATGGAGAGCCAGGCTCCGGTGACACCGTTGGCGACACACTGCTCCAGCCAGCGGTGCCGAAACTCCCAGTTGTGGTTCTCATCAAGCTCCTTATCAAAGAACTCCGAGAGGGCGCTGTCCCGGTAGAGTTGAGTGGAGAACCTCAACTGCTGTGCCATGCGGTCGGGAAAAGTAAGAGCGGCAGTGGAGCGCTCCAGTATACCGTACTGCGCCCAGTCCATCAGCATATTGGCCTTATGGGCTCCATAGACCGAGCTTAATATGGGATAGAGCTTGGTCTTATACCCTATACCCAGCGTCATAGCGTACAGGCCGCTGTGCAGTACATGCTCAGGCAGCTTGTCATTGCCGAAATACTGCTTCCATAACGCCGGGAAATGAAAACGGTACTTCTCATTGGCGTACATCATCCCCTCGACGGCGGTCGCCTTACCGATGTTGACACGCGGACACTCCCGGAGAGGCTTACCTTCCACCGGTACGATGATAAACACCCGCATGTCGTGCTTATTGATGTGCGCACCCTCGGGAATGGGCACCATCTTTTCACGGTATATTGTTGCCAAAATATACTCTCCATAATTGTTTAACGTTGTTACTCAGTTCTAGTATAGTATAAAATAGACAATAAATAAAGCATATACCCCGCAAAAAAAGGGTATATTAGCGTGATATACATCAAATAATGGAGAGAAATATAGGAGATTATCTTGGTGCGTTTAACGTTTGACGGGAAGTTTGGGTGTAAATCAAATTCACCGTTATTACGGTGCACATAAAATCGTCATTATCCTTGTAATTACTCATATTTTACTGCTCTTTTGATTAAATACCTGAGATAAACTGGGAGACATTCCTCTATGAGGATATCCACTTTTCTGCCTAAAATTCTTTCCAATTTGACACCAAGCCCCAATACCTTAATCATTTTTCCTTTTATGGGGGTGCTTACCAGAAAATCCACGTCACTTTCATCGGTATCTTCTCCCCTGCTGACGGAGCCGATTAATCGCACATTGACAATACCTTCCTGTTCTGCAGCTTTAAACAGGGCCGACACTTCGTCTTTATGCTGTTGCAGGGCCTCAGAAGCTCTCATAATTACCTCGGATTGTCCTATCACGTATTTTGGGCGTTTTTCAATATGATCTGCCTAAAATCCGACCATACGTGGACAGATCTAGCTTTGACATGCTTCATCAACCACCAAACTCAGCGCTCCTAACGCACAGCAAGGACAAAAGGCAGTTTGCTGTTGACTGCTCCTTCATTCTCTTATGTTCTGAGATCCAGACCAAAGCATGTTTCTGGCAAGGTCAACTACTTTGCGGACTCCTTTAAGGGATCCACAAACAAAGCGGTCAGATAATTGGCAATATTCCTCATCTCCGAATCTGAGAGAAAGGCACCTGAATGAGGATCTTCCTGTTGCTGACTGTCCTGCATGGTCGCGTCACGGTACTGTATGTCCCTGATCTCAGCCACAGATTTTTCCATCGTATCAAGAGCCTGTTCTGATATCTTGACTCCTCCGAATTTCTTTTGCGGGGACGTGGCATAGCGGTGATTATATAAGGCCAGTTCATTGCTCATCAATTTTTTACGGATGTCCTTTTCGTAGGCTTGACAATCTTCGATGGCTTTATGCGCTCCTCCGTAGTAAAACTTCTTTTTGGCCATGGTCAACAGCGCGTCCGCCATCCCCAAATTGATTTTATCAACGAAACCCAAGTTTGCACTGAGTAGCAGAGATACCAAAAAAGCCCGTTGTCTTTGATAGTTGGTAAGACGAAGATAAATGTCGTCATACTGCAGATCACGAACTTTATCATCAGACAACTTGCAGAAACGGCCCTCAATAAGAGAATTCAAAATCACCACACCAGCCTTGCTCAGTGCGATGAGTTCTATATCCGCTTGCGGCACATAATCATATTGCGAGCCGCGCTCAAATCCGGCGCCTATGGCTCCGGGCAGTTGTTGCAACAGCAACGGGTAATCATTTGCTACAGTGTAATTCCAGTTGTGCAAGGCCAGAACTACCGCGCATATGGGCGGACATAGTTCAGAGAAGGCATTGGCAAAGTTCTCACGTATAAAAAGAGGTGCAGTATCACGGGTCTCGTCCTTAAATACAAAACCCCATACCGCGCAGATGTGTTCGATAAGCATGGCCAGATCATTTGCCTTTCCGGCCTTGAGCTTTTGCTTGAATTTCTCCCGTTGTTGCTCATCTAGGATCTGTGCCCCACTTATGTTGCTACTTACCAAAGTATTACTTTGCCTACGCAAGGTTGATCCTCCCTCATCTTTATCAAGTTGCATAGAACCAAATGACCAAAACATCTATCTGCGAGAGCGGTGTTCCTCGTTTGCTACAGTGTAGCAGCACCATGCATAACTTTATGTTGTCTGCATGGCATCTTTGCGTCCCATGGTGCCAGTTTTGGGTAACGCAACGAACTTTAATTTCGAACAGATCTTTGTTCCGAAGTCATCTCAGCTAGTCTAAGCAATATCAGCTTCAAGAATCAGTAAAAATAACGAATTGTTCTTGCTATGTTTTGACAAATCACCCTGGCAACACCTTGTTGAGCATACGCTCACGCATCGCCGCTACCATATCTGAGTTCACCTCGCGGATCACCTGTCCCCCGGATGGCCAAGGGCCCAACAACGGCGAGAATCCCCGCCAGAGCACCTGCTGATCTACCACGATGAAGTCGGCGGTCAGATAATTGACATAGCCAACATAAAGACCGCGCTCTTTGATGATGCCAACTCTTTTGCTGTGTTCATCATTATCAGGATCATCATTGACCACTACCGTCATTTTGCAGCCCTGAGTGTAGGCCGCCGCAGTAAGATCCCACAGGAGCGTAAGATCTGTCTTAGGCAGTGAGCTCAGGTAAAACTCAGCATCCCGGGCACCCAGCAGATCCACTTTGAGCTGCTGGCAAAACTGCTGCGGATCACTGAAAAACGCCACGCTATTTGCCAAGGCAGTCGCCGCTGCCGCGGATCCTGCCGACGCATCTTCTGTGGCCTCCGTCACGGCATCCTTGGTTGTACCTGCCTGCCCCATCCCGGCTGCTGCACCCGCACTCTCACTGCCTTGCACCACTGAGCCCTGTTCTTGCACTCCCGCAACTGGCAGCCCCTCAAAAGCCGCCACCAGAGGCGGCACACTCCCCGGCCCCTGACTGAGTTCCCTCTCACGTCCTACCTGCTCAAGGGTATAGCCGTTTTGTTGGTAAATCCGCTTTCTTTTGCTGAACATGTGAGCGGCGATCGGCACATTCCCGTCAACGTAGTCCACCACCAGCAGATCCCGTTTGTCAGGATGCATACGAGTAATCCGTCCTGTAAGCTGAGTCAGTTTATTGGTCGCGGGCATGGCCAGCAACAGGGTGTCCAGACGCGGTATATCCATGCCCTCCCCGCCGTACTGTGAGGTGGAGACCAGCACAAAACTGGGATTGTCACGGGTTGCCAGCGCACAGTAGAGCTGCGCCCGGTCAGGACTCTGCCCGGTGAGCAGATAGGTCTCGGGGAAGCGCTTTTTGATGAGATCGTGCAAGAGGTTGGCATGATCGACCCGCAAAGTCAGTACCAGCACGAAACGTCCGGCCCTGGCATACTCCGCCGCCTCGGCTGCTATCTGGGCGCTGCGCTGGCTATCCTGCATGACCAAATTCAGGAGCCCGTGGTGATCAAGCTGCTCTGCTCTGGGACTTACCGTCCTGGTATAACGCGGACGCACACGCCTGGGCAGTTTCTGATCACGGGCCTGATCTTTGGCGCTGTAGTGGTAGCGTATGGGGCCCAGCAGCATCAGTGGCAGGCGGTTTAAGTTGTCCGAACGTGCCAGATTGGCAGTGAGTCCGTAAAGATAGGTGCAGGGTACTCGTCGCAGCAGATCAAACAGCGTAGGTGCAGCCTCATGGTGGCACTCATCGACGATCACCATGCCGTAGTGCCCAAACAGTTCCAGCGCTTCCTCCTTACTGGTCAAAGACTGAGTACTGGCCACGTCCACTACGTGGGTTAACTGGTACTTATTGCCACTTAAGATCCCAACGAAATCATCACTTTGGCACTTACGCGTTTTCCCGCCCCTGGTCGTATAGGTCCTCTCAGCGGCACCGAAATCCAGATTAAAGCCAAGACTCGTCCGCCACTGCTCTAAGATGTTCAGTTTGGTCACCAGCACCAAGGTACTGACCTTACGCTGAGCGATAAGATAAGCTCCCACCACGCTTTTGCCAAAGCCGGTAGCCGCCTTGAGCACGCCGTCCTCGTGCTTTAGCATGGCCGCGGCGGCCGGCTCCTGTTCAGGATGCAACTGTCCCGTAAAGCTCACCTCGATGCTATGACCTGCACAGCGCTCATCGCGTATCTCCAAGGCAATGCCGGCCTCGTCTAATTTTTGTTCGAGCGCTTCCTTAAGACCGCGCGGCAGCACCAGGCAATCCCCGTCATCGACATCAAAGTACAGGCGTCTGGGGACCCTGAAGTTGGAGCGTCCCTGTCTGAGATTTGAGTAAAACTTTGGATTGGACATTGAGGCGAGATAGCGCAGAGCGTTGACGAAACTGCCCGTGAGCTCTCCCATGTGGATCTTAAGTCCCCCTCCTAAAATAACCTTGACACCATGTGGGGCACCGTCCGGGCGCAGGCGCAGCGCTCCGGCATTACGCGGCAGCAGTTTGAGGGCCGCACTTGCATCGCGCCCGACCATCTCCTGCTCATCCTCGAGAATCGGCTCCTCATCTTGTTGTTCCACCAGAGTGGACAGCTCACCCTCCTGCCAGAGAGCCAAGAACGCCTCGACCTGACCAGGCGTAAGTCTGGTGGTAGTACACAAAGCCCGCCACTGATTGGGGTAGGCCTGCCAGTTCTCATCGACAAAGGCGCTGTTTCCCTGACTCAGGGCCTTCCCCTGCAAGGGCAGCGCGATAAGGTTACCTAAGTCCCCCGGAGAGCAATGCTCCTGCATGGGCATCATGCGATCGAAAAAATGAAAGAGGCGGCGTTTGGTCTGCGCGGCACCACGCAGGAGCAGTCTGCGGCCAAATTCGCGGGCCAGGTGCGCCGGTACATCTCCCTCAAAGATGATCCAGACATGAGCGCCGTTGCCAGAGCGGGAGCGTTCCACCAGACAGGGTACCTCATTGTCATGACAGATCTGCCGAAACAGCGCCACCTCCTCCTGCCAGGGCGTGGGAGCGATGGCCTGATATAACTCGGCAAGCTCTTTCTCTGTCTGCTGTTCCTCCGCCGAGGTTCCCGGCTCAGCGTCCGCTCCTAACCCTAATCCCCGGGAAATAAATATGTAACAATACTACCACAACTGTATGGCACAAAGCTTGCTAGATCAAGTGAGTGAGAGGTTGGATATCGGCAATCCCAGGATAGCGGTCAAATCCTTCTGGCAGCGGGTCAGG
>JAFUGP010000200.1 GCA_017469335.1 Succinivibrio sp. | reverse complement strand
GCTATTTAAGGAGTGGGCCAAGCCCAATGAACTCTTAAAATCGTTGGCAAACTTTAGCTGCTTCAGACCGACGTTAGATACCGTGAGCGCAGTGGGGTGATCTTTGTGCAAGCTCTTAAACTTAACCGCGCTTACTATAAGTGACTTTATCAACGCAGCGCAGCAAAGTGCCGACCAAAACACCATCACGGTCAACAAAAAGGGCAAGGCTCTGGTTACCGCCGATTCCCAACAGACCGTTAAAAAGGGTGGCAAAAAGGCCGTTAAAAATGATGTCAAGCTGGCCGTCAAAAAGGATGCCGGGGCTTTCAACGCCGCCACCAACCGCCTCTTTCTCAAGGCCCTCACCTCAGATCCGGCTTACAAAAACTGCGCCAACCAAATTATCGAGGGCGTGGGACCGCTGCTGCCCGAACGCGAGCCGCTCACCCCGTTGAAGGTCAAGACCGCTCTTTCGATGGCAGAACAGATAAGCACCACCAAGCGCTATGAGACCATCGCTCACGCGGTGGAAATGCTCGCCTCCTCAGGCGGCTATGACGCGGCGGTGCAGAGCATGATGCGCGAGCACATGTTCCACCACGGCCCCATACTCGACGAGCACAGCAGCAAGGAGCAGGTCACACAGTTTCTCTCCTCGATGCTCGCCCGCCCGGAGATCCTCACCTTGCTTACGGATCAGTTTCTGGATGCCTCATTGGTAGGCGGCGATGAGGAGAAGGCCGGTTTGGCGGGCAAGATCCTCATGGCGGGAACCGGCCTCTCCAAACAGGACCTCAACTCTCTGGCCGAGTCCATCGCCGACTACTGCTTTTTACGTGCCGATCCCGAGGGCGCGCCTTTTATGGCCTTAAAAGGTCTTAAAAATGCGTTCTCCTACGTCGGTCTCTCCAAGCTTGCCGCCGCAGGACTGCCGCCGGAGACCCTCTCTTTGATGTCCAAGGACGATCTGACCAAATTAGAACGCAGTCTCAGTGCCCTGCCTGAGGGACAACGCAAACAAGCCCTGGAGGGCGTGGGCGCGGCCATTACCGAATTTTCCTATGCCACCTCGGGGGTTGACGCCCGGCAGCGGGCCGAGGGTTTGAGCAGCCTGACAGACGATTTGGCAGACAGAATAGGCGATGATCCCCTCACTTTGGCCAAGGTGGGGCGGCAGAGTGCCTGCAAGGTGCTCATCTCAATTCCCGACACCTTTGTCTTTGAGGGCAATGATCTCTTCGAGGAATTGGGAGTGGCCAAAGAGTTGGCGCGCGAGGCACTGCTCACCGATGAGTTCCTTACGCAGGTGAGCCAAAAGAGCCACGGCGCCTTAAGTTTTGAAGCGCTCACCCATCTGCTGCACCGCGAGGCCGAGAATTTCCTGAGGGGGAAAGAGCAGGCGCTGGCGGCGCCGCATGTCGAGGCCGTAAGGCCGCAGCTGCAGGGTGAGGCGCTGGTCACCTTAGCCCACGCACAGCAGGCGCTTGCCTCCCTGCAAGGTGAGGGCGGGGTAACGCAGGATCTGCTCGTGCAGCTCAAAGCGTTAGGCGCGGGGCTGCTGCAGCTTGAGACAGGCGGCGAGAACCAAGAGCAGATAGAGGCCCTGCTCTCCGAACTCACCGACGACACAGACAGCGCAAAGGCCCGTGAACTGTGCGGCAGGCTGCGCGATCAGCTCTCCGCACTCATCGGCAAGCTCGGTACGGTTAAGGACCACCCCGAGAGCGTATCGCCCCAGGTTGCGCACAACGCCGCGGCACAAGGCGCGCTGCAAAACACCTGCGCGCAGTGCATAGCCGGCATCAAGGCACTCTACAACGCGCTGCTTGCCAAGCTCCCGCCGCAGGAGGCCGCCGCACTGCAGCTTAAGGAGGATGCGGCCGAGCTAAGCGCGCCGGAGCAGGAACTCATCTTGGGGATGGTGCAGTTAAAAGGGCTGCCCGTAGAGCGCAAGGCCGACGAAGCGGCCATAGGCCGAGCTCTGGAACAGGCCCGCGCCAATCCCGAATACTCAGGGCGCCTGGTGCAGATAGAGAGGGTCATGCGCGCCACCGGCTGCACCGACCTTGCCCTGTGCGCGGCTTTGAGCCTCGATACACAGGAGGCCGTGAACCTCAAGGCTGCGGGCAACTCCGCGAGCCTCCTGGGCACCCCCGGTACCTTTATCAACGACCTAGGCGCCTTAGGCACCCGCCTTGCGGCGTTGTGCGAGAAGTTTCCGCTCTATAACGCGGGCGATCTGGTGCAGCTCGCAGTCGACAGCACCCTCGCGGGGCTCAGTCAGGAGGAGGCTGTGGCCTTAAATGCCACCCTCAATGCGGACAAATTCAACACCGTCATGGACGTGCTGCTCCACCATGCCGCGGCGGAGCGGGAACTGCACGCGGCACAGGGCACCACCTGGAGCAAGGATAATGCCTTGGGCCTGCTGGAGGATGCAGTATCCCGCCTCAAGCAGGGTGTGGCCGACAAGCTGGGCGTGCCTTACACCGAGACCAACTATCCCAAAACCCATACCTTCCACGATCTCTCCCCGGTGCACGAGGGTATGCTGGAGGGGCTGAGCATCTCTCTGTTCCCCTTGCAGATCACCGTATTTGACAGCGCCATGAGCCAAAGCGGCATCACCGATCGCAAGTCCTATGAGGCGCTCTCCAAACTCTACTACGAGCTGGTGCCCAAAGAGACCGGCGCCAACCTGCAATCCCACAAACTTACAGGAGCCTGGGGTACCTCTCAGAGCTGGACACAGCGCAGCTTGGCGCAGCTCTTCTCCCTGCATGCCAAAGAACTTGCGCAGCTGCAGCAAAACGGAGAGGCCGATGCGGAGACTCTGTGGGAGCTGCTGCACGGCGGGAAAGTGCCGCAGGGGCTTACCAAGGAGAATTTCGCGACTTTGCTGATGGAGCGCATCGCCTTTGAGGTGGAGGCCATCAACAACCTGTTAGGCCGTAAGCTGAGCTTAGGCGAGGTGGTGGAGAGCTGCCATAAGGCAGGCTGGCAGGTCAAGGACTACCTCTACAAGATCTCCCATGCCGATGATTTGGGCGGGGTGAAGTTCACCTTGGAGAATCAGTCAGGCTTAAACGGTCCCTACGGTGAGATCACGGGGGCGAGCGCTCCTGTGGGAGATGATTTCGGCCTCAAGTCCATCGCCGACGCCGAGGAGGCCATAGGTTCCACCCAGTATCCGGGCGGGGCACAGCTCACCTTGGTGGGCGCAGACGGCAGCACCACCGTGCTCACGCAGCGCGAGCTTAAGGAGCAGGACGGTGCCGTCGAGCGCGGCGTGGGTAAGATGCGCGAGATCTGCAAAGGCAGCGAGGCGGCGCTCAAGAGTCTGGGAGTCTGCATCCAAAATGCCGCGCAGCGGGCTTTAAACAGCATGTCAGGGCTGTGCGGCAACGTAGGCGGGGACAAGGTCGCCTTCAACTACCGCGTAAGCGCCCTCCCCGACGGCGGGGTGCAGCTTAATGTCAGCAGCGAGCGCGGCGCGCTGGTGGGAGTTGACTACCAGATCCGCATCGACAACGCGGGGAAGATCTCCTGGGAGAGTGCCCTGACCGTTTATCCCACCCCCACCAGACTTGCCGAGCTCGGAGATCTCAAGGCCTGGCAGGAGCAGCACCTGAAGTCGTTGCAGGAGCAGCACGCCCGGCCGCCTCTGCAGCAGCCGGCAGCACAGGTGGTCAAGCAGGTGTCAGAGCAGGTGGCCAAGCAGCCGGTGCAGCAGGGGGCGGCGCCTGAACAGAGCGGTCCCATCCAAAAACAGCTTGATGCAGCTGCCAAACTAAACGCGCTCTACCACCCTGAGGAAGCGGCGTCCGTGCCCTATGTGCCGTTTGATCAGTACGATCCCAAGAGCTCGCAGATGCCTCTTATCACCAGTGAGCAGGAGCTGGAGAAATTTGTACTGATGCGCTGCAAAGACCCCATGGTCGTCTCGGGTGCCCCTTCGGCAGCAGGCAGCAATACCGACGATCAGGGCACCGAGAGGCAGATCTTCGAGTTCAAGGGCATCGTCTTCCGCGGAGACAACCGCAATCCGACCACTGTAATGAATAGGTTCGGCGGCTTCACCTCGCGCAATGATCTCACTGTCGAGGATAACTTTAAGGAAAGTCAGGGCATTGCCGTGACCAAGGGTGCCGGTGCCACCGGACACTCAGGCGTCTCAACGGCTACCGTCATGACCGGGGCCATCAACTATATTTCCAACCCGGACAGTGGTCGTCTCTACATCATTGACACCAATCAGTTAAACGGAGGCGAGGGTCTGCACAGCTATGACATGTCGAAAATAGTGGTGGAGAACAAGCTCAAGGTTGATGAGAAAACCGGAGAGGTTAAAGACGAGACCGGGTACGAGGTCAACCTCACCTATGCGCCGCCGCAGGCCATCATCGGCTGGCTGAGGATCAGAGACCCCGCGTACATCATGGCGCCCGATCCCCAAAAACCCGCCTTGATAGAGCAGGGCATCAGCAAAGGCAGGGTCTGGGTCGAGTTCAACAAAGACTACCGCCCGGCAGTGCAGAAGTAGCTCACAGGAAAGACGTCCCGGCCCGGTGCCGGGACGCCCGCGGAAATGACGCCTGGGTTAAGCGTCAGGCCTGCCCCTGATAAAACCGTCCTTAAAGGTCAATTTGCGGCCTGGGGCGGTTTTTTTGTGCCTGCCTGATGCTGCCGTACCCGTGGGGCAGATAAGGGCAGAGCGCTTCTGACTTAAGCTGCCGCGCGTTAACGGCGCTCACGGTTTGGCAGATAAGGATCTGCGGCAAGGCAGATCATTTTTAGTTTGCAGTAAGGGAAGTGGGCACGGATTGAGTGACCGGTGGAGTGGTTAAACGTTTTCAGGATTAAAGTACTATTTATCAATAAGATAAATATTAACCTGTTGATTTAGTTTAAAACATAAATCGTAACGTTAAGATTATTAATTGATCAAGGTCATTATATGGTAACGTTAACACTTTTGGCCATAAAATTCTTTTAAATAACAATCCAAAACTAACTTATTGAAATAGCTGTAGTTATTACAAGGTTTTGATATATTAAATTATTTATCATGAACAAAATTTGGGTATTTATGGGATCGTTATCATATTTTTATGTATAAATCGTAACGTTACGATTTTTATGCATTATACTTCATATCGTAAGAGCAACGCAGAGCCATGCGTGCCTTACCGACGCCCGCCGCGTCATCCCTAACTTAGAAAGAGGATTTTTATCATGAAGATTAATGCCATTGCAGCCGCCGTCATCACCGGCCTTACCGCCTGCGCCATCGCCACCCCGGCCGTGGCTGACACCGATTTTGAGTTTCACGGTTACGTGCGTTCGGGCACACTGTGGAATACCAACGACGGCAACCGCCGCGGCTACCGCATGGGCCTGCGCGCCAACTCCGAGGGGTACTTCCGTTTAGGCAACGAGGAAGACACCAAGATTGAGCTGCTGCCCACCTTGAAGTGGACCGGCGGTGACGGGGTGTGGGCCAAGTTCCGCGTCAACCTCACCGAGCAGACCCAGGACACCGGTGACTGGAAAGAGACCAAGTACGACGGCGAGGATCACTTCCGTGAGGCCTTTATTGAGTTAGGCGGCTTCTCCTTCGATCCCAAGGCGGTGATCTGGGCCGGCAAGCGCTACAGCCAGATGGAGATCTCCTCCCACCAGTACTCCTACGATTACCTGCAGAACAACGGCACCGGCGGCGGCTTTGAGAACCTAAGCCTGGGCTTTGCCACCTGGGATCTGGGCTTGTACTCCTATTCGGCCGACGGCGCCTTGGACAAGGTCACCTCGCGCGAGAGCGAGAAGAAGACCGGCATGCCCGATGAGACCTCCGTCAATACCTGGCTGCACGGCATCGGCGGCAGCGGGTTGGATGTGCAGTTTAAGTACATCAAGGTCGGCGATGTGCGCTCTGACAATGCCACCATCGTCAGCCAGCAGGCCCAGGAAGGCCTTTTAATCTCCTTGCTCTACAATACACCGGGCTTCTTCTGGTTTGGCAACGGCTACGGCAAGATCTGCGCGCAGTACGCCAAGGGCGCCGACGCGGGCACCAAGACCGGTCAGAACGGCTGGGGCTGGGGACAGAACCGCCGTCAGGAAACCTACCGTGTGATCTTCGAGGGTCTGTGGGATGTGGTGCAGGACTTCTCGGTGAGCTTCTTTGCCATGTATCAGCACGACAAGGCCTTAAACGAGTGGGGCTGGGGCGACATCAACAACTTAGGCACCGATCGTACCGCCGATTTCTATGCCATCGGCGTGCGTCCTTACCACCAGATCTCCCGTCACTTCGCCATGCAGTATGAAATCGGCTATGAGGCCGAGCATCACAGCGGCAGCGACTGGCAGGTCAACGGCACCGCGCAGTTCTGGAAGGCCACCATCTGCCCGACTCTGACCTTGGATGCCGGTTACTGGGGCCGTCCGCAGCTGCGTGCCTTCGCCACCTACGGGCAGTGGAACAAGAAGACCGCCCAGATGCTCTCCGTGGGTGAGACCGAGTTTGGCAACGCCAAGTATGTGGGCAACACCGGGGTGCTGACCAACTCAAGCAACTCCGACAACCCGACCAAGCACGCCTTCCAGGTGGGCATTCAGGCCGAAGCCTGGTTCTAAGCTTAGGCATTAACGATTTTCCCATGACAATTATAGAGAGGGTCTTTGATCCTCTCTTTTTTGCCTGCATAAGGCTTGGCTGTTTAAAGGCGGCGGGCTGTATAATCACCTCAGCCACACTAAAACCGCTAAAAACAGGACATGGCCTTACAGGCGCTTAAGAACAAACAGCGGAGGTTATATGCT
The DNA here is from genome assembly GCA_017469335.1 of Succinivibrio sp. Taxonomy (GTDB): domain Bacteria; phylum Pseudomonadota; class Gammaproteobacteria; order Enterobacterales; family Succinivibrionaceae; genus Succinivibrio. The sequence goes on along the minus strand of JAFUGP010000200.1, from coordinate 20,756 downwards.
TTTACTAAAAGGCAGCGTCAAACACTACGCCTGGGGCGGCTATGGGTATATCCCGCAATTTCTAGGTGAGATCCCCGACGGCAGCACCCCCAGCGCCGAGCTGTGGTTAGGTGCTCATGAGGCGGGTCCTGCCGTGCTCACCGATGGCAGTACCTTAGATAAGTGGCTCTCTGAGGATCCCCAAGGGCGACTGGGCGCGCAGGTAACTGAGACCTTTGGCCCCAGGCTGCCGTATCTTATGAAGGTGCTCGATATCAGAGAGCCTTTATCCATCCAGGTGCATCCTACCTTAGAGCAGGCTAAGGCAGGGTACGCGCGTGAGAGTGCCGCCAATACCCCTGTAGCGCAGCGCAGCTATAAGGATGACAATCACAAACCCGAGATAGGGCTCGCGCTCACGCAGGTCTTTTTGTTGCAGGGTTTTGCCCCCAAGGCGCAGGCCTTAGCGCAGCTTGGGCGTTTTGAAAGCTTAAAGAGCCTTGCTGCGGATTATGAGAGTTTGGGACTTAAAGAGTTCGTGCACAGGATCTTCGCGCTTAAAAAAGAGGAGATCAACTCATTGTGTGCGCCGCTTTTGGAGCGCTATGAGCGCGCCTACCTAAAGGATGAACTCTCAAGACTCGATCCCTTGTTCTGGCTTTTGCGGGCAGCCTTGGTCAACCGTGAGCATAATCTGTCTTTGGACGCGGGTCTTATCATGGTGCTCATCATGAACCTGCGCTGCTTAGAGCGCGGTGAGGTGGGATTTATGAGCGCCGGCATGCCGCACGCCTATTTGGAGGGGCAGGTTTTAGAGCTCATGGCCAATTCCGATAACGTGGTGCGCGGAGGACTTACCCCCAAGCATGTGGACGTGCCCGAGCTGTTGGCCATAAGCAATTTCGAGCGGGGAGTGCCGCAGCTCATTAAACCCCGTGTGGCAGCGGACGGGGCGCAGCTCTACGAGGTTCCGGTGCGGGATTTTGTGCTCAGCGAGTATCAGTTAAAGGCAGGCGAGAGCCTGAACCTTAAATCACCTTCAGGAGGCAGTATCTATCTGGTGTTCGAGGGCGAAGGCGCTCTGCAGGGGCAGGCGCAGCTCTTAAAGCGCAGCAGTGCCTTTTATCAGGCCCCCGGTGAGGATGGTGTACTCAAAGCTCACACCGCGCTGCGCCTGTTCAAGGCTGCCTGCGCGCTGTAACAGTAATCTGGTCAAATACTCAAGCTCCCGGCCTTAGGGCCGGGACTGCTCCGTCTCAAGGCCTTAGGTGAGCAGCCTCAGATGCAGGGACCCGGCAAAGAGAAACGCACTGACTGCCGCGCTAGCTCCCCGGTACTTGATTGCCGCTCTGCCCGCAGTCGGTACAAGATATAGGACGCAGGGCAGGGAGGCGTCAGAGTGTACTCTTCATGCTCCCCTGCCGGGGGCAGCGGCCGGTATCTTAATTCTGCGGACCTCAAGATCTGCAACAGAGTGCAGGCCGCAGGAGACCTAAATCAACTCCCGCGGCCGTCATCTTGTTCAACTCTTACGCAATACCGACCGCGGCGAGCGGACGGCTCCGGGAGATAGAGATAATGCCGTACAATCAGCGCGAGCCGAACATCTCCTGCATGCGGCTGCCATCCCCGGCTTTTTCCTGCACATCGAAGGTGAAAGTCTTAAGCGGACCGTAGGCCTTGGTGGCAATGCGCGCGGCATGGCAGGGGATGTTGCAGAACTTGAACTCCTGGTATTTTTCATCACTGGAGAGATCGCTGACGCTTACGCCTTTGGCTTTGGCCAGATCCTGCCAGAACAGCTCGTAGATTTCATCCTCATCATAATCGATCTCCGAGTGCAGTTCCCGCTCAGTCATTTCCCGATCTGCCTCTAACCAGAATGTTACGCGTTTCTTCTGAATATAGGTGTAACCGGCCGCTGCATAATCCTCGACAACTCCCTTGTCATCAAGCTTGAACACAATGGCCTTGACTACCTCGGGTATTGAACTGGAGGCGATGCCGAACGTTACAAACCCTTTGAGAAAACTCTTGCCCACCTCATCTAGCTTGCGGCTGTTATTGAGAGCAAAGCCCATGATGTTCTTGCCGTCGGAAGCGGTGCCCAGATAATTCGGCGTGCCCAGATAGGCCCGCACCTCATCTCCGGTGGTGACGCCCTTGCTGATACGGTTTTCCACGTTATCTAAGGTGGAGACCTGATCCTGCGTGACGACGCTGGTGCAGGCGGAGGTAAGTACGGTCAGCGAGAGAGCGGCTGCTGCGGTAAGCTTGCGCATATGAAATTCCTCTGTGTTAACGGTAGTTGCGAATGCAGTTGACTGTTTCAGGCACGGTCCCGGCACTTCAGATCGCTGCACGGCGGGAACGGCGGCTGTTATTGCTACACAGTATAATCTCATAGTGTTCTTCAGATGTCACCGTACAGGCGACAAATGAGCGGGGTCGGCAGGCTATCCTTCAGTACAGCCGCCGGCAGTCGCCTCTGGTGACCTAGGCGGCGGTCAGATCCTGCGGGCTGATCCCGGAGCGGACAGCTTACGGCGTTAGGAGCTTGGAGGGTCTTCACTCCCGGCGTCGTTATCGCGGGATCTGACTTAAGGGGTGCTCGGATGAGCCGGGGAAAGGCGCGGCACAGGTAGGCGTGGCAAGGTAAATATTCCCGGCGCAGCGCACCAGGGGTTTTAACTGCCGCGGAGGCAGCGACGGCTGACGGTGCGTGCTGACAGCAAGGTTGCGCAGGAGGCGTTTGCGACAATGATTATGCCGCAGCCGGTCTGTAAGTTTGAAATTATGGGAGATGTTTTAGAATATTGGATGACTTCTTAAATTTATAATGATATCCCGGGCTGCAGCCTGAACGCGCTTACGAAATCAGATCCTGATCTGTCGTCATGCGGAGGATGGCAGGCTGTTACTCAGAAACTAAATTATGTCTGTTATCATACAGATGAGAGTAGATCTAAAAATATTTTGCATTTTTATGCACACTTGGCACGAAAATTGATATAATCACTTCACTCGCGGGGCACAATAACTTCGCGAAGTATCACTCCGGGGGAGTTCGCTCTCCCTGCCTCAAAGGCAGAACACTTATCCAGGCGGTTTGAAAGCACCTTGCTTGCTTGATTGACCGCTTTAAAAAGGCCCCAGGGCCTTTTCACCGGGCCGGATCGCCGTTCAAGTAAGAGCGGGCCGGACTTGGCTCAGGGCAGAGCACGCATGATGTGCCGCTGCCCTGATACCGACGGTACCGGGAAATACCGGATACGGCCGGACAGGAAGGATAGGTGTATTTGTCTGACTCAAGACTCTTTCCTGAATTTTAAGACTGCGCTTTATCGCGGTCTGCACTATGCCCCTCGCGGTTTTCATTCACACCGCACCGGGCATTGAACAGTATGTTTGTTATTTCAGGAGATTGTCTTATGAATTGTTTCAACGCTCAGCTCTGCCGCTCCTTTGGCATGATCAGTTTCGCCGCACGGATGGTGTGGAAGGTGCTCGATACTTTGGTGCTGATCTGGGCGTTCCTCTTTGCCTGTGTCTTCCTCTACACGGAGGGCACGGTACTGCTGGAGACCGGTGATATGCCGGATCTGCCGGGTATTCAGGCGCTGCTGGCCAACGCCCGGATGGTGATCCAGGGCCGGCAGTGGTACAGCAGTCTGCTGTTCCGGCGCCGTGCCGCCTGAGGGCGGCCGTCCGACGATGCGCCTCCTTGAGATTCTTGCTGCAGGGTGCGTTGGGGCAGGACATGTCGGCAGTTGACCGGGAGAGGGAGAAACTCAGCGTCGGCAGGACGGGAGTCAGGTAGAAGCGCAGAAATTTGAGAATGTTGGGATTATAGAATTTTAGAAAAAATTGGAAAATTCATAAAAGAAACCTGAACACGTCTGAACCGGCAGAACAGAACATAGGGCTTAACCTTACACAGGGGGGACATGGATTACTGCTTAATTTTCAAAGAAAAGATTTTACGGATAGCATGGTGACAGACAGTATTTCAAAAGTTGGCACGCTATTTGATATATACAGGTTGTCGGTGCGGTACCGCTCAAGAGCAGGTTAAAGACATGGCCCGGCATCTTCAAGGTGAGCACAGCTCCCCCTGCCTTCAAGGCAAAACATGTATCCAGGCGCAGACCGCTATCAGGATCAGCGCTTTTAAAAAAGGCTCCTTAAGCCTTTTAAAGTCCGCCAGGACAGCAGCAGCCTCAGGCGGCAGACAGCAGATAGCAGACAGACACCTGAGGTGCGCTCTCTGTCAGCAACAGGATACGTGTATTTGTCAGCTCCCTGACAACACTTTCCTTAAAAGGTTAGATCCGGCTATTTCCGGATCTCAAGACCGAGGTTCTGTGAGTTACCCAAGGCCCCGGGTCAATTTAAAAGTTCAGTTCGTTTTTTAAGGAGATTGTCATGAACGCTTTTAACGCTGTTGTTTCTTTCGCCGGCTCTGCCATCCGTGTCACCCGTACCGTCTTCAACAAGGCCTTTCTGGTGCTGACGGTGGTGGCGAGCTTCTCGGCCGCCTACACCCAAGTGGAGTCGCTCGTTGAGCTCTCGCAGCTGCCTCAGTGGCGCGAGGCCCACGATCTGGGCACGCAGCTGCGCCTGGGCATGAACGCCGTCAAGGGTCTGGCCCCGACCGCCAAGAAGCGCTAGGCGGCGGTACAGAAGGGCTAAGTTGGTTTGTTTTGGTTGGTTTTTTATTGAGTTTGAGTGTTTTTGAGGAGATGTGATTATGAATCCGTACATGTTTGTTCGCGTCATTCAGCTGGTGTGCTACTTCGTGGGCGTGGCCGCGGTACTCAAGCCGCTGCTCTGGGTGCTGTGCCCGGGGCGCAGGGGCCGCAGGGCGACCGTCCCGCAGCTGCCGGAGGCGCTGTCGGTGGAGGAGGCGCAGAAGCGGGCTGCCGCGGCGGGTGAGTTCATCGAGTGTCCCCCGCAGAGGTAGAGGCGGCCGGCCCGGGGATATCCCGGGCACTTACCTCACCGGCATTCTGCGGCCGGGCCAACCCTGCCTCAGGCAGCTCAGTCAGGAATTGCATGGTTGGCGGTCGTCGGCTGAGCAAAAGATAACGACAGAAAAAAGGAGGTCGAACATGAAGAAAGTCGATGCTGAGAAAATCGCCGCGATGGTTCGTCAGGCGGTGGCTGCGGTGCGCGGGCAGGATGGTTTCTGCATGAAGCTGCTCGGGCTGATCCGCGAGCGCGGACTCAGTGACGTGGAAGTATACAAGAAGGCTCACCTTGACCGGCGCTACTTCTCCAAACTGCGCTCGGAGCGCTCGCACCCCTCGCGGCGCACCGTGATGGCACTGTGCCTGGCACTCGAGCTCACCGAGGAGGCTGCCGTGGCGCTGATGAGGAGCGCGGGTTATGCCTTCTGCGAGGTGTCGCTTACCGATGCCCTGGTGAGGTGCTTTCTGCGCGGGGGCGTCTATGACGTGGATGAGGCCAACGCCTGTCTGTACGATTTGGGTGAGGAGATCTTAGGCCGCTGGTAGGGATCGGGGAGAGCAGTCGGGGGACAGGCCGGTACCGGTGCAGCGCAGTCGGCCAGGCTGCGTCGCCTGGCAGGCGACATGACCGGATATCTTTAAGGGGAGAATGAGAAGATGAACCGTAAGATCACCAAGGTATGCTTTATTAAAGCTGATCTGGACACCATGCTCGCCGGCTTCATCATGCTGGACGGGGTCGCGGCTCTGGAAGGCACTTTGCCTGCGCAGAACGTGAGTGATCTTATCGCAGGCCTTGAGATCACCGCGCTAAAGGAGAGCGCGGAGGAGAGCTTATTGTGCGATCGCAGAGTGCTGTGCCTGGAGTGCGGCGGCAGCGGCCGCACTGCCGAGCTGAATTTCGACCATCACGGCGAAGGCGCTGCGGATGTTGATGGCTGCGCGGCGCAGCAGGCCTGGCACTGTTGGTCGGCAGAGCACTTCCTTGATCCTGACGTATCAGCCGTCATGGAGAGCCTGGTGGAGTACACCGCACAGATCGATCTGGGACGTGGTGTACCGCGCCGGGGCGGCAATAACGATAACGTGACCCTCGCAGGTCTTTTAAGCGGCATGATGTATCTGGTGAGAGGACAGCAGGAGCGCTTTGTAAAGGGACTTGAGCTGCTGCTGTCGGCAGCTTCGGCCATGCTGCGGGGCAGGGGAGCCTGTGACAATCTCAGGGAGTGGGCACAGAGCGAGCCTACGGCAAATCTGTACCTGCAAGAGAAAGCGCGGCGCATGGCGCAGCTGCAGGATGAGTCTGCCAGTGCTGTCACCCTGAGGGAGTCACCGTATAAAGTTATGGCACTGGAGAGCGCGCTCTTCGGCGTGCACGGTCTGTTGCGCTCCAAAAGTGCGGACATCTCGGTGGCAGGTGACGGCAGGGGACATATTTCGGTGGCCTCCCGTCCGGGACTTGAGCGTGTCATCGCCAGGATCCAATCAGCCTTGAACGAACTTGAGGCAGGCTGGGGCGGACCTGTCGGCGGTACCATCATAGGCTCGCCCAGGCAGGGCAGCAGACTGGACACTTTGAGTGTCGCGGCCGTGGTATGCGAGGTGATCGGATGAGACTCCCGCGAGGTGCCGCGGCCGTCTCGGAGACGGCGAAAACCTTGGATAAGGCACCGTTGTGGTGCAGGGGTTCTGAACCTGCAGAGCGACTACGTTAAGTTTATACCCGTAAGATCAATAAATTAGCCAAATAAGGAGCGCCGTCAAATAAAACTGACGCCGATTACTGTATAAGTTTAGAGTTCTTCGGCAGGGCAGAGTCGGACGATTTCTGCGCGCAGATTTAAGTGGAGATGGACATGAGCACGATATTTGTATCTTTTGTCGGTGCACAAGTGATGGGGACTCTCAATCCTCTGCTCAGCTGCATTAGTGATGCCGATCTCAGGCCTGATCGGATTGTTCTGCTGTGTCCGCCCAAGGAAGGAGGATCGGAATCCGAGCACAATATCGCAATGGGAGCAGATAGGATTGCCTCATTCTGCAGGGATGAAAAAGGTCTTGAAGCCGAGTTGCATCACGCAGCGAGACCTGCATTGCTTGATGAGTTAAAGATGCTGGTGGCCGAGGTAAATTCTGCCGGGAGCAGACTGGTTTTCAACGGTACGGGCGGCATGAATTATCAGGTTGCAAGCGCCGCCTGCATGCTCTACGGCCACGATGCCAGTATTGTTCTGTCTGCGGCAGACCAGATCACATGCTATGACCTGAGCACTGATAAGTTAAGGTCGTTGGCCGCTCCTGAATTTCTGAGCGTACAGACCATCTGCCGGCTGCAGGGGGTTGAGTGCAATAAAGAAGAAGATTTCCAGGATGAATTAACTCCGGTGATAGAAGCCGTCAACCAGATCGGCACGGCAAAAGTAAAAATACCGAAAGGTGCGCTGCAACACGCTCGGATCGGCGACTCTGCCGCCTGTGATCTGGTATGGAACTGCGGCAATAACAGACTGGCCTTTCTGTTCAATACCTGCACCAGTCAGTTTCAGAAGAGTAAGAACAAGAAGGAGAAGATCCGTGAATTATGCGGCTGGTCAGCTGCCAAGGGGTCAAGGGATCAGCTCTATGATCGAGACGTTTATGTGTTGTGCGAGTTTTCAAACTGGGAAGAACAGGCGCGCGAGTCGAGCAGACAGAAAATCCGGGCACTTGCTTTGGAACTTACACCGGCGGCTAACCGCGATCTGGTACCGATATTCAAAAGACTCAACGGGCCCCTGCGCTTTCTTTCTCTGGGCAAGGCAGAAGAGCTGCGTCAGTTTCTGGAAGATGCCTTTACGGTGAAACAATCCTCGTCATCTTTAAAGATGAACGAGCAGACAGAAGAATTGGCATCGGGTACTTTTGCGTTCATGATGGGTGATGACGAAGCTGCAACCTTGGCACTGCTTGATCACTGTCCCCCGGGAACGAAGCAGATGCTAATGATGCATACTTCTGATGCGGAGCATAGAGACAAGGCCGCTGGAATCAGGAGAGCCTATAACCTGAAAAGGGAGAGAATCCTGGCAGGTCATGGCGATGTAACCGGGGGCAATGTCCTGCCGGAGCTGGATATCCGCAAGGTGGATATCAGCGGCAGCCGTATTCTTGAGTTGCGAGGTGCCCGAGGAGAAAACGGTTTGCAGGTCAACATAACCCCCGGTACCAAGGGTCAGTCGCTATTTCTGGCCCTGCTGGCCATGAGATGCGGCGGCAAGGTATGGTCAATAGACAAAAACCTGCAGAAGCGTATCGATAAACCGGAAGCTACTGCTTTGGCTTATGGCCCATGTGATCCGTTGTCGCTGCTGCACTTCAGATATCCAAGAGTGTATGCGAATCTGATACCTGAAGAAAACATCCCACTTTGCAAGGGACTTTTGCAGCAGATGAAGGCCTGTCTTGATCAGGGACTTGAATGGAAATTGTCGGAGCAGGATCTTTCGGCTGGCGGTTACACTTTGCGCAGGTTGTCTGAGGGCCCCAGAAATGACGGACGTGACGAATGGACACTGATAACTCCTGAAGGAAATCAGCTTGACTTTACCGAGGAGGGCGGGCAGTGGTTTGAACAGCTCACGGCCTATGCTCTGGAACAATGCGGAGTTAAATCAGTGTACTGGGGAGTGAGAATACCCTACTCAAATGAGGTTAAAAAGGATCTAAAGAAAAGAATGAAGGAAGCATCGCCGAATAAAGATCCCAAAATCCATCACCGGGTGGAGATGGATGTGTTGGGGGTGTGGAAGCATCTGCAGCTTGCCGTGTCATGTAAGGCCTGGAATAAATTTAAAGCACTAAAGGAATTCAAGGCAACTGCCATGGAAGCACAGCAGTTTGCCGTCGGCATCAACCGCTTTGCGAAAAGCCTGATCAGTGTGCTGAACAATGTGAACCATCAAGGAGAGACTCTTGAATCTGTTCCTATCTCTCATGGACAGGTGAGAATCGTAAGCTGGAGAGAACTGTGCCAGCCCAAGCTGCTGGGAGACTTGTTGGACTTGATTACCGTTGAGGCCAGGACTTCCTCACCGGCGCTGGGCGCAAAACCTGCGCAATAAGCTCGTGCGCGAGCAAGAACTTGAAGAACTCAGGCAGAAAGGAGTATGAGAATGAGCGGTGGAGCATTGGGTTATGCCAAGCTGGAGATAGGCGGCATACAGAAGTACATCCTGGATACCGGCAAGCTCAAGGAGATGATCGGCGGTTCTGAAATCATCGAAGGGCTCAGTACGGGCATTAAAAGTGCCGAAATTTATGCCGCAGGCAGCGGCGGACGTCCCGGCTTCGAGATGTCTAACAAGCAGATGGGCAAACTCTTTGACGGAGTTCTTAGTCGCTCGGGAATAAAGAGGATCATCCCCGACAGTGACATAAAGAGGCCCGGTGAGGATGAAATCTTCATCACTCAGCAGAATGCGGGTGAACTGCACGTGCTGTGCGGCTCTCTTGCCGTTGCCCAGAAGCTGGTGCAGGAGATTGGTCTCATGGTGCTCAGGGAGTTTCCGGGGGTTCCGCTTTTCGGTGCCGCCGTCGAATGCAACTGGTTAGAGGGGCAGGAGAGCAACGACACACGTGATGCTTTGAAGAAAAGCCGCAACGATGCCGAGACGGTGATTGCGGCGCAGAGATCATCTACCGGTGCCGCCGCAGGCATGGGCATGCTGCCGTGGTGCGCCACCGCCAGACGCGACGGCAGACCCGTGGCGGACTGGGACGGCTCAGAAGGTATTTCCCTGCCGTCTCAGACCCGCAGCCAGGCCCGTCTTCAGGAACAGGCCCGCTACAGGCTCAACAATCTACTTGATTTAGGTGAAGGCGGCGGTGAGCAGGGAAAAAGAGATAACCAGGACATTTTCTGGCCCCTTGATCTGACCGAACTGGCCGGAGACGACAAAAGAATTGCCTTCATACACATGGACGGCAACGATCTGGGCAAGCTGTTCCGCTCGCAGCTAGAGAGCAATGAGCAAAACGAGCAGCTAAGTGCCGTTGACTCGCTCAGGAACATGAAGGAACTCTCCTCGCTGGTCTCAAGGGCAGGCTCGGTGGCCTTCTCCAAAGCTGCCTTGAAGGTCTTTGAATTCGCAAAAGACAATAAGCTCCTTGAGCCCAAAAAACGACGTAACGGCACCAGTGACAGAAGGAAACTTGTTATGCCGCTCCGGCCTCTGGTGCTGGGCGGTGATGACGTCACCGTGGTGGTGCGCGCCGATCTGGCGTTGCTGTTCATGGATGCTTTCATCAAGAACTTCGAGGCCGAAGCCAGTCACAACGGCCGGCATCTTACCATGGGGGCAGGAATGGTGGTCTGTGCTCCGGGCTATCCTTTCCTCAAGGCTTTCGAGCTGTGCGAGACACTACTCAAGAATGCCAAGAAGCTGACAGAGAAGATGGACCCCAGGCCGAGCAGCCTGGACTATCTGGTGCTGAGTGCCGAAACGGAAAGTGACGTGGGGGCCATGCGCGAGCGCACTCTAACCACTCCTGCCCGGGACGGGAGCCGCGCCGGACTTACCGGCAAGCCTTATCTGCTTGACGGCAGGGGACTGCAGAGCTTTGTCAGAAACGCCCGCGACGTGCTGGAAAAACTGCCGCGTTCCACGGTAAGACCGGCCATGAACGCCTGCCGCAGGAGCATGGATGCCGGCAACAAGGAGTGGCAGGTTCTCGAGCGCAACATCAACCGGGAATTAGGCGGACGTGATGATTCCGTCAGGATGAAAGGTGACGAGTTCAGAAAGATATTCCCGCAGGACGGCAGGATACAGTACGACGGCTTTTTCGAGCGCGGCTCCGACGGCACCTGGTTTACCAGACTGGGCGATTACCTGGAGCTCGGAGTATTGCTGCCCAAGCCGGGAAAGCACGGTGAGACAAGGGCCAACTATCTTGCCGAGCTTGAAAAGGGTCTGACCGGGGAAAAGGCCGCGGAAGGCAACGGAGGCAACGACTGACATGCGCAAAAACATCGTAATTGAATTTGAAAGCGACTGGCAGGTATCGTCAGGGCGCGGCGATGGGCATCTGGCCGACAGCGTGCTGGTGCGTGATGCAGCAGGAATTCCCTACCTCCCGGGGCGGGCGGTCAAGGGTGCCCTGCGAGAAGGTGCGACGAGACTGTGCTCCTTGCAGGGCAGAAATGATCTGGTGATCGCCAAAGAGGAGATATTCGGTTCGGACAGCAACGAGATCGGACAGAATAACAGCGGCCTGATCCGGGTGAGTGCCGGCAGACTGCCGCAGGACCTGCTGAAGGCCTTCATGGCCGTCGATGACCGGGCGGCCCGGGCCGAAGCGGTGTCCTATCTGACCTTGAATCGCTCCCAGACCAAACTTGACGAGCGCAGGCAAGCCGTTGACCGCAGTCTGCGCAGCATCGAATGCGGCATCGCCGGGGTCAGTTTCGAGTGCGAGGTAGAGATTTACTGTGCAGATCCTTCCCGAGAGAAATGGCTTGAAGAGTATCTGCGCTGCGTCTGCGCTGCGGTAAAGAGCATGGGCGGTGATCGCGCCCGCGGCCTGGGGGCCTGCCAGGTGAGAGTGAAAGGACAGGACAAGGTGCCGCTTAGTCTGCCGGATCACTATGTACCGGAACTTCAGCACGGGGAGGGGAACTGATTATGTTGCGCGAATTTGTCCTGCACCTCAGGGCGCAGGAGCCGCTGGTGGTGACCGACGGCAGCTCCGAGGGCATGGGACATCATATTCTGAACTACATCCCCGGCAGCATGCTGCTGGGAGCGTTCGCCTCTGTATGGCGAGAGGTGCACCGTATAAAACGGGGAGAAAAGGCCGATGCCGATCCGCAGTTCAGGTCGCTGTTCCTGACCGGCGAAGTGTCATGGGGCAATGCTGTACCGTACTGCCTCAATCAGGCAGCGCTGCCGGTGCCACTCTGCTACCAGTACCTCAAGAACTATGACTCTCTGCCTAAGGCAGAAGGCGACACAGCCTGGCTCAGAAAGGCCGCGGGGCGCTGCCGCACGATCAACCTCCTGGAAACGGAGCCGGGCAAAGGTCTCAAAGATCAGCTGCCGTCCGAGTGGAATATTCCCGATCACGAGGCAGTGAAACTTAAAAAGTTCGACGGACAGTACATGACTGAGGGCGCTGTTCTGGTAGCACAGGAGCAGATCTTCACCATGCATGCCGCCATAGGTCCCAACCGTGCCGCAGCCGAGAGCCAGCTGTTCGGATTCTCGGCCATTGCCGAGGGCAGTGAATTCGAGGCGAGCGTGCTCTGCGAGGAAAACACTGCTGTGGCACTCAGAGAACTGCTTGCCAAGTCTGACGTGCATAACATCAGGGTAGGCCATGCCCGTTCTGCAGGTTACGGTTCATGCATCTTCAGCCTGGTCTCGGAGCAGGAAGCCTGTGATGAGCAGATCAAGACTGACATCTTCACGCTCTATCTCAAATCCGGCTACACTCCGCGCAGCTGCTGGGAAGGGGGACTGGACGGGCTCAGGCATGAGCTTGCGCAAACACTGGGTATAGCCGAGGGTGATCTGCAGGTCGAGAAAATGTTCTGCAGTTTCGAGCAGGTGCAGGGCTTCAATTCCCTGTGGCGCATGCCTCGGCGCGAGCGTGAGGTGATCAGGGCAGGCTCGGTGCTGAAAATCAAGGCACCGGGTTGTGCCGGCAAGAGCCTCGGCTGCTGTCTGGGAGGCTCAGTGAGTGAAGGCTACGGCCGCATCATGGTTGACCCGAAATTTCTGGGATCCCTAGCCGTGATACCTCAGATCCCGGACAGCGTGCAGAGCGGAGCTGACGGTAAATCCACCGGGGGAGCGCCGGATGAACGGCAGGTGCCGCTTCTTCGGATCATCAAAAACCGCGCCATCGAGACTGCCGCCCAGCGGGCTGCTCTCAAATTTGTAAACAGCGAGGAAATAAGTGCTCTTATCGAGGATGCCGGGAAGAATTCCAAGCCCGGGGCCAGCCAGCGCGGCAATCTGCGCATGATGATCACCCAGCAAGATGATCCCGAGAAGTGGTATTCCTGGTTCAAGGAAATGCTCAACAAGACTCCCGGAGATCAGTGGAAGAATGCCGATGCCCGATTCAAGGCGTTCGGGCACAGAAAAGAGAGCCTGGCCGACATCATGCAGGTGCTGCTGGCTGACCGTCCTCACGAGAAATCCGAGGGCAATTCGGGCAGAACTGATTTCAAAGCCAAAGGACAGCCAGAACCCAGGAAAGAGACCATCCCCTGTTTCCGGGATCTTACCCAGGTTGCCCCCGAGATCCCTCTGGGCACTCTTAATGAAGAAGATCTCAAGAGATTCAGACGGCGTTATCACAAGCTGGCACTGCTGGAGTTGATCAACGCCTGGGACAAGGCCTGCCGCAGACAGGAATACAACTGAGTGCCACTGACAGATGACGGAATACTGGAGTGAAATATGCTGATAGCGAGAATGGTATTGGAGTGTCAGACACCGCTGCACTGCGGGGGCGGTGAAGATCTGCTGCAGGACAGCCCGGTGGTGCGCGACGGCTACGGTTTCTGGCGTATTCAGGGCAGCAGCATCGCCGGAGCGCTGCGCTCCGAGCTGGCCGCGAAGGACAAGGATGCTGCGACACGCATGTTCGGCAGCATGGAGGACAACGAGCGCCGACCTTCCCTGGTGTGGTGTTCGGACGGTGTGCTGCTGGATTATGACGGACAGGAAGCCTGGCGCAAGGAGTTCGCCGGACGCAGGGTGGAGATTAATACCCGGGCGGTGGTACGCGATCATGTCAGGCTTGACGAGCTGCGCGGTGTGGCCGTAAGAGGCGGCAAATTCGATGAGGAGCTCGTGCCCAAAGGTGCCAGATTTGCCGTGGAGCTCAAATACGACGGCTGGGATCTTGAAGGCGCTTACGACGACCGTCAGGACATTGAAGAGGAAAGGTCCGATCGCAAGGCAAGAGCAGAGCAATTCGCATCCGATCGCAGGTACTTTCTGGAGCTGTGCTCCAAACTGCGTTACGGTCTCATCACCATAGGCGGCAAGCGGGTCAGCGGCTTCGGCAGGGTGAAGTGTCCCGGCCGGGATAAGTTCCAGCTCAGAGAGTTTAACCTGCAAAGTTCGGACGGTATGCTGCAGTGGCTCTCCCTTCAGCAGGGCGTGAGCTTTGCCGAAGGTGTCGGTGCTGTCGTGGATCCGGATCCTGCTGCAGATACGTCAGACTGCAGCATGGCAGACAATACGGTCAGCCTGAGCATAGACAAGGCCGTGCTGATCACTCAGGGTCCGATCCTGGTGGGCGGAATAAATGAAAAATCGGAGGATTCCCAGTCAGACATCAAGTGCATGAGAACACCGGTATTCGATTACGATGCTCCGGACGGTCAGCAGAAAGGAAACTCTGCCGGATCAAATCACATGAGCTGGCGTTACACCATTCCCGGCAGTTCTTTGCGCGGAGCTCTGCGACATCGTCTGCATGACATAGCCGCCATACTGATGTCTGCTGACAAGAATGCCGGAAGTGTCGGTGAGACCGGAAATCCGGAAGATCCGCATAAGAAAGTCATGGATTTCCTGGGCGGGATCTTCGGTACGGTAAAGGGTGACGGCAGCTGCGGCAAGGTGGAAATCGAGGATATCTACCTCAGAAGCGGTGTCAAAAGCCAGCAGGTGCAGCATGTGGCTTTGGACAGGTTTACCGGCGGAGCGCTCGACGGTGCCCTGTTTGACGAACGGCCGGTCTGGCTTGACGTGCCCTTGGAGCTGGAATTCAAAATGAGGGCTACCGATCTCAGTTTCAGGGAAGCCCTGCTGTTGGGACACGCGCTGGCAGATCTATTCACCGGTACTCTGCCCGTAGGTGGCGGGGTAAACCGCGGCAACGGTGTGGTAAAGCTCAATGGAGTGCGCACTCCTCGGGATCTCGGTGCGGCACTGCTGAATGTAGAGGGCAGGGTGTGCTGCAGACATAACGGCGTTACCCGCGAGATCACTCTGCCCGGGGCCGATCCGGGGGATGCACTGAAATTGATTGAAGAATTGGAGACGGCCGGAAATGAGTGAACAGCTAGCGGATGTGAACGCCATGCTCAGGGATGAGCTTGTTTCAGATAAACCACAGGATTTCATCATCCTGTATTTTGACCAGGAGAGTATGTGGGACAGCAGGGATATTCAGGATCTGGTGCGAGGTATTTTTGCCTCCGCCCCCGCCTGGTTTACAGCGGAGACCGATGACGGGTGCCAGGCCGGTAAACTCATGGAAGGCATCCTGCCGCGGGAGATACTGGATCTGTTCATACGAACGGACAGCGGCAACGCCTACTGCTCACTGCAATTCCTGACCGTGTTCGGTGCTCAGGCAGAATTCAGTGTCGGCTCCGCCGGCCATGGCTGGTCAGCCCGTCTGATAGTAGACGGACCGGAGCCTCACACAGTTATTGATCCTCAAAGACGCGAAAAATTCACCGGTTGGTACCGCACCAGAGCCTACGCCCTGCGCCGTCATCCGAGGGCACAGGAACTTGCCAGGGGCGGAGCTCTGGTTCATCGTGAATATTTCACGGCCGATGATGCCAGGCAGTCTACGGTTGACCGGAATGAGAAAAGCGGTACCAGTACCGAGCGCCAGATCCCGGAGAGCACTTTTCCGATGCTCAAAGCGAAACGGTTATGCGGGGTGCTGGATGAGCAGCAGTATCAGGCCTACCGCAGGATCAATCGTGAATCCGGCTCCCGCACATTTGAGGGAGATGAGGAGCAGGGGGAATAAATGTTGGATTTTTCAGAACAGTTAAGTTCCTATAAGAATGGAACGTTAGGTCAATACAAAAAAAAACAAAAATGATCATGGGCACTATCGGCCCGATGACGGGCGCAGTTCTAAGACTTCCCAAGGGCAGCAGCAAAAGTTCTCGTCCAAAAAAGGAGATCCAAAACCAAATTACCATTACGGCAGCGGTAATGGTCAGCATGTATCAATACATCCGGGTGCAGTAGCTCCCTACAACTTCATTCCCTGGGAGTCAGGCAGAACAACACCGGGCAGCAATGATGACGGCTGCAATTATTGCGGGGTTATCGAATGCACCCTGGAGGCAAAGACCCCGCTTATGGTGGGAAGAGCTCAAAAACAACTCTCCAAGGATGAAGCCAAAAAAAGACCTGCCGACAAGTATTTTTTCCAGGTCGGAAATAACTACGTTATACCAGGCACGTCCATCAAGGGCATGCTGCGAAACGTCATGGAGATGATGAGTCAGTCACAGCTGAATCCCGTGAGCGATAAGGTGATTTTCTGGCGCAACATTACCGGCGGCAGCAGCAATGACAGAGGCAGAGGAAGGAACACAGGCAGAAATCAGCCGGAGAGTGAAAACACCAAGTTGTACAAAAGCCACTTCGGATCGAAAGCCCTGGGAGGTTATCTCAAAAAGAACGGATCCGAATATTCCCTGTTCACGTCAGGTAAGGAGATTGTACATGCGGATTCAAAACCAAAAGTTAAGCAGGGCGAGGACGGTCTGTACTGGACCTGCGCCATTCCGCATCCGGGTGTAACGGATAGGAACGGCAGATCGGTCTCCTTCCACCACGGCTACAAATTTGATCCTGTTGACCAGTGCAGACACGAACTTGAAGTTGACGCCCGGACCGCCAGATATTTTATTGGTCAGATGTCTGATGCAGCCAAAAAAATGTGGCGGGACGAAGAGAAGAAACTAAGCAGAGGCGGCGCCCGAGTCTTTTACACCGTGCAGGGAGGTAACCCGGATTTAATTGAGTATCTGGGCACGGCTCGTTATTTCAGAATTCCTTATCAGCATACCCCACGTGATTTAACCTTAGAGCAGGGTCGGATAAAGGGCAGCTTCGTCGAGGACAACGATTTTGTACTTAACTTGTTCGGCCTGGTCGGCAAGAACAAGAGCAAAGAGGATGTGACCAGGAGGGGACGCATTGCCGTCGGCCAATGTGTACTCAAGGGTAAACCGTGGAAAAACCCCGGCGGTGATGAAGGCTTCAATGCCATTCTTAACGGACCAAAGCCTTCCTGTGTCCAGCACTACCTACGGCAGCAGGTCGCGGGTGACGTAACCTGGAACGGAAAAAATGACCTGGATGTTCTCAATAATTACGATTATGACAAACAGAAATATCAGGAGTATGCCAGAAGCGGACGCAGTTCCGGACTGACACGTGAAGAGTATTCTCGTGGGCGTCTGAGGGGCTTTAAGTACTACTGGCACCGCGATCATATGGAATGTTGGAATGAGTTGAATGACAAGTACGAGGAGGAAAGAAAAAAGGCTGGTCAGTTGGACAGAAGGGGAAATAAACAGGAAAGCAATTTCAGTACCTGGTCCTGTCTGCATCCTCTGGAAGAAGGAGCCGCCGGAAGCTTCGAGATAAGAGTGGACAGATTGAGCAAAGCCGAGTTAGGTGCAGTATTGGAAGCGCTGCTGCTGGGTGAACTTCCGGGAGGAGCTCATTATCACCGTATGGGCATGGGCAGGCCTTTGGGTCTGGGTGCTGTGGAAATCAAAATTAGTGATGTCAGAGTTAATCGGGGCAGACAGCTTTACGGCTCGCTTATCGGCAGAGGAACAAGTTCCCTGTCCATGAGTGATGAAGAAATGAAGGACTGTAGGCTGCAATTCTACAAGGAAGTTCTGAAAACAGCCGGTTTTAAAGAAGATGACCTAAATTCTCTTGATTTCGAGCAGGCACGTCAGAAGTTTCTCCGTACAGAATGGATGCGGGCGCTGTCAGCCATGAGTAATTTTGATCGTAAACCTGACTATGAAGCAACGGTCTACATGGGAATTAAATTTGATAAAAAATACCCTGACCGCCCGTTATTCAAAGACAGACCGATACTCCCCGACGCCGTGCAGGTGGTGAACGGGTAGAATGATACATGACGCGCTGCGCATCGCCTTGTCTGCTTTTGCAACGTAGGCGGTTGAATATGGGGCGATGTCAAGTTGAACTGTCGCCTGCGAGGCGACCGTTCTCAGTGTATGGTATCCGATACTGACGGTTGTGGCGATGGTGGCTTCATGAATAGGCGATAAGCCCAGGTATCCCGCAGGAGGGAGTTAAACTGTCCATACAGCGCGGAGGAGGATGCAGATAACTTTTGTTGCTACTGAGCCGGGATGTCTGTACTTTTTTAAAAATTTAAAATTTTTAGAAATTTTCCTAAAAATTATCCCGACGATAATGTCGGCAGAACATCCACAAATGCCAGGGCAGATAACAGTTAAGAGGTAAAGCCTGGCCGAAACAGACAGACGTTTAAGGTGACAGATCAGAGAAAAATATTCAGCCATAACCGCAGGTTGCACAGTTAATCATCCGCTTTGACCGTACTTAGGGCAGTCTTGTGCATCTCTTGGAGATACTTGGACGTTAGTGGCGCGGTCAAAGTTGGCACGCTTTTTGATTTACTCCTTGCAGATTCACTGACGTAGGGAGGATTAAACTATGGCTGCCACTTGCAGATCACTTTATGAGTCTGTTGCCGCGAAAACCACGCTGAGCCTGACACGCCGCGACAATCAGGTGAGCATAAAAAACGACAAACTCATTGTCGAGCGCGGGGAACAGGGTAAGAATACGATAGAGATTGAGCTTGACCGTATCCGCAGGATAATGATCTTCGGACTGGCCAATGCGGACTGCAAGGTGCTCACGACGCTGATGCATCAGGGCGTACCGGTTGACTTTTTTGATGTGCAAGGTCTTCCGAAAGGCCAGCTTATCTGCCTGTACGGCAGTGAGGATCTGCATCTTTCCTGGCAGCAGCGCTTTGATGATTTCCCTGACAGGAAGTTTGAACTTGCCCGGAAGGTGCTGAGGGCCAAAGCCGATAACTCCGCCAACATTCTGCTCAGGCGTACCGGTCTGTGCCCTGAGTGGAATAACTGCAGTGATCTGTTTCAGAAGTCCGAAAATCCGGACCAACTGCGCGGCGCCGAGGGCTATACGGCGAGAATTTACTACGGGCAGTGGAACACAATGTTGGAGGAAGGCCAGTGGAAGGGTCGCCTTGCCCACCCCGCGCCTGATCCCTTAAACGCCATGCTCTCGTTCGGTTATGTCATGCTGCACAACCGTTTCGCATCGGCACTGCGCTCACAGGGACTCAATCCGCGTCTGGGGTTCTTTCATCGCAGCCAGGGCGGTCACTGGGCCCTGGCCTCCGATCTCATGGAGCCTTTCAGACCCCTGGTTGATCATGTGGTGCTGAAACTGGTGCGCCATCATGAGGTGCATCTGGACAAGTTTGAGATCAAAGACGGGCGCTGCCTGATGAAAGATCCCCATCTTTTCGGTACCGTGCTTAAAGCTTTTGAGAACATGTTCTCCTGCACGATCAAACTTTATTATCAGCTCTCTGACGGCCTGTGGAAGCGAATGAGTCGTACTCTTGATGATCACATTGAGGATCAGGCCGCAGCTTATGCCGGTATGCTGGGCGGTCAGTGTGACTTCGAGCCTCTGAGGATCAATCCATGCTGCGCGTTCTGATCTGCTATGACATCCATGATAACTCCGTCCGCGGCAGAGCTTTCAGGCTTCTGAAGAAGAATGCGCAGCGGGCGCAGAAGTCAGTATTTATCTTCGAGGGGACCGACACCAAGCTGAAGGATTTGGAGAGCAGGCTAAGTCAGATGATCGAGGACGGCGACAGCCTGATGGTGGTGCCATGCTGTGACAGCTGCTTTGCCCGCGCCCGCATGTACGGTGGGAGCGAGGAGCTCTGCCTCGTGGCCTGAGGCCTCATAGCTGCCCCGTCAGACAGGAACATGGACTTGAAAGATCGGACTTTGATATTAAAGAACTTTTTTAAAAAGGTTCTCGATGTTGTCCAATTGGTTGAATTAAAGGAGGAAATCTGATGTTTTTTGCCTTTTCTGACCTGCATTTTAGGCCTGAGCTGCCGTTATCCGTCATGTTGTCTGAAACTGTGACGGATGGCAGATTTTATAGCGCTTTGGATTCCGGGGCGAAAGGGCAGGGAGTGATATACTCCCAACGAGACCTTTGAGCTCGAAGGGGTTACGACATAATCAGTCAAAGTGTCAAGGGCGTAGTTACCCAACGAGACCTTTGAGCTCGAAGGGGTTACGACTTGAGCTTCGTAGAGTGTATTAAAGGCAACATTCCCAACGAGACCTTTGAGCTCGAAGGGGTTACGACAAACATCCCAGTACCCATAATATAATCCTCTTTACCCAACGAGACCTTTGAGCTCGAAGGGGTTACGACTGCCGGGTGGCAGACCCAGTGCCCGCGCCCGCCCCAACGAGACCTTTGAGCTCGAAGGGGTTACGACCATTTTCGGTGATTACTCCTTGGCCGTTATTCCCAACGAGACCTTTGAGCTCGAAGGGGTTACGACTTGACGGCCCTGGAGGAACCGGTAAGAGTCTGCCCCAACGAGACCTTTGAGCTCGAAGGGGTTACGACTTAAGCCAATCTCTTCAGCATAGAGAATATCTGCCCAACGAGACCTTTGAGCTCGAAGGGGTTACGACAGAGTAACTTGGCGTGCTCTTCCGGCACAAACCCAACGAGACCTTTGAGCTCGATGGGGTTACGACAGCCGGAGCATTGGTCTTAATGCCTGTTGAGAACCCCACCGAGACCTTTGAGCTCGAAGTGGTTACGACAGTATGGATGATGTCACTCTCCCGGATCATTTACCCAACGAGACCTTTGAGCTCGAAGGGGTTACGACTTGCAAGGCCGCCCGCGACCTCTGCAAAATTGCCCAGCGAGACCTTTGAGCTCGAAGGGG
>JAFUGP010000199.1 GCA_017469335.1 Succinivibrio sp. | reverse complement strand
GTGTATAATCGCTCATAGGGGTTCCTTGTTGATTATTTTTTAGTTGATGCGATTATACAAGGCGCCCCCTTTTTATCAAGGTGACGTTCAGTAACGGTGTAGCTCTAACCTGCACCTACCACAAGAAAATTCATTGACCCCAAAAAACTATATGACAAGCCACTCATTGGTGGGTATGGGCAAATTTTACCACATTTTTCACCTATGATCGATAATCTATCAAGGAACTGATAAATTTGTGACACGAGGCGTAAAACATGGTACCGAAGGCGAGGTAATCAAGCCTGCGGCCGCACGAGCCGACCTTGCACCTGCAGCTTTTTAATCAAGCTTCTGTGCAGAGCAACCTAACACAGCTCCGTACCGCCGCCGGGCGCAGCAGACCGTGCAGTCCGCGGTGCACTCCAAGGCAGCAGCGCAGCCTTCGGCAAGAGCAGGCAAATGACGCGTGAGCAAGCGTCTGGAGTAGTTTTTAACCTGAGAACGGTTTTTAGATCAAGTGGTTCTTACAACGTTTCTGAAAAGTACCCGCGCCGTCCCCCGCGCAGGTGAAATCCGCACTTTTTTGCCTCGCCCCAAAAAGCCGCTTATATTAGTGCCTCACTTCACAATTTTTACATCTAACTTATTCATGTAAACGTTTTATTCACTATTATTGCCTCATAAAAGCTGTGCCTGAGACACCGCTTTTAAAGGGGCCAAATAACCGTTAGGTTGTGCTCTGTAAATACAACTGCCAAGTCATCATAAAGGAGTTTAGTCAGTATGAAATTGTTCAAGACCTTGCTTGCCGTGAGCGTGGGTGCCGCGATGGCCGTTTCCTCCGTGGCCTCGGCCAAGACCACCATCGGTTTTTCGCAGATCGGCGCCGAGTCCGAGTGGCGTACCGCCAACACCAATGACGTGAAGGCCGCCGCCGAAAAACACAACGTTGACCTGAAGTTCTCCGACGCTCAGCAGAAGCAGGAAAATCAGATCAAGGCCATCCGTACCTTCATCGCCCAGAAAGTTGACCTCATCGGCTTCGTGCCGATCGTGGCCACCGGCTGGGACAACATCCTGCGTGAGGCCAAGAGGGCCAAGATCCCGGTGCTCATCATGGACCGCGATCTGACCGTCTCCGATGACTCCCTGTACGTTGCCAAGATTGGCACCGATTCCTACACCGAGGGCCAGAAGGTGTTTGCCTGGCTCGATGACTACATCACCAAGAACAACATCAAACCCCGCGACGGCGGTGACAAGATTAATTTGGTGATCTTAGAAGGCACCGTGGGCTCCTCTGCTGCCACCGGCCGTGCCCATGGCTTTGACGACGCGCTGAAGGCCTCTCCGAACAAGGACAAGTACAACATTCTCGCCTCTCAGACCGGTGACTTCACCCGTCAGAAAGGCCAGGAAGTGATGGAGTCCTTCATCAAGTCCTACCGTGACAAGATTGACGTGCTGTTCGCCCACAACGACGACATGGCCTTAGGCGCCATTCAGTCCATTGAGGCGGCCGGCCTCAAGCCCTCCAAGGACATCATCATTGTCTCCGTGGACGGCGTCAAGGGCATCTTCCAGGCCATGATTGACGGCAAGGCCAACGCCACCGTCGAGTGCAACCCGCTGCAGGGCGAGTTGTTCTTTGAGACCGCCGAGAAGATCTTAAAAGGCGAGAGCGTGCCCAAGAGCGTGTTCGTCGAGGAAGGTGTGTACACCGCCGATCAGGCCGCCGAGGTCTTCCCCAGCCGCAAATACTAATTCAGCGGTTTAACTGGCGAAAAAACAATAAATGAATGTCCACTTAAAGGTGGACATTCTTTTTAGAGCGCCTTTATTGCGCCCTGCCAACCACACAAGGAGGAGCCATGACTGTACCTCAAGACAGCAGCGCTCAGAACTCACCTCAGGACTACATCCTGAGAATGCGGGACATCGACATGTTCTTCCCCGGGGTCAAGGCCCTCAAGGGAGTCTCGTTCAATCTAAAGCCCGGTGAAATCCACTCACTGATGGGCGAGAACGGCGCCGGAAAATCCACCTTGGTCAAGGTGCTGACCGGCGTATACCAGAAAACCGGCGGCCACATCGTCTACGATGACCATGAAATCGCTCCCAGGACCCCGCTGGAGAGCCAGCAGATGGGCATCTCCACGGTATATCAGGAGGTCAACCTCTGCGCCAATCTGTCCGTGGCCGAGAACATCTACATCGGCCGGGAGCCGCGCGGGGCACTGCACAACATCGACTGGAAGACCATGTCCCATCATGCCCACGCTCTGCTGCTGGAGCAGTTGGGGCTGGATCTTGACGTCAATCAGACCCTGGGCTTCTACCCGGTGGCCATGCAGCAGATGATTGCCATTGCCCGCGCCATCGACACGCAGTGCAAGATTTTGATTTTGGACGAGCCGACCTCCTCGCTGTCGGACAAAGAGACCGAAAAACTCTTTTCCATCATGCGCTCGCTCAAACAGCGCGGTATCGCCATCATCTTCATTTCACATTTCCTGGAGCAGATCTACACCATCTGCGATCGTATCACCATCCTGCGCGACGGCGAGTACGTGGGCGAATACGAGGTCAAGAGCCTGCCGCGCATCGAACTCATCTCCCGCATGATGGGCAAGGAGATCAAGGAAGACCAGATTGAAAGCAACCTGGACAAGTCCAAACCGCAGGAGCAGGTATTCCTCAAGACCACCGACGTCACGGTGCCGGGCAAGGTCAAGGATCTCAACATGGAGATCAAAAAAGGTGAGGTCATCGGTCTGGCGGGCCTGTTAGGCTCGGGACGTACCGAAATAGCCGAGACGCTGTTTGGCGTGATGTTGAAGAGCGAGGGTGAGATCAACATCGACGGCGTGAACGTCAAGATCAAGTCCCCCATGGACATGATGATGAACCGCATCGCCTTCTGCCCGGAGGATCGCAAGGTACAGGGCATCATCGGCGATCTCTCGGTGCGCGAGAACATCATTCTGGCGCTGCAGGCCAAGGACGGCATGTTCAGGCATATGCCCCGCTCCAAGCAGAACGAGCTGGCCGACTACTACATCGATCTGTTGCGCATCAAGGTCTCGGATCGCGAGCAGCTCATCTCCAATCTCTCCGGCGGCAATCAGCAGAAGGTGATCATCGCCCGCTGGCTGGCCACGCAGCCTGCCCTGCTCATCTTGGATGAGCCTACCCGCGGCATTGACGTGGGCACCAAGTCCGAAATCGAGCAGCTGGCGGTGCGCCTGGCCAAAGAACAGGGCATGTCGGTGATCTTCATCTCCGGCGAGTTAGGCGAGGAGGTACGCACCTGCTCGCGCATACTGGTCATCCGTGACCACGAGAAAATTACCGAGCTGGCCGAGGATGAGATTTCCACGGCTCACATCATGCAGGCCATTGCAGGAGACTACCATGGACATGCTTAAAAAATTCTCGCACAGCTCCCTGGCGCTGCCGCTGGCCGCGCTGGCGCTGCTGCTGCTGTTCAATGCCGTGTTCGTCACCGATTTCTTCAAGATCGAGGTGATGGAAAACGGCAACCTCTACGGGCGCCCCATCGACATCCTCTATAGGGCCTCCTCACTCATCATCCTGGCCTTGGGCATGACCTTCGTGATTGCCACCGGCGGCGTGGACATCTCCGTGGGCGCGGTCTGCGCCATCTCGGCGGCCTCCTGCTGCGTGCTCTTAGGCGGTGACATCTCCGGCGTGCCGCAGCATCCCTTCTTCATCGCCATCTTAGCCGGCATCGGCGCGGGGGTGCTCGCGGGGATCTGGAACGGCACTTTGGTGGCCAAGCTCAAGATCCAGGCCATGGTGGCCACGCTGATCCTGCTGACCGCAGGACGCGGCATCGCGCAGCTGCTCACCGACGGACAGATCATCACCGTCTACTACAAGCCCTTCAGCTACATAGGCGGCAACATCCCCGGCGTGAGTCTGCCCACGGCGCTCATCATCGCCTTTCTCATGGTGCTGCTGGTGATCCTGCTTGACCGCAAGACCTCCATCGGCCTCATGATCCAGTCGGTGGGCATCAACCAGACCGCCTCGCGTTACGCCGGCATCAACGTGACCCTGGTGCTCTTTTGCGTGTACATCTTCTCGGGGTTCTGCGCCGGTACGGCCGGTCTGATCGAAGGCTCGCTCATCCGCGCGGCCGACGCCAACAACTGCGGTCTCAACATGGAGATGGACGCCATTTTGGCCGTGACCTTAGGCGGTACCCTGATGGTGGGCGGCCGTTACTATATTGGCGGCACCATCATCGGCGCCATCACCATTCAGACGCTGACCACAACCATGTACGCCGTGGGCGTGTCCTCCGACCGTCTGCCGGCCGTCAAAGCCGTGGTGATTTTGCTCATCATCGTGTTCCAGTCGCAGAAGTTCAAGCAGATGTACCGCGATTACATGTTAAAGAGATCCGCCTCAGGGCAACTGGAGGCCAGCCATGCGTAACTTCATCAGCAATCTGGTAGCCTCGCGCTTCTTCCAGTTCTACGTCACCTTAGCGCTGTTCATCGTGCTCTTTGGCATCGGCTCGGTGTCTTTTGACGGCTTCTTCAGCCCACAGGTGTTTTTGAATCTGTTCATCGACAACGCCCCGCTTATCATCGTGACGGTCGGGATCACCTTCACCATCCTCTCGGGCTTCGGCGGCATCGATCTGTCGGTGGGCGCGGTGGTGGCTCTCACCTGCATGTCACTGGCCTATCTGATGCGCGACACCTCCATTCACCCGGTGTGGTGCATGATCATGGTTCTGTTCATCGGCACGGCCGTGGGCACCTTAAACGGCTTTCTGATCACTTTCTTCAGACTGCAGCCCTTCATCGTGACCTTGGGCACCATGTTCTTATGCCGCGGTCTGACCGCCATGATCTCCCGCGACAGCGTGGGCATCGACAATGAGTTCTACGGAGAGCTGGCCTTCTGGTCACTGCCCATCGGGGACTGCTTTTTATCCTTAGGCGCCCTCATCGCGCTGTTTGTGGTGCTGGTGGCCACCCTGGTGCTCAAGTACACTTCCTTCGGACGCGGGGTCTACGCCATAGGCGGCAATGAGCAGTCTGCCCGTCTGATGGGCCTCAAGGCCGACGCCATCCGCTGGAAAGCCTATATCATTTCAGGGTTCTGTGCCTCCCTGGGCGGCATCACCTACTCCTGGATCATGCTCTCAGGTTACACCCAGCACGGCCTGGGCATGGAGATGGAGGCCATCGCCTCCTCGGTGATCGGCGGCACGCAGCTGATGGGCGGTGTGGCTTTCATCCCCGGCACACTCTTAGGCGTGATGATTCAGGGCACCATTCTCACCATCATCTCCTTCCAGGGCACGCTGTCGGCGTGGTGGACCAAGATCGTGGTGGGCGTACTGCTGTGCCTGTTCATCGTGATGCAGGCCGTGGTGACTGAGCACAAGAACAAGCTCATGAACCTCAAGGCCGAAAAGAGCTCCAAAGACAAGAAGCACAACTAGCCTCAAGGCCTGTGCACCTCAAACCGCCGGCAGTGATGCCGGCGGTTTTTTAGTCGGTAAGCCAGGGGCAGCACCGCCCCATACTGTGCAGCTGAATCAAACTGTTCCACCGCCGGCTACCGCTCTCAGATAGCTTTGCCATGCCTGAAGCAGGTGCACCCTAGGCAGCCTCTTGGAATGTGCGCTCAGGGCTTTAATACACCGGGCGGCAGTACATACACCCCATCATCCCTGCGATAAGCAAAAGGTGCAGTACCGCAGATCACCGCCAGCAAGGAGGGATATTCGGGACTGCCCTCGGGAGCTATGCTTGATGCAGTTTTGCGCAGTGATAAGGCAGCAAGATCTGCTTTATCGTTGCCCAGTTTAATTTCAAAAGCCCCCCAGCGACCGTCAGGCAGTCTGAGCACGGCGTCGATTTCCCGGCCTTTGTAGTCCTGATAGTGAAGCAGCTCTCCTCCAAGATAGGAAGCGTATATTCTGAGGTCGCGTTCAACCAAGGCCTCAAACATGAAGCCTAAGGTCTTGGGCTCTGAGAGCAGGCGCTCGACTCCCGCTCCCAACAAGGCGCAAGCAAGGGAGGGATCACACAGGTGCAGTTTGGCTTTGTTCTTAATTGGCACCGGTGAGCGCAGAGCCGTGGCAAACGAGGGTTGATTTTCAATCAAGAACAATTGATTGAGAATGGTCAGATAGCTTTTGATGGTCTTCTCGTCCAGAGAAATACCGTCCTGCTCGTTAAGATCCCTTTTAAGAGTGGCAACCCCGCTGGCCGTGGACTCATTGCGTGCCAGAGAGCGCAGCAGCTGTCTCATTTTGCCGCCATCAATCCTGGGAGCGTCTAAACGCAGCAGATCATCCCTGAGCACATTTTCAATATACATCTGCGGCAGAGCGCCGCAATGGGCGGCAGGAGTGGTCAAATTACCGGGCCAGCCGCCGCGTACCACCAGCTCGGCAAGCTCCTCAATCCCCAGTGGGGTGACCTGCGCGGGCAGATCAGCATTGCCGTCAAACAATGATTGCAATGACACCGCCCCGTTGGAGATCCCGCTTTCGTACAGCGACATGGTCTGCATCTTCAACAGCGCTATACGCCCGGTACCGCTGTGAGTGATCCCCTTAAAGCGAGGTGTGGCTGAACCGGTAAGAATAAACTGTCCGCTCTCCACCCTCTGATCAACACTAAAGCGTACTGCATCCCACAACGCCGGTACCTCCTGCCACTCATCCAAAAGCCTGGGTGCTTCACCTTTGAGTGCAAATGCAGGATCGCTGCGGGCCAGCTCTCTGTGGGCAAAATTGCCCTGAGGATCACCGATAAAAAACTGACTGTGACTGTGTTTTACCCCAGTCCAGGTTTTGCCGCACCACTTAGGGCCCTCAAGACATACTGCCTTGAACAAGCCCAGAGCCTGCCGGAGAGTTTCATCCATTAGTCTAGGTTTATACTGTGAAAGATCAATCATAAAAATTAACTTTTTGAACTTAATGCCAAATCAGCCTTGTGAAGTCTGCAAAACGAGAGTGGCGGATTATGTCTATTCAGAATAAGCTGCATTCATGGTAATTCTAAGGTTTTAAAATAGAGAATTTCAAGTATTAGTTCTGGTAAATTTCAGGGGGCCATACTTGAAATTGCAGTGAATTATAAGATATATGGTCTTTTAACTTCACCCTGCTTAAAGGTGTTATCAGCGCGAGGATTTTAGTTAACCAAAATCAACGCCAGGACGGATAGCCTGCATTTTGAATCAAGCATAAAAAAGCCCGGTCCGGACATCAAACCCCGCCTGCCTGAGATCTGCGGCAGGTCCAAGGGAGCGGTATGATAGCAGGTAATTTCAAAAATCGCATGTTTGTGGTTTGAAAGTCTCAAAGGTGTGTTATATTAATTAATAACTACACTAAATCAGAGGCATACATGACCGGGCAGTACCAGCTCAAAACAGGCGATGCTAACTTCGCCGAGCTCATCTATATAGACGTTTCAGGCGAACTACCCAAAGCTGGAGAAATACATGACTGAACTGAGTAAAGAGGGAGCAGGCACTGAGGACTTTGCCAAAATAATCCTCAAGGGCGGTTACTATGTGGACAAGACCGACTTGCTCCAAGAGATCTTTATAAACGATCTCAGTGAAAATCTGCTCTTCACCCGTCCCCGGCGTTTTGGCAAAACCCTCAATCAGACCATGATCTATCATTTCTGCCGCTTAAACTACCAAAACCCCGGTGATACCAGCTACCAGGAGCGGCTCTTTCTGGACAAAGGCCGCAACTTTAAGGTGGCAGGAGAGGACTTTGCGCAGCTGCGTGAGGAGTACATGGGACAGTTTCCGGTAATCTATCTCTCCTTTCGGGGGGTAGAAGGGCAGAAATTCAACACGGCTCTGGACACTTTGTTGCGCGAAATGATCGACCAGTACGAGAAATTTTTATTTCTAAAGGACAGTGTCAAACTGACCGCGGAGAGCAAGGCAGCTTTCCTGTCTGAATATGCTTTTATGAAAAGCGCCCCAGACAATCTGGATAAACCTGCGGTATTCGATCGGGCGGTAAATCTGGCCGGCACTTTTCTGCCTACACTGTGCTCCCTGCTTCATCAGGAGTACGATCGTCAGGTACTGGTACTCATCGACGAGTACGACGTGCCCCTGCAAAAAGCCGTAGTAGCCAAAGAGCCCTACTATGAGCAGATGCTCGATATCATCAGAAGACTCAGTGTCAGAACCTTCAAACAAAATCCCGATCCCTGGCTTTTAAAGGGCATCGTCACCGGCTGTCTTAAACTTACCCATCAAAGCGTGTTCACCGATGCCAACAACTTCAGGAGCATCGGCATGGACAATACCCGCTTTGCGCGTTACTTCGGCTTTACCGGGGAGGAAACGCATAAGATGCTCGGTGACTATGAGATCACCGAACGTGAGGATGAAGTCAAATTCTGGTATGACGGCTACCGCTTCGGCCCTGAGAGCATATACTGCCCCTGGAGCCTTAAGAGCTACTGCAGCGATCATGTAAAAAACAAGAACATTCAGGCCAAGTGCTACTGGGCCAACACCAGCGGCAACGACATCCTCTCCCTTTACGCCCAAAGCTGCGACCGCGAGGGCATTGAAGGACTGCAGAAACTGGTAAACGGGGAGTCTCTTACGGTAAATCTCAGGGAGTTCTCAACCTACCCCACCCTCAAAGAGGGGATGAGCTTTGAGGATTTTATGACATTGCTCCTGCACACAGGGTATGTAACCTATGAGGGCGAGCCGGCCACCGAAGGTGAGGTCAGACTGAAAATCCCCAACCGTGAAGTTCATACGGCCTTTATAAACAGTTTCAATAAACTCTTTAGTAAGGATAACCCCGCCTGGGCCAACCTCGCCGTCGAGCTTTTGGACTCACTGCTGCACAACGAGGTCGACCAGGCCAGGATCCTCATCAATAAGCTCTTGGGCCGCTATATCAGTTTCAGGAATACCGGCTATGAGTCCTACTATCACGGCTTCATGCTCGGGGTACTGGGTCTGGCCGCCTCTTCCCGCAACATAGAGCTGATGGAAGAGCAGGAGTCAGGCGACGGTTATTCAGATATCATCCTAGTTGACGCAGACCACAGCACCGCAACAGTCCTGGAGCTTAAATCCGCCAAAAATACCCGCGCGGATCGCCTTAAGGCCAGCGAGGACGCCGCCTCACAAATCATTGAAAAAAACTACGCCGAGAGTCTGCGTCATACCAACTGCAAGCAGATCCTGGCCCTGGGTATCGGCTTTGGCGGCAAATACTGCGAAATTAAATCCTTAGGCGATCTGGCCTGTGAAAACCGGCATTGACACTAATCCCACGTCTGGTCTGCTCTCTTTGAGGCTGGGTACATGAGAATATTAACCTTCATGATGGCAGCCGTCGTGCTGCTTATTGGTTGTGCCGATCCCATGGATCGCCTGGATGCACAGGGCAGTCAGTTCGCGCAGATAAGAACCCTCTTTGAGCAGTATTTCAAAGGAGAGGAGCAGTCACGTTTCGTGGCTGCCATCTACGAGAACCCCGCCGAGCTCAGACAATATCACCATAAGGCCCGGGAGCGAGATGAAACTCCCGCGACCCGCTTAGAGCGCGGCCGCTATCTCTACGCCATCAAAGGTTCTAATTTCGCCGCCCTCCTCAATGTCGGGGGTTATATGGATCTGCCGGGACACTGCGATCTGTTCGCCGCCATGGATCTCGACAATAACATGAAGTATCTCTACCCCGGACACATTTACAATGACGATCAGGATTACGCCGGACATTGCTACGAGGTCATGGTGCTCATGCAGCACTACGCCGCCTCAGGCGGCAGACACTTAGATACCCGGGAGGTCAACGCTCAGGTCAGACAGATCTACGCTGCCGATCGGGACTGGCTGGAGCGAAAAATCAGGACCGAGGGCAGAAAACTTACAAAAGAACAAAAAGAAGCCTTAAGACAAAGACCCCTTGAGATCCGAGCCATGCTGACCGTGCCGGGACTGCGCGTAAGCCGCGAGCGCCTGCATCAGCCCAAACCCCGCTTCACCCCCTCAGAGCTCGCCGGAGCCAAGTCCTATGGTCACAGCGGCTATAATCCCCTGCTGGGCAACTTAGTTGAGGTGCAAACCCAGATCACCGCAGTGCAAGGTTTCATGTTGAGGCTGGAGGACTGGGATGAGGAGGAATTTGTAGGCGACTGGTTCATCGCGCAATAGTCAAGTGCACCCAAACGCCGTCACCTTTTGAGACGGCCTACTCTTACTCGTACTCCTCCTGCTGCGGATCGGGCTCCTCCGAGATGAGCGCCGCCTGCATGCCGTAGCCATGTTTGGACATGCGCTCGGCCACTAAAGCGCATAATTCCTCGGCATCATCAGGATCCATACCACCGCAGGGCAGTACGAAATCATGTTGCTCCTGCTCCTCAATCTGCTTGGCAAAACCCACGCTCAGAATATCCGCTATCTGCTCTAAATAGCGCCGATGCCGCACCGGATTGTCGCGCTCTCGCTCGCTTCTCTTGATGAGCGCGTCCACCAGGAGTTCCTCAATGCCCCGGTATTTTTTCTGTACCAATTTGAGGTAACCCTCCATCCAGTCAATCCACTTGTCCATGCGGATGCACATTTCCTGACATTTATCCAGGTAGTCCGCATCTGCCGAGTCGACTTTGTTGTAGGTCACCTCAAAGAGCCGGACGGCATCATCAAGACTGATACCATCAGGATCCTTGAAATCAGGCAGAGGCGGGAGCTCATAATTAAGCTGCAGTTCGCCGAGCATGATCTCATCATTGCGAAAAGACTCTTTTATCTGCTCACGCAGGTCAAGACAGGCTTTTTGCAGTTTCTCTTGCAGATAGCTTATGGCCGCGCTCAGAACAAGGCGCCGATCCTCTTGCTGTGCCTCATGTTGCATATTCACCCCGCCGCCTAATCTTCAGATCCGGTTCATCATAGCACAGGACCCAGAGCTCCACCGTGAGGCAACAACCGACTTCGCCACACTCGCGGGAGGATTTGATTTAGCTTAAAGTCCCTCAGCTCAAGCCTCAGGCAGGCAAAACGCCGGATCACTGACTCCTACCCTGCCGGCGCAGCCCAAACGCTAACAGCCCGCGGAGACAAAAATGCCGTCTTCTGCGCGTTCATCCTCCCTATCAAGCAATGAAGCGGCCGGCTTGCCATATGAGAGTTTTAAAGCCATGGTGACGAAGGGATGGCACTCAATGCCTGCTACTAATCGCGATCCCCAGGCAAATCAACGCGGAATAAAAACTCAACGCACAAAAAATCAGACCTAAAACGCGACCATCGGCCGCCTGAGCGGTGCCGCTGCCTTGAGTAAGGCGCTTTATGCATACTGGACAAACCTATTTCCACTGCCTGAGACAACCAAAACCAAGCGCAAAATACGTTTGGTTTTCGTCACCTGCGGTAGTTTAGGCTGACAGCGAGCGCATCATATTTTCTGGCAGACTTAGGGTCTGGCCAACAGAGCTCACTTAGAGCAGAACTCCCCGGGCCGCCGGTACCACCGCCGGCGGCCGTATCAACCTCAGGCGTTTTCCACCTGATTGAACGAGGCTTCCACCGCGCCGTCCTTGGTGTTGTCCGGCTTGATGGCGGTGTACTTCCAGGTGATCTTGCCGGCCACCAGCTGC
>JAFUGP010000198.1 GCA_017469335.1 Succinivibrio sp. | reverse complement strand
TCAAGGCAGTGGTCACTTCGATGGCATTGCCGCTGTCGGTGGTGGCCGACATCACTAACTCATCAGCCGACAGAGTGGCGGTGTTGACGGTCAGATAGTCGACATTGAAGACATTGTCCATGGTGGTGGTGCCGGAGACAATCAGTCTGGTCCACTGAGAGGCTGTCAGTCCGTTATAACCGTTGTTGCCGGTGGAGTCGATTAAGGAGAGATCGGCGCTGTCGGCGAACACTTCACCGCTGAGGGACAAGCTGCCACCGGTGGTGGTGCCGTTCGAGCTCCAGATGAGGGAGCCGTCATCGGCCGCGGTAGCGGTCGAGTCGAGCTGGTTCCCGGAGAGCTTGAACATACCGAACAAGGACACCTGATTGGCGTTACTGAAGTTCACGCCGCTCAGATCAGCCACGGATCTCCAGCCGTCATCGTTGTGGATGTCGAGAGTGGCACTGGTGCCAACGTTGATATCACCCGCGAGATCGAACTTCTCGGCGCGCATCTCCAGCTCACCGTTCGCGGCGATGCTGATGACGCCGTCTGAGGTCTGCGAGAGGACGCCGACCACGTTGCTGGAAGCACCATGCTTAGGCGTGATGACGTTGCCGCTGCCGGACACATAGATGGTACCGGCGTTGGTGATCTCCTCGGTCTGAACAGTAGTGGTGCCCAGAGTGGCATAGCCCAAGAGGTTGACGGTGCCGGAGTTCACGATGTCGGTCGCCACGATGTAGGCATGGCCGCTCTCGCCGCCGTTGGCAGCCGTACCGGACAGGGTCACGGTGCCGTTATTGGCGAACGTGTCAAAGCCATAGAGACCGGTGGAGGCAGTGTCGGAGTCATCGCTGTCGGTTATCAGGAGCACGGAGCCTTCGGCGATGGACAGAGTGCCGGCTTCGTCGCCGTCGGAGTCAACCGCGGCGTTGACCAAGATGTCGTCAGCCAAAGCGAACTTACCGTCAAGGATCAAGGTGCCCTGGACGTAGGAGCTGTTGGTCTTTTCCTGAGCATTCGCGAGGGCT
This sequence comes from Succinivibrio sp., assembly GCA_017469335.1. Taxonomy (GTDB): domain Bacteria; phylum Pseudomonadota; class Gammaproteobacteria; order Enterobacterales; family Succinivibrionaceae; genus Succinivibrio. Next base: position 30,621 of record JAFUGP010000198.1, on the reverse strand, counting down.
GCGGCTTCCGCGGCGGTCTCGTCAGTGTCAGCAACAGTGCCCGTAGTGTCCACTGTGACAGTGCCGGTAGCGGTGCCGGTGGTGCTGCTTAAGGTGGCGAAGCCGGTGCCGGTCGTACCGGAGGCGTTGGCCGAGCCGCCGTCGTAGTCCAGGGTCAGGCTGGAGCCGGACTGGATGTAGAAGGCGGTGCCTTCAGCGGTCAGCGTGGATGCCGCAGCAGAGACAGCGGTCACGTGCAGGGTGGCGTTGCCGGAGGCCACAGCCACGATGCCGTCATCTAAGGTAGCCTGATCAACGGTTACAGAGGCAGAGCTGCCGGTAAAGAGCAGAGTGCCGCCCTTGCCGTAGTCGTAGGTCACCGTATCGGCGACGGAATCGTAGGTGCTGTAGGCGTCAGCCTCCAAGGTGAGGTGGCTGGTGGCGGAGGCCGAGCTGCCGGTGGAGGCAGCGAAGGTCAGAGCGCCGTTGACCACCAACACACCACCGTCGGTGACGGCCACGGTGTTGTCATCGGCGGCAGCCGACAGAGCGGCCAGAGCGCTGAAGGCGGTATCGGTCCACTGCGCGACCTGAGCGGAGGTGAGCACCGGGTTGATGGTGGCACCGAAGCCCTTGCCTATGACCAGATCACCGTCGAAGAAGGCGACGTTGTTGTCCTGCAGGGCAATGGTCGCGCCGCCAACGGTCTGGTCTTTCAGGCTCACGGTGGCAGAGCCGGAGGAGGTCTTGCTCGAGGTGGCGTAGGTGGCCATGTTGGACTCGGTGGAGCCGATGTACAGGGCAGAGCCAGCACCCAAGACAAAGTCGCCGTTGGTCACATTGGTGCTCGCGTCGGAGGAGGCAGTGGTGTCCTGAGTGAACTGCGTACCATTGATGTAGACGATGGACGGATCGATGAACAGCGTACCGCCGTTTAAGGAAGTCTCACCGGTGACATGCAGCTCGGCGGCGTTGCCTTCCTCATCGGAGAGCACCTGCAGGACACCCGCCGTGGCGGAGTCGGCAGTACCGGCCTCTAAGGTGAGGTTGGTGGCGGTTACCTTGGTGGCCACGATGGAGTTGGTCTGAGCGGCGTTGGTCGCGGAGGCGTCACCGAAGACAAGATCGGTGGCGGTCACAGTGCCCTGGCCGTTCTCAGAGGTGATGGAGCCGCCCGAGGTCAGAATGTTGAGCTCTTCGCCCACGTTCACGGTGGCGTCAGAGGTCAGCAGGGTGAGATCCGTGGTGACTGCGTTAGTGGTCACGGCCAGAATGCCGGTGCCGGCCTTGACTTCGGCCAGAGCGCTCGGATTGACCTGAGCAGTGTCGCCGGACTCGGCCGCGTAAGCCACACCGATGGAGTTGACGTTCACGGTGCCGGTGGCTGAGGTGCCGGCGTCGGCGGCGTTGTTAACTGCCAGAGTGCCGGTGCCGGTGACGTCGCCTACGGAGGCAGAGCCGGAGCCCTGCACGGCGAGGGCCAGAGTGGCGCCGGATGCAACCACTGCATCAGCGGAGGTCTGGACAGCGCCGGCGGAGTTGGCGATGAAGCCGTCCGAATCACTGGCGGCGATGATGGTTACCGTGTTGGTGGAAGTGCCATTACCCACGTACAGAGTCGGGTTGGTGTCATCACTGGAGGTTGGAGCAGCCTCGACGGCGCCGGTCACCTGAGTGGTTACCTGCACACCGGTGGCGGTGGAGCTGGCCGCAGTGGCGTCCACTGTGCCTTCCACGGCGAGGTTGGCCACGGCGCTGATGTTGGTCTCTCCCGAGCTGCTGATGGCAACATCGAGGAAGTTCGTACCGGCTTTGTTGGAGGCGAACTTGATGATCGCGTTCGCGCTGGAGCCGATCACATCGGCAGCTATGCCGTTGGCTGTGGCCAGAGCAATGGCTTTGCCCGAGGCAGCCAGAGAGCTCAGATCGGAGATGATGAGGGTGGAGGTGCCGTCGAAGTAGGCGCCTGTATCTTTGGTCCAGGTGCCGGCAGCTGCTGCAGTGCCGGTTACCAGTGTGGCATCGGAAGCATCAGCAGAGATGCCGGTAAGCAGAGCGCTCTGGTTGACAATCACGGTGGAGTTGTCATAGAGGCGCAGCGCAGCCTTGGAGGAGTTGGTGGCATCTACAATGTCTGTCGTGTCGGCCGCAAGAGCGGACACGGTGAGGCTGGCAGCCGAGGTGACGTTGCTCAGATCCAAAGTGGACTGGGCGTTGAGCACCACGATGTTGGCGTCAGTGCCGCCCACAGCGAAGGTACCGGAGGCCGTCGAGGCGTTGTCGGTCACGGTCAGAACGGCATTCTCAAGGGCGATGCTGCCGCCTAAGTTGCCGACTGCCATGGAGGAGCCGTCGCCGCTTACTGAGGCGACCTCGAAGGAGCCGTTGGCAAGACCTAAGTAACCGTCATTCGTCTTGATGTTGGAAACATCAACCAGTACGGAGCCGGAAGTTGCGCTCGCGCTGGCGTTGAAGGAGGTCACCTTGCCGGTCTGGTTGTTGAGCCACAGAGCAGCGGCAGAGTTGATGGTCACATCGCCGTTCAGAGTGAGGGACTTGGTGTAAGTCAGGATCAACTCGTCATCGGTGGCCGCATCAGTGTCGCCTACGGTGACAGCACCCATGGTGAGCTCTTTGGCGATGATCTCGTTCTGCAGACCGGTAGCGGTTACGGTGGCAGAGGAGAAGTCAAGGCCATCGCCGGTGCCGTTTATGGTGGCGTAGCCGCCCATATTGACAAGATTAGCCTCACCAGAGCCACCGGTAATGTCCAGCTCACCGACGTTGAGCACGGCCTTGGAGCCTTCAACACCCTGGAGGCTTAAAGTACCGTAGTTGAGGTCAAGCTCATCGACGGTTACAGTGCCGTTGATGGCGATCTCGGTGGAGTTAGCGGCAGCAGCGTCGTCACCACCGGTGACGGCAGCCGCATCTGAGGCACTCTTGGTAGTGCTCGCAGCTGTGCTATTGGCATCTGACACGGCGGTTGATTCGTCGGTTGAAGCACTTGTCGAGGCTGAAGTCGATTCACTGGCAGCCGTAGAGTTGGCGGTTGATTCGTCGGTTGAAGCACTTGTCGAGGCTGAAGTCGATTCACTGGCGGCTGTGGAGTTGGCGGTTGATTCCACAGTCGATGCGCTGGTTGACGCTGAGGTCGAGGTACTGGCAGCAGTGGAGACTGACGTACTCTCGGTGGTCGAGGCATCAGTCGAAGAGGAGGTCGAGGTACTGGCAGCAGTTGAAACAGACGTGCTTTCAGTGGTCGAGGCATCAGTCGAAGAGGAGGTCGAGGTACTGGCAGCAGTCGAAACAGACGTGCTTTCAGTGGTCGAGGCATCTGTCGAAGAAGAAGTTGAAGTACTGGCAGCAGTGGAGACAGATGTACTCTGGGTGGTCGAGGCATCAGTTGAAGCGGCAGTCGAAGTCGCCATGGCAGCAACTAACGAAGTTGATGCCTGTGCCGATGTAATCGAACTAGAGCTTTCGGCCTCTGATATTGCGGCAGAGGTAGATGTGTACGTGCTTCCTGCGGTCGAAACAGCCTCAGAAGCAGTACTGGAAGCATCCTCAGACGCACTAGTGTACGTGCTTCCTGCGGTCGAAACGGCCTCAGAAGCAGTACTGGAGGCATCCTCAGACGCACTAGTGTACGTGCTTCCTGCGGTCGAAACGGCCTCAGAAGCAGTACTGGAGGCATCCTCAGACGCACTAGTGTACGTGCTTCCTGCGGTCGAAACGGCCTCAGAAGCAGTACTGGAAGCATCCTCAGACGCACTAGTGTACGTGCTTCCAGCAGTTGAGTTGGCTTCAGATGCCACAGATGAAGCAGACTCGGCAGCCGAAGTCGATTCGCTGGCAGCGGTGGAGTTGGCATCCGACGCATCAGTCGAAGCGCTGATTGACGCCGAAGTCGAAGCGCTGGCAGCTGTTGAATTAGCCTCAGAAGCCACAACCGAAGCACTCAGGCTCTCACTGGCAGCCACGGAAGCTGCCTCTTCACTGGCCGCAATGGCAGACTGACGGGCGTCCTCGTCGATAGCATCTTGATCACCGGTCGAGATAATCTTGGCAGCCGTCAAAGTGGCACCACGACTTACTGTCAGAGTGGCCTTGGCGGAATTGTAGCTCTGCTCAAAGGTGTCAAGCGTGGTGGTGCCGGACTGGACGGTCACCTTGCCGCCGGCGTTGACGATGTCGTTCTTGCCGGAGGAGTTGGTGTTGCCGGAGAAAGAGTTGGTACCGGTTAAGGTCACGGTTGAGTCAGCGCTGTTGTATACGGCGCCGGCACCGCCTGAGCTCTGGTTGGAGGTGAACACACCACCGTTTATGATAAGGGTGTCGGCGTTGTAGATGGCAGCTGCTGCTACGTCATCGGTACTGGTCGTTTTGTTGCCGGTGAATACGGCTCCGTTTACAATCAAAGTCCCTTCATTGTAGGCACCTGCGCCCCATTCAGTGCTGTTGGTAACAGTCACTGTATCAGATGACGACAGCGTCAAGGTCTCATCGTCAGAAACATAAACCTGCGTATCGTAGGTGGTTGCCTGCGCGGTACCTGCCAATCCAACTGAGGCAGCTAAGGCCGCGGCCATGGCGCCTTTAATGTAGGCGTTCTTCAAGACGGCGCGATACTCGGCCAAAAGCATGGTGATCGCACTTCTTGTAAGCTTAATCATATGTAAAATCCCAAATAAGGCGGGATAGGTCAGCCACAAAGAGATAAGAGGGCGCGGCGTTTGGTTTCACAAGCACCCTCCTGTCTGAAGGCTGCTTATGCCGCCGTGGTTTATATTCACCGCAGACAACGCTGCCTGCGATCCGGAGTATCTGTCCTACGCCTAAAGGTGCGGACAACAAGGTGACCTGGGCAGATCTCCTGCCAAAAAGGCCTGATAAGAGGCCTCCTTGGCAGGAGGCCCGCTTAAAGGTCCTCTTCCTTGCCATGTCATCTGAAAATTTCTTCATCTTGCTTTTACCTGTCTAAAACCCAAGTCAATCTCTCTATGTCTAAATGCTTATCCCCACCACTTCTGGCCAGTCCAGATGAGCTTCCAGTAGCCCATGACCATCCTGAAAAAGTTCGCCGGTTAATTTCTGCCTCAAGATCCTCTCCCCCTAGGAGCATTTTTCTCAGAGTCATCCTCTCCCGAGTCATTAGTCGAATTAGCCGCATCGCGAGAGAACCCGAGATTGGAGAACCCGAGATTGCCTGCCTCCAACAGTGGTTTCTCCTGGGATGCGAGCTTACCGCCCGTACGGTTGCGCTTTAACACTGCCACGTAAGGGTCACTGCCCACGCTCTTTAAGCAGCGCACGATGTGCTCTAGGTACTGCAGCTTCGGTTCAAACTCCAGCGCATTGGCCAACAGTTCCCGCCCTGCGCTGCTCACCTTGTAACCTGTCTTGTCAGTGGTGAGCCCCGTTTTCATCTCAAAGAACAGCGTGATGAGATAGTCAAGCCCGTAGTCTGTGGCATAGCCAAAGCCGTCTGCCCCCTGCTCGGATGTCACGCACTTTGTGGCAGAGGTGCTCACCGTGCCGCTCAAAAGACCGGCCTCCCTAAGCGTCTCTATCTTTTCAGGATCAAGGTCTGGATCATCCTGGGTGCTCACCAGCATGTCACCGGCCATATAGGGGGCGTATTGCTCAAAGAGCTTGAGTTCTGCCTCTGAGAGCGTGTGTACCACTTCCAAGGTCCTGATCCAGGCGTGCCCGGGGTTGGCAATCTCCCCTGCGAGCAACCTGGTGTAGATCTCCTTGAGATCCTCACGCTCGGTTTTAAGGGCATAGTCAGTCCAGCAATACAGGTAATCACTTGACTGGGCGCTATCCCAGATCCGGGAGTTCTTAACCTCAGAGGCCTTAGCGCTGCGCCGCCTCATCATGACTGCGGTACGCATGATCTCCTCTTCTAATTTTTTAAGGCTGTTGCGGTGATTGGTCATTACTGCATACAGCAGGGGATCCTGATCGAAAAAACCATCCGCTGCTGAGCGCTCGGTATCACATGTCTCCGCCTCCGGGGTCTCCACGCCAAAGGTGTCGTCATCAGGTAATTCATAAGCCCCGGGGTTGATGTCCATAAGGTGGTCGGTGATGGCATCTGTTTTTTTATTCTTGTCTTTCTCTGAGCCCTCAGCCCAGTGCTGTGCCGTCTGGCCGAAGGCTTTTTGCAGCGCACTGCCTAAGAGCTCCACCCGTTTGGCCTTATGCTGTGAGGCCCGGTCATAGTACTTGCCGAGCAGGGCGATCAGCAGATCACCAAACGGGGAGGGGGAGAAGGCGAGACCTCTCTCCATGACCATCTCCAAGAACCTTGTCCTGATGGCCTGGTAAAGTTCGGTCACCTCACTCATCAAAGATCCCTCCCCCAAGTCGGGTAAAGGGTATCCTTAGTGCGGATGATGTTTATGACTGACATTAGGCGGTAAGTCCCCTTATTCTCGTTATCCGTCCTGCTGCACGCTCAGCGCCAGCTGTAAGGCGCGTAAGGATGGCATGCAACTTCGCTGTTGCTCATGCCGTGGCAACGCTCGTCAGGGCACAGCCCCGATCGGCAAAAGCGATACTGGAGTTGCTCAGCACGGGCAGAAACAGCGGCCACTGCCGGGTGTGAAGGGATCACCCGGCAGAGTGACCGCTCAAGGGACTTCATATGACGCAGGGAATTAAGGAGCCCTGCTGCTCCCGAAAACCTGGTTATTTGTTTTAGGAACTTAAGTTTCTTTAAGAAATTATCAATAGACAGCCATACGCCTGAAGGGAGCGGCACATAGCCACAAGACGACCTGTCAAAGTCATATTCGCAAAAGACAGGTGCGCTGAAATGCAGTGTCCCAAATCTGCCATAGAGCCCTGCCGAAGCAAGGGCAGAGACAGACAATCCCAGAACAGCTTTTTGAAGGGATTTTTTAGGAAGGATGGCCATGAAAAGCGCAGACACACCAAAACCGCGAGTGCCTCTCACAGCATTCACGAAGTTGTCTGAACTTACATTATTTAAGTGCAGTTTTATTTTAACAGCTCTTTCCAAGCGTGCCGAACTGTTTGCTTTTTCAGTCAATATCAAGCTCTGTCGCCTGACGTTACTGAACAGCCGCGCCTTAACCTTAATGGTGCCTCTGACGGGCGGCGCTTATAACTGCACTATAGCCAATGCCAATGATAGCATACAAAATGTCACGTGGGTCAAAATTTATCTTTGGGTCTTTTAGGGTCTTTTAGTCAGGTGCTTCAACGCATAACGTCACTGACACCTCCTGCGGCAGAGCCATCCAACCCCAAGGTGGGCTCTAATCCCGATGGAAGGCTCGGTACAGGGATTTACAGAGATGACTCCACTGCGAGCACAGGCGGTTCCGAGGAATTCTCAGCCTCAGTCTGTAGCCACGAGTGGAAAGGCACGCTGAGGGGTAGGTATGACCAAGTCCCAACTTCAACCTGGGTAGGTCTTTACCAGAGGCGGTATGGCAAGTTGGATTAGAAGAGCATAACGTACAGATCCCTCGCGTTGCAGACAGTTACTACACTCGCCGACAGCCACCTCCCTTTAGCCTTCCCGTCTATGGGGTACAATAAAAGAAGGCCGCAGCGCCCGATCCGTCAACTTGGCTATAGTGCACGGGATCATCAATGGACGCTGCGGTTCCAAAAGCCCCACCTGCACGCTTGGTGTTATCAGGCGGGGAAACCTTGAAGGTCTAAAAATGCGCTTAGACCTCTGGCTTAAACTGCAAGGTGGTCCGCCCGAACTTGCCCTGCTCAATCGCGATGCCGCCATCCTGTATGGCAGTGAGAATGTCCACCGTCACTTCCTTGATGCTGTTTTTAAATGGGATGCGCTTTGGACCTTCGATGTCGGACATGATTTTGGTGTCACCTTTTACTAATATCGCCGTATGCTCAAGTCCGAGTTGTGCGAGCATCATGCCCAGTTCCAGTACTACATTTTGACGAGCGCGGTGTTCTTGTCGGCCGCCATCTGTCTCCAGGGCAATGTCATCTCCGGTGAGGAGCGCGATGCCGAAAACAGAATGTTTAAGTCCTTCCAAAACGTCGTCAAGGAGATAATGGCCGTTCTTAAATTCAAACTCCACAATGAATGGATCCAGGCCGGCGGCTAGGAGCATGCCCTGCAGTATTTCACGTTGCTCTTGGTCATGACCGTAGGCAATGAACACACGCTTTTCTGTGGATTCATTTGGCATAGTGTGTACTCTCCCTATATTCTTATCTGAGGCTTCAGCTGTAGGTAGGACAGGCGGTATCGACGGGATTAATACGGTACTTTTGTTGCGGCGCAGCAGAGGTTTCAAATTTGAACTGAGCTGCTCATTGTTAAACCTGCCTCTTTCGCGGTAGGCGATGGCGTAGCACAGATCTAGGAATGAACCGCAGCCGGCAATGAGATCGGGCAGAGGGCAGAACATGGGCAACGGTGCAGTGTCACCGGAGACGAACATTCCACCGTTTTGAATTTCGTTGGTCATGTTGTAGCGGGGATCGGTGCACACCTTGTTGAGGGTTTTGTCGGCTACGGCAAAAAGAGCAGGCAAAAAGACTTTCTGCACACGTGGTGAGGGGGTGTATGAGCTCCAAATAAAGGGTGCTCTTTCATCACATGCCATATAACCTTGCAGACTGGCAGACGAGTCATTGATTACATTGTCACCTTTGAACAGAGCCCTCAACTCTTTGTAAGCAAGCTCGCAGAGCCCCAAGAGTGATTTACACAACTCCAAGGCGCTGTCCAGATACACATCGACCTTTTCTCTTATGAGGTTTAACTCAAGAGAGAGTGTACAGGGATCGCCACTATAGAGCGGTGCGTAAATTTTCTGATCTGCTTGAAACTCTAGGAAGGCTCCATTGAAAAACTCCTCAACAGCATCATTGCAGATTTTAATTTGTTCTGAAAAATATTTTCCACGATACAGCAGATTCATCTGCTCCGGTGGGTGCAGTCGCACTAATTTGGGATCGCCTGTTAAGCTTGCACCGTAGTCAAACCCCTCACCCTCTCGCAGAGTATCTGGTAAAAGCCAGTCAGTTGGGGAGTAGATATAGCTTTGCGTAAAGATCATGACCTGTTATTCTCGATTTATCAGCGAGGCATGGATGTGATGCTTATGAACACCCGCAAGTCTGCCGTACCATTGGGAAAGTAAACACGCATTAAGTACATTGCCGGCGTTTACACCGAATCGGTATAAGTCGCCTGTAAAAAGCACTCAAAACCTGCCCACAAAGTGCAGCAAAATCCCCTGCAGGTTGGGAGCCAAATGTTCGTAAGGCTTTCTGAGGGCGGGATCCACCTGATCGACCAGTTTGACAGCAAGCTCTTTAACCTTTGCATAGTGCGCAGACAGCTCTTTTATCTGCATGACACTCTCCAACTTCATAACAAAGTCGGTATCCGTATAGTGGACAAGGCGCTTTAACAATGCCGCCGGGTCCCAACGGTCTAAGGGGATCATCTTGCACAAAAGAGCGGTGGCTTTGCGAAAATCTTCGGCCACGTCAACTGAATGATTGTGTTCAATGCGGCTTATGAGCAGCCTGGCCTTCTGGTTGTCTATCTGGAACGGAACAAATCCCTCGCCTTTGTTTTTGCTGGCCTTGGCATAAGCCACGTCCAACAATTGCTCAGCCATCCTGTAGTAATCGGCGCTTTTCTCTTCATACTGCTCAGCGAGATCGATACAGGCCATGGCATATTGCAACCAGAAGAAGTTGTTTTCTTTGAAGTGGGGAAGTTTTGAGAGCCGATCGTAGTAAAGCTCAATAAACTTGGCGCTGTCAGGAAGGCCCTGTGTGAAGGTGGTCAGCAGTGAATAATTGACCATGTTTTTGAGCACTGACTCAAATCTCAGGTCATTACGGTTGTCTATGGCGTAAACGGCGGCTTCGGACAGCACGTCGATGAGTTCCTGAGGTGATTGGGTGCGATTTAGCAGCAGTTTGGCCAGCGGTGAAGAATGAACTTTAAACTTTGGTTCAACTCCGTTTTCACCTGTGTCAATTATCTCTTTTACATCTGAGTTCTTGAGAAGACTCGTCTCCCTGACCAAGTTGATGCCGGTGATGCTTGAGTAATCAGATAGGCGCAGGTCAAGTTTCATGGCGCAGGAAAGTAACGCCAGCATCACCGCCTTCAGGTAGCCGGGGTGAAGATTTCTTATCGCTTGGGCTACGCCATCGATTTTTTTCTTTATTACCGGTGATTCAAAGGCCAGGTACAGCACCGAGTTTAACTGCGGTATTCCAACTTTTTTACGACTTTCCCCTTTGGCGCGCTCCGTCAGTTTTCTTAATCTGTCAGAGGGCGTTAAATTCAGAATGCCGCTGCTGTAGAAACTCTGTTCTGCCAGCACCTTATCGCAGCGTTTGAGTTCGCGGTCGGTTAGTTTATTGAGATCAATGTAAGCGCAGTCCTCATTGAGTAGCCCCAGGTTGATCTGTAAGTCCAAAGCCAAATTCTCTAGCAACCCCGTACGGGTAGAGGCGATAAATCTTACGCCTTCGGTTGAGAGTTTTTTGAAATCTTTTAAATAATTAATGCGGTTATGCACGTCATCCAGAATTACCACGCGCTCTCCGTCATTATTTAAGATGACTCGAATATCTTCATTGAGCAAATGTTGATAGTGATCTTTGAACAGGTAAACATGCCAGTTGTTGGCGGCAAGTGAGAATTTTACCTGCTCAATAAGCCCGGTCTTGCCGTTACCAAAATACGAGTGCAACAATATGAGGCGTTTGCCTTCATCTAAAGAGTGAATAATGTCCTGTTCCGCCTCTCTGGTGATGATGTATGGTCTGCGACCATCGGCAGTTTTGTAGTTTAGTTCACTGCTGAACTCACCGAAAGTCAGAAAACTGAGCACCTGTTGGCGCAGAGGCTCGGTCAAGGCACCGTCCGGGCCAAAGAAATGTTCAAAACAGTGAAATTCATAAGGGAGGCCGTTTTTCTCAATGCCTGAGATTGAGGTATGCTTCGCCAGCTGTTGCGCAAAGCCATCCAAACCTATCTCGTAAACCTCACCCAGGCGTTTCATACCACGTATTGCCGAGGCCTGTTCCCTGCTGGGTGAGGCAGTAGCCGGCGCGGTGATAAAAATGACGTGGTTCTTGCCGCGGGAGGATTCGGTTATGGCTCTTTCAAGGTCTAAATCGTATTTGAGCGAACATCCCAATATCACCACGTAAGAGGCTGATGCCAAGTCCTGCTTGAGCATCGAGTACAGTTGTTTCCCGTAAAAGCCATCAAGGTCTTTACTGTAACTTTCAGAACTCAGCCGTAAGGTCCGCAGCTGACGTGTATTCCTCAGATCTGATATTGCACCGTTGAGAAAGACGCATTTACACCCCTTGGGCAGTTTATTGTGATCCTGACATGGTGTTATGGGGGAAATATTAACGCCGCTTTTCTCTGCAGCTATCTGGGGTATTTCGTCATAGTTGGTGGTATAGATGGTACGCCAGGGTTTGGTGTAAAGGATCTCGTGTGAAGGCGAAACCTTGCCCACTGAAAGTACCGAGAGGATAAGCGATACCAGCCCACCTTCGTTGCGGTCCGGACTGTCGAGATAGGTATCTACTGCGTCCTTGAGGTCCCAATGAGGCTCTAATCCCAGATCCTTATAAATGTATTCTGCTAGGTGAGCTCCGCCGCTGGGAAAATCGTGGCCCTTTTTGTTCGTGGCACCAAAACCAGCACCTGAGCCTGTGATAAGAATACATGAACCTCGTTCCAGAGCTGAAAAAAACGCCTCTGGTAAGGACAGCCCTTTAGTTTCTGCAACAGATGACGCCTGATTCATATATCTTGCTCCTTATTCCTAAATCTGAACAAAATTTGCAGGTCTTGTGCCCACATAACATTGCACCATCAAAAATCCCCGCCATCGCACCAGGCCACAAGAGCCCCCGACCCTAAGGCCGGCGAGTACGGCAGACGGGGTTTTAAATGATGTATAAACACGTGCCTCGAAAGGTGCGCCCGCGCTTACACACGCAGACGAAATGCGGCGGAGGCAAGGCCGCAGATGGGGATAGTCTTGCAGAGCAAAAAATGACGATTTATGCCCCGTTTGGGGAGCACAGGCACAGCAAGAAACGTTGAGAAGGGTAAAAATGAAAAAACAGGATAGAATAAAAGAGATACAAGAGAAAAAATATGCTAATTCAAGCAAATAAAAGCTAACATATTGAAAAATAAGACAATATTGCCCCCCCCCCCAAGAGATCTTTAGCTAAATCAAATATATATCTCATATTTCAGAACTGCCTCGTATAGGTGATTGGGCGATAAAGATGCTTGTGGAGCATCTTTATTGAGGCATCTTAACAGGGTAACTCTGCTTGTGCAAGTGGCTCTGGGTACTGCCCAAGCTGAGTTGGGAGTGGTTAAGGGGCAGACTCCGCAAGCGCTACAAGTGATAACCATCCGCCTTTACCTGCAGGCAGTGGCGGCCTATAGGATGGTGTTTTGGCTCTCGCAGCTCGCTTAGGATGGTATGAGTAGCGGCGACGGCCTTTGAGAACTACTCAGCAGCCCCAATACCCGGGCAGTTGCGAGGGGGTGCAGCACAGGCATAAAGTCGCGAAGTCATGACTTTCATTGCGCATGCGGTTAAGCCGTCTGCGCAGCTGTGAACTTCCGGTGGGTACGATCACCAGCATGACTGGACAAACCGGGCAGTTCGGTGCTGCCGAGAGTAGTATGTCCCGGAAACTTTCACGTTGTTTTAGCAGCTGTTTGGTACTCAAAGATGTGGCGGTGGAAGCATCAAGCTTAAGCTCTATAAGGACCAACTTTCCGCCGGCTACACCGCCTACACCATCGGCAGCGCTCAGGGGCTGGCCTTGGTGCTGAGATCTCACAAATTCGTCCAAGGCGAATACCAACAAGGTTGCGTCGAAATCTAATCCGCGGCCTTTGTTTTGCGCTGCCAACGCAGCCAGAGGCATCAGCAGGTGAGGGTTACCCCGGGTCAGCGGGTGCTCTGCTATGACAGAGTTGTCGGCTTTGAGGGGCGCAGGCGGGTCGGGGACATTCCTCACCGCACTCATCGGCAAATTGCCTCCTGGTAAGTGTCGTTTGAGGCGCTCATCCTGTCCACGGCTGCATAAGTGTTATTGGTGGAGGTGAGGCGGTCTAATTCGTCATAGGACAGGTTAAAAGTGCTGAAAATGTTTTCTATGCCGTCCGTTTGTTCCTCAAAGATATACTGGTTTGCTGCGACCGGCTCGGCCAGATAAAAGGCTGAGCTCTCCTGCATGCCCTTGAAGTCGGACAGAGTATGCAGGGCCTGTACCAGATCCGGTCCGTGACTTGACAGCACTACGCACACCCCCAGCTCCTGATGCAGTCTTAAGAGCAAATGAGCGAATTTAGTGATCCACTGCGGGTGCAGATGAGCCTCAGGCTCGTCTATGAGCAGCACGCTGTGCCGATCAAGAGAGCCGGTCTTAAGCAGGCGCTCTATATAGGCAAACGACTTTACGCCTGTAGCGGCTCGATTTAGGTCTATCAAGGAGCCGTCAGGTAACTTAAATTTCAAAGCCTCATCACTCTCAAGCAGTTCAGCGCGGGGAACTCTCTGCACCCTGCCGCCGGTGACTTCAGCGATGTAGTCACTTAAGGCTTTTACCAGGTGATCGTTTTCCAAAAGATCGGGGGCTTTGAGAGCTGCTGCGAGGTGACGGCGCCAAATTGCTCCTTCCTGCGGAGACGGCATTTCCCCGACCTGCAGCGGTGTATCAATGTAATAAACGCGTTTTACGGTAACCGGCGCGGCAGCTTTTTGTGGGGTGCCAAACAAAGTCACCCCCATTTCCCTGAGCAGCATCTGCTCAGGGAAGGACTCTTTTTCACCGTACTTAATCACCAGCTCCTTAATTACCCGGAGTTCTTGTCCGAAACGGGAGTAAGCTCCGGCCTCGGACTCTTCCAAACTGCGGCGGATGGCAGGTCTTAGTTGGTGCTCATCAGTCAACTCGGCAGGTGAGAGCTTAAGTCGGTAAGCAAATGCTGCTCTGTGGCGTTCGGATCTGAGATCATTTCCCGCTGTTTGCAGATAATTGACCAACAGTTCGGTAAGACTCTCCGCGCATGCTCTGCAGGTTTTATCACAGCGCTCAAGTATGGTGTCAAGGCTGTCACTCTGATCTATTTCCTCACTTAGGTGCTTTAGGCCCTGCAGAAGCGATACGGTTTGTTCTGTCGCACCGCTGTCTCTTGGTTTTGCTGTAAGCAGCGCGAAGTTGCAGAGTCTTGTATAAAGGTCATGGTGTTCGCTCTCGGCATCAAATAAGGACAAGCGCTCCCTGATGAAGGATTCCACGGCATAATTACGGTACTCGCTCAAACCGCGTAAGAGGTAATAAAGCCAGCGCAGCAAAGTGCTTTTGCCGCAACCATTCATCCCGCACAGCACGGTCATACCGTTGAGGCGCAGCTGCGCTTTTTTAACCGCGTGATAATTTTCCAGACAAAAATTCAGTCGATCAGGCTCACTCATGATCCTTACTCTCAGTGGTCAACGCTTTATTGTGTCATGAGCGCAGTACGTCACTGTGCAAAGTCACGTTCAAGGGGTAGGGACTCGCGCTCCCCCTTGAAACTTCACCGGCGGCTCATGATTATTCAAGGAGCGCTTTGCTACCATGAACAGCTTGCATGTACCAAAAGGTACGCCGCGCGACGCTAACACCGTAAACGAACGATACAACCAAGTGATTTGATATTATCTCACTGCTCTGTACCGTGCAAGAGTAGGAACTGACGGGGTCTGATGGTGGTTTTGACCCTTACAAATGATGACCGGGGCGCCATTAAACCTGCTGTCGTCCCTTTTTTGCGGAGTTCACGCGTTAAAGTTCATCTTAGGACGCTATGGTATAATTGAGTGCAGCTAAAACAGGGCGATAGCCCCCCTCCCAAGGTGTGGAACAAGAGGAACCATAAGATGCACTGTGTCATCCCCAAACTTTTGCGTACAACCGTGTTGGCCGCCTTATTGCCCGCGCTGTGCGCCCCCGCCGCTGCCGGGTTGGTCTACAGCCTGGGCCCTGCCACCAAAATCGTGGGCGAGGAGAGCGTCTATGAGGTGGAACGGGAGGGGACCACCACCCTGGAGTATGTGGCCGCCGAATACAAGCTGGGCCTCTCCAACATGATTGAGGCCAACGTAGGTGTCGATCCCATCGTGCCCGTGAAGGGCACCAGTCTGCTCATTCCCCAGAAGGTCATCCTTCCCGACACCGTGCATCAGGGTATCGTGATTAATTCTGCCGAGATGCGCCTTTACTATTACCGCCACGGACAGGTGGAAATCTTTCCCATCGGCATCGGACAGTTAGGCAAGGGCACTCCCATCAGTTGGGTGACCAAGGTTGAACGCAAAAAGGTGGGGCCTACCTGGACTCCCACCGCGCAGATGAGAGCCGAGTATGCCGCCGAGGGGGAGATCCTGCCGGCGGTGGTGCCGGCCGGTCCCGACAACCCCATGGGACTGTACGCCTTGTATGTGGGCAGACTCTACGCCATCCACGGCACCAATGCCGATTTCGGCATCGGGCTGAGGGTGAGCCACGGCTGCGTGAGACTGCGCAACGAGGATAACGAGGTGCTCTTCAACGAAGTGCCGGTGGGCACGCGGGTGGAGTTTACCAATCAGCCCATCAAGTATGCCGAGGATGAGCAGGGCAATCTCTATGTGGAGGTGCACCAGCCCCTCTCCCGCACCCAGGCGGAGTTTGACAATATCGAGGATGACGTGCCTTTTCAGTTCAGCAAGGCCCAGCTTAATTTCTTTGCCGATCCGCGTATCGATCAGGACATCCTGCAACAGGCCCTCACCGAGCGCAGCGGCCGGCCGGTGCTGTTAAATCCCCCGGTATTCTAAGGACTTTCCTTGTCTGTATCTTTGCGGACCTTCATGTTGGCTTTCAGGCGGGCAGGTCCTCCTGCCCTGTCCTGCGCCCACGTACCGTCGCGCGGCTTAAGGCCGCGCCCGCACTCATCTGCCTTGCGTGCCTTTTCCAATTTCCCCGTCTTACTTACCCCGGTTTCCCGGGCTGCTGTCAGCGGCAGCTTAAGCCTGCGGGGTACGGTACTGCATAGGTGCGCTGCATTGCATAGGTGCGCGGCACTGCATAAGTGTACGGTACTGCTTAGGTGTACGGTATTGAATAGATGCGCTGCACTGCTCTTAATGCTGCTGGGCAGTGCTTTTCTCCTCATCGGCCCTGCCGCCGCCGCGACGGTGGGCAGCGGCGCCGCCGCAGCTCAGGCCGCGTCAGCCCCTGCGCACTATATACCTGCCTCCCAGACATCCTCTGCCACTAAGCAGGAGGATGAGCAAACTTACAGCTCCGGGGCCGGGCTGTTCTCGCCTTTAAGCGCGAGTCTGCGCCGCGCCGAGGAGCTTTTGAACACTGAAGGTCCCCTGCGCTTTTATTCGCTGTTACAGGGGGAGAGCGGCGAGAGTGGTGAGAGTGGAAAGAGAGGAGGGGATAGCAGTGATGGCAGTCACAGCAGTGTTAGTGCGGGATCTAAGGCCCCGGGTACTGACGGCCAAAACTCTGCCGCCACCAATCCCGCGGTGAAGGGAGCCACCGGCAACCAGGCCGCCCACCGGCAGGCAGGCAGCGCCGGGACAGGCGCCGCCGCTGCCTCCCGGAACCTTCCTGTCCCCGCGTCGGCAGTACCGGCATTAGTTGCCGCCGGCGATCAGAGCAAAAGCGCCGCCGCCAAACTTTACCGTGAGCTCGCCGGCCGCGAGCTGCCCGCGGGAGGCTGTGCTCCCGCGCCCGCCCTCTCAGAACACTTAAAGGCCCTGAGCACTTTAGGCTCGCTGCTTTTAAGTGAGCCGCTGCAGGCGGCGCTCTCTCTTACTGCTGAAGGTGAGAGCGCGGTGAGGATCCCGCTGTTGCTGATGGGGGATAAAAAGTTACGCGCCAATTACTACCGCCCCTTTTATACCGAGGGTAAATGCCAAGGCTTAGGCGTGCTGGAGGCGGCTTTAAAGGGGCAGTGCGCCACCGAGGGGCGTACGGTGGGACTGGTGGAGCTTATGCTGCCTACCTCAGGGCCTGGGTCGGCTCTTTATACCCAAAGACCGCAGCTGCTGCCTGAGAATGAGGCAAGTTACGATCCCGCCTATGACTTATGGCGAGGCCTGGCCTCCTTGCTGGGTTTGGCCTCCCACTCGGATGCGCAGGGCTTCAACGCTCCTCTCACTACCTTTGATAAAAAACTCTATGCCTTAAACCTAAAAGGCCCGGTTACGGCCAAGACCAAATTCTCCTCCTTAGGCGAGGGCTGCAGTTTGCAGCAAGGTGAGCGCTGTCTGTTGTACTTTCAAGGCGAGCACACTAAAGAGCTCTTAACTCAAAGTGGGGTACAGCCACAGGCTGCCGCCGCGGCCGCAGCAGCATCTGAGGGCGGTGATAAGGCTAAGGCTAAGGCCCAGGCTGACGCGGCAGCCCTGCCTGAAGGACTTCTGCCCATAAGCTTTGCTGAGGCAGGCAGGCCCTGTATTGCCCGGGGCCGGGGGCTGCTCTCCTGTACGGACTACAGCAATGTGGGCTTTTACGATGCCCTGGAGCTTAGGGTATTGCAGGATTTGGGTTACGCACTGTACCCTGAGCAATTTGGCGGGGATAACTACTACCAAAGCGGTACCTTTACCTCCCGTTTGAGCTTTGAAACCGCACACGGGTTTACGGCCTACGATAAGGAGAAGAGTGAGTATAAGAAAAACCGCTACTCAGAGCTGCCCTTAACGGTGGGTACCGGACTTTACGGTCGCTATCTTAAGGTCACGCAGACTCTGCCGGTGATGAGCACCGGGTACGCCAGCGTGGGGGCCCGCCTGGACGGGGCGGAGAATACCTATACCGTGCCGGAGGGCAGCCGTATTCTGGTCCAGGGCAGTCACGGCAGCGGCATCGCGGTAAGTTACGGACGCGATCATGTGCTGAACCTGCACGGTGAGGTCAGTGCCGGCGGGCCCGGCGGGGTGGGGGTGCGGGCCGCCTTTGGCTCTAATCTGCGCTCGGATGCGCTGGAGTATCGCGGCTCCTATCTGCGGGTGCGCAGTGACGATTTCAAAGCCGGCAAGCTCAGCAAAAGCAAGGCCCAGGCACCTTTGCTGCCTTACGATCTGCAAGGGCCGCTCATCAAACGCTTAAACCTCACGGGGCAGATCTCCGGCACGCAGGCGGCGCTGCTCATTGAGCCCACCGCCCATGTGCAGGAGGTCAATCTAAGCTCTCATGCAGAGGTCAACGGCGCCATTTTAAGTTACTGGCAGCCTTATTTTGAACAGGGCAATCTATATGTGCGTCCTTACGCCTCAGAGGAGATCCTGCCCGGGCAGCTGCAGACCAGGCACGTGGGTCCTTTAACCAAGCTGGAGGCGCAGCATCTGTTGGAAGGGGAGCTTGCCACCACCATCAATTTAGGACTCTCCTTAGATGAGGAAGGGGAGCACAAGAGGGCGGGTGCCGAGCTCATGAGTGATCCCAAAAGCGCGGTTACCATCCAGGGCGAGGTCTCAGGGCCGACTCTTATTTTGCGCTCTTTGGGAGGTCGCAGCGAGCTGACCGGCGTGCTGAGGATCCAGAAACTGGTGGTCGCCGACAGTCTTTTCAAGCTCAACACCCCCTTGTTTCGCTCCAGCCATGTGGAAGCGTTGGAATTGGGCAATGACGGACTCTTGGATCTGGTCAACGGCAGCGGCAACTACCTTAAGGTGGAGAGACGCGCGTATATCTCCTCTTCGGCGGCGCTGCGCCTTGACTGTGATGAGCAGGGCCGCATTCTGGACAAGCTTATCTTCGCGGGCAATCTCTATGTGCCCTCGGGGCAGATCACGGTGGAGCCGGGGCTTAGTTACGCCAACTTCAAACGCTTTACCTCCGATCCGCGGGCCATGAAGACCTTCATCCGCAGTTTCCTCTCCGAGGCCAGAAGGCAGTTTAACCGCTACGGGGTCTCGGTACGCTTTCCCAAACATGTCTGGTACAGCCAGGGCAATTTGGGGCGGGAGATCAGATGCTCGGCACGCGGCTGCTATGCCCGCTCCTTTGTGGGCAGCAGCGGGGTGAGACAGCTGAACATTCCCACCTGGCGTCTGGCTTTGAACTCAGTTTGCGCGGCGCTGGCGGTACTGGCCTTCTGGTGGATACGCAAGATCCTGCGCAGACGGCGTCATCAGTCTCATGGCGGCTAGAATGGGATAACAGATGGGTGTAAGCATTGTTCTACATAAATAGGTAGCACAAATCACGTAAGGCACGATAAAGTTGCCGCCTCGGTGCATATAGAAATATTTCTAATACACCTATTTACATCAATAGATTCTTCAAGTACCATGAGCTCTGTCAGGGCAAAAATCAAAAAATAAACTATAATTGAAAGGAAGACAGAGAATATGGTTGAAATAAACAAGGGCGCGTCCGGTGATGCAGTGGACTACAGTACCCTACGCGAGAAGTTGTCAAATTCAACTCTATTTGACGACAAGCTGTTGGGTCCTTGCCTGCAGTTCAGCAAAGAAGCGTTTGAAGAGATGTTGCGGGCGTTTTTGTTGCGCCAGGACATCCAACTCATCGCCTGGGCGGTACAAAAGGAATTTCTGGGAGTAGGCGGGCGCTCAATCATTGTGGACGCCTGGGGCCTGGACAGCAGTGGCAGAGTGCATTTGTTTGAGGTGCACAAGGGCGGCAGTCTGGAAGAGCTGGAGCCGAAGTTGGGCTTTGAGGCGGCCATGCTGACCTCATATAGCACAAAAAAAGGCACGCTGTTTGAAGATGTAATATCCCGCGGACAGATCCCCCAGCAGCACTTAATTCACGTTTGCGACAGGGACCTGCTCGGATTCAATCGTCCTTACTATGATGTTCACCGCTATTATGATGACATTGATGGTCCTGATGGCGCTAAATTGAGGTTCGACGACCGGGTGCACATCAGGATCATTAACGGCTCTTGGGGTCAAACCAAATCCGGTGACCGAGATCCCAACATTAACGATCCCATAGCCACCATGCTGGCAGATATGTGGGCACAGAACCCGGATGAGATAACTCACAGGGCAGTGAGAGAGGCAGTAAAAAAATTGAAGACAGTGACGGAGACTCCTATGGACAAGCAGGAAAGCGTAAATTTGGCCGAGGCCATTAATGTCTTGAACAGCATCGTGAGAGGCGAAGAGCACGAAAAGATGAAGGCTCAAGTACAGGCTCAGGTGCAAGCTCAGGTTCAGGCTCAAGTACAGGCTCAGGTGCAAGCTCAGGTTCAGGCTCAAGTACAGGCTCAGGTGCAAGCTCAGGTTCAGGCTCAGGTGCAGGCTCAAGTTCAAGCGCAGGTGCAGGCGCAGTTAGATGCTGCGAACCAGGAGACCGCACGGCTCATGAAAAAGGATGGTCTTAGCATCGCGAAGATCATTGAGTACACGAAACTACCAGAAAGCACCGTGGCAGCACTGTAGGGCAGAAAGGACTGGCTCGGAGAGTCGGACTACATAACGCCGCTGTACCGAAACTGTCAAATCTGCCTGTTGCCGGGTAATAAGTGAATGGATACCATGGATAAGCAGGAAAGCGTAAATTTGGCCGAGGCCGTTGACACCTTAAACAGCATCGTGAGAGGCGAAGAGCACGAAAAGATGCAGGCGCAGATGAAGGCTCAGGTGCAGGCACAAGTACAGGCTAAGATAGATGCTATGAACCTGGAAACAGCACGGCATCTGAAGCATGAAGGGGTAGCATGCGACCTGATTAGCCGCGCAACCGGCATCTCCGAAAGCACCGTGTCGGCGCTGTAATGCTGAAAAGGGCCAACTCGGTGAGTCGGCCTACATAACGCCGCTGTACCGAAACGGTCAAATTTGCTTGTTGTAGGGAAATAGGTGAATGAATACCATGGATACGCAGGAAAGCGTGAATTTGGCCGAGGCCGTTAATACCCTGAACAGCATCGTGAGAGGCGAAGAGCACGAAAAGATGCAGGCGCAGATGAAGGCTCAGGTGCAGGCACAAGTACAGGCACAAGTACAGGCTAAGATAGATGCTATGCACCTGGAAACCGCGCGGCGTTTGAAACATGAAGGGGTAGCATGAGATCTGATTAGCCGCGCAACCGGCATCTCCGAAAGCACCGTGGCGACACTGTAATGCTTAAAGGGCCAGTTCGGAGAGTCGGACTACACAACGCAGCTGTACCGAAACGGTCAAGTCCGCCTGTTGCCAGGAAATAGGTGAATGAATACCATGGATACGCAGGAAAGCGTGAATTTGGCCGAGGCCGTTAATACCCTGAACAGCATCGTGAGAGGCGATGAGCACGAAAAGATGCAGGCACAGGTGCAGGTGCAGATAGATGCTGCGAATCAGGAGACTGCACGTCGTCTGAAGAATGAAGGGGTAGCGTTTGACCTGATCTGTCGCGCAACCGGCATCTCTGAAAGCACCGTGGCGGAGCTGTAATGCTGAAAATGGACAACTCGGAAAGTCGGCTTACATAACGCCGCTGTACCGAAACGGTCAAATCTGCTTGTTGGCGAGAAATAGATGAATGAATACCATGGATACGCAGGAAAGCGTAAATTTGGCCGAGGCCGTTAATACCTTGAACAGCATCTTGAGAGGCGAAGAGCACGAAAAGATGCAGGCGCAAGTACAGGCCCAGGTGCAGGCCCAGGTTCAGGCGCAAGTACAGGCCCAGGTTCAGGCGCAGGTTCAGGCACAAGTGCAGGCTAAGATAGATGCTATGAACTTGGAGACCGCGCGGCGCATGAAAAAGGATGGTCTTAGCATCGCGAAGATCATTGAATACACGAAACTACCAGAAAGTACCGTGGCGGCTTTGTAGGGATCGGTCTGATATGTGCTTGGGAATGATGGATCGCGTACGCAAAAATCCGCTGCTGCCGTGGTGTTGACGGATGACATACCGGCTTGAGAATTTCTGGCTTGGGCAGGTGTGTTTCAAACTTGCGGTTCTTGGCTAAGGGACGTGGACAGTGGTTGACATTCAGGACTTTTTCAAAGTTCCTTCCCGCAGTGCGGTCAGAAAGGCCGGCTCTCTCATCAAAGAGAGTCTTTTGGGGCTTGCCCATCCAGAGCCTCTTGAACTGGAGCGGGCCTATCACACGCTCTTTGAGTGGCGTGCCTGCCATGCCTACGTGCTCAATGCCTTCCAGGCGGTTGTAAGACAAAAGCTGGGGGCTCTCAACTTAAGGCATGCCCTGGTGGCACAGCGCCTCAAAAGAATGCCTTCCATCATCGCCAAGCTCACGCGTTTCCCTAAGATGCAGGCCGACCGCATGTACGATGTGATCGGCGTGCGGGTGATCTTGAAAAATGTCACGGAGGTGGACCGTTTCCACGAGGCTCTCCGGCACATGAAGAGCCGACACACCCTGCAAGAACCGGTCAAGGACTATATTCGTCATCCCAAAGACGACGGCTATCGCAGTTTGCATCTGGTGTTCAGCTACCATAATGACCGACACCCGCAGCTTGATGGTCTCAAGCTTGAATTGCAGCTGAGAACCCGTCTGCAGCACTCCTGGGCTACGGCAGTGGAAACGTTGGGCATGCTGAGGCAGGCCTCGTTTAAGACGGGGCAGGGGGATGAGGCTACCCGTGAGTTTTTCAGGCTGAGCGGGGCACTGTTTTCCTGGCAGGAGACGGGGATCATGCCTGATTACTGCCGGGGCATGACCCCGCAGGATCTCTGCCTGAGGATAAGAGATCTGGACCGTGAACTCAAACTCATGCAAACCTTAAACGCCGTGGTGGTCAGTGCGCAGTATATTGAAAAGAAACAGCAAAATTTCCAAGGCTTTCATGTGTTGGAACTCAACGCGCAACAGGGCAAAACTCAGCTGACCGCTTTTTTGAGTTCGCAGCTGCCGCAGGCAGAATCCTTTTACAAAGCACGTGAACAGGAGACCCAAGCTGATCCGGCCGTAGCGGTAGTATTGATTGGCGCCGGCGACATCAGGCAGATCAAAAAGGCTTATCCGAACTATTTCTTAAACTCCAGGGAGTTTAGGGCCAACCTGGACGCCGCACTTGGTGATTTCTCTGTCTGTGCGTTTTAGGAACCGGTTCCGAGGGCTGTGCGCGGCTATGCTCCGCGGCTTACCCGCATAACTTGATGATGGCAGAGATCTGCGTAACTGCCTAGCCAGAGCTGTCTTATCCAGCGCTGTCTTGGCTCCGGCCGGAGTGGGAGGTTGAGCCTAAGTGGCACAGCCCAGGCAGAGCAAAGTCAAAACAGGTCACAGCCTCTGAGCACTCTGACACCGCGCCCTTAGGATACAGCGCTCTCTGGCCTGCCTGCTTCAGGGCCGCACCAGTTCCTGCAACGTCAGCTCCTGCGTCGGATCCTCCTCCCGCCGCAGGTACCAGGCAAAGAGCGCGAGTATGAGCAGTAATATAAACAGGGGTACATTACCCCACTGCGCGTAAGGGGTAAGCCCCACAGCGGTGGGAATGCTGCCTGAGAGCACCGTGCGGGTGTCGGCGGGTAGCTGGGCGCGTACTTTGCCGGTGGCGTCTATTACCGCCGTGATACCGCCGTTGGTGGCACGCAGCATGGGCTTTTGCAGTTCCATTGAGCGCATGCGGGCAATGTTTAAGTGCTCTAAGGGGCCACGGCTGGGGCCAAACCAGGAATCGTTGCTCACCATCACAATGGCCCCGGTCTCCTCACTGTCCAAGGAGGCGATAAGCTCGGGGAAAATCGCCTCATAGCAGATGGCGGGGATAAACTCTGTTCCGGCAGCTCTAAGGGGGCTGCTTTGTCCTGCGGCGGGAGGTACCAGATCGCTGGAGGGCAGATTAAACATAGGCCCTAATCTGCGCAACAGCCACGGCAGAGGCACATACTCGCCAAAGGGAACCAAGTGGCGCTTGTCGTAGATCTGCACGGCCTCAGGTGTACTCTCGGCTTCTTGATCATTGTCCGCGGTCTCACTCTCCTGATCTTTTTGCTCAAACTGTGATGCTGCAGGCTCACCTCTCTTATCAGCCTCACGATGGTCAGAGCCTAAGGCGATGAGACTGTTGTAGCTCTGCCCCTCCTCGCGGCGCAGTATGCCGGTCATGAGATAAGAGCCGGTGTGGCGGCAGAGCTGTTGCAGGGAGCTGATGAGCTCACCTGAGTACTCCAGATATAAGGGCAGCGCCGACTCAGGCCAGATCACCACGCGCTTGGGGGTAAACTCCGGCAGGCTTAAATTGAGGTAAGTCTGTACCGAGTGCTCGCTTTGCTGCGAACTCCACTTGATAAGCGGCGGGATATTGCCTTGCACCAGGGAGAACTGCACCTCCTCTTCGTCTTTTGTGAATCTTTGATCCTGCAGCAGCACCCCGCCGGTGAAGATCAAAGCCGCCAAGGGCAGGTACAGATAGCGGCGTGAGGAGGCCAGGGCCAGGGCGGCTGCGCTCAAATAAATCAGAAGGCTGATGCCGCGCACGCCAATAAGGGGCGCGTAGCCGCTTAAGGGTCCGCTCAGGGCGATGTAACCCAAGTACATCCAGGGGAAACCGCTTAAAAACCAGCCTATGAAAAAATCGGCGAGCACCAAGGCAAGGGGCAGGGCTCCCACGCCAAAGCCCGCGGCCCTGGGGGGGATGAGGCGGGCTGCTGCATAGGTAAAGAGCGCGTAGGGGGCAGCCAGATAGAGGGAGAACAACAGCTCCAAGGTCCAGGCCAGGACGGCAGGCATCTGCCCGAAATTTTCCATCACATAGTTAACCCAGGGCAGCGTGGCGGCATTTAAGGCGAAGAAATAACACAGTGTACACAGTGCTATGCGGGCAGCCGAGAGCTGTCGTATCAGGCAGATGAACAAGGTAAGGCAGGCAAAGGTGATGACCCACATGTCGACGGGGGCAAAGCCTGCGGTGCTGCCAACTCCCAGCAGCAACGACACAATGACAGAGCCCCACCCCGAGAGCAACACCCTCTGCCAGAAGGCCTGCGAGGTCAAAATAAAGGTGAGCTCGCCTAATTTGCCCATGAGGCCGTAAGCAGGCACTGAGTCTTCCCCGGACATAGCGACCCCCGGTGCGGTCGCACCTTTGGGAACAGCTGCTTCAGGTTCCTGTTCTTCCTGTCTCTGCTCTTCCTGTCCCCGTACTGTGGCAGCCGATGAGGTGTCGGCGGCCTGTGCTGAGTCGGCAGCCTGGGATCTTTCAGGCTCCAAACCGGCGCTCTTGCCCTCTGCCGCTCCTACCTCAGCTTCTGCCTCAGCATTTATCTCAGTGCCTGCCTCAGAGTTCATTTCAGCGGTCATTGCCCTGTCCCTCATCCTCAGGCAGTTTGGTGACCAACAGCTGATGAACCCGTCGCGGGGTGGCGTTTACTATCTTAAAGCGGCAGCCTGCGACATTCACTACCTCATCTTTCTGGGGGAAGCGCCCTAAGGCATGCAGCACCAGCCCGGCCACGGTATCCACTTCCACCTCAGGCAGGGTGATCTCAAAGAACTCGGCAAAATCCTCTAAGGGCGTGAGGCCGTTTACCAGATACCCTTCCTCGTTCTTGGCCTTGGTGATGTAGGCCACCTCATCTTCGTCACTGTCATACTCATCGGCGATGTCGCCCACGATGAGCTCCAAGATATCCTCGATGGTGATAAGACCGCTGACCCCGCCGAACTCATCGACTACCACCGCCATGTGAAAACGCCGGCTCTGAAAGTCCTTGAGCATGGCGTTGACCCGCCGTGACTCGGGGACAATCTCCGGCTCACGCAACAGCTCCTTTAAGGAGCCCGCGCTTTTTTTAAGACCGATGCAGTAGGGCAGCAGATCTTTGGCCAGTAAAATGCCCGCCACATGATCCTTATCCTCGGTGATCACCGGGTAGCGGGAGTGTGCTGCCTCACCGATGATCTGCACGGCCTGCTCCAAGGAGGCGTTGATGTTGATGGTGATGATGTCCGAGCGGGGGATCATGATGTCGCTGACGCGCAGCCGGCCCACATCAAAGACCCCGCGCAGCATGTCGGTGGTCTCGGTGTCGATGATGCCGCGTTTGCCGGCATCGCGGATGATCTCGGTAAGCTCGCGGACGTTGCCGGGCTTGCTCGCGTGCAGCAGGCGGGCAAAAAAGGAGCTGTGCTCGCGGTTTTTGTCAGTTGAATTATGCTCCAGCTCTTCCATGCTCAATTCTCCACATAGGGGTTGCGCCAGCCTAAGCGGCGCAGTACGGCGATCTCCAAACTCTCCATCCGCGCGGCCTCAGCTTCTTTGATATGGTCATAGCCTAAAAGATGCAGACAGCCGTGAATGATGAGATGCGCCAAATGCTCGTGCACGCTTTTATGCTGCTCCCAAGCCTCCGCCTCCAGCACCTGCGGACAGATCACCAGATCGCCTAAATAAAGGGCCGCCCCGCGCTCGGGTAAGTCGATGAAGTCAAGGGCCTTCTCCCGGGTTTCCTCACTCCCGCAGGCGGCGTCCGCAGGATTATTGACGGGAGCATCAGAGAGCTCCTCCTGCGCCGGAAAGGAGAGAATGTTGGTAGGCTTATCGAGCCCACGGTATTTAGAATTTAAGCTTTGTATTTCCTCTTTATCCGTAAAACGTACGGTAAGGGCGGCGTGCTCTTTAAAGGAGGCTGATTTAAGCGCAAGCGCCACCCAGCGTCGCATAGTTCTGTAAGGCGGCAGGTTGAGATTCTGCGCGGTGGCGTTTTGTAGCTCCAGGAAGATTTTCATGGCCTGGTCTCCTCTCTCTCAGTCCCCTCATCGGCACTCTCCGGGTGTGCTGTCTTTGCTGAGTCTGAGGGTGGGGCAGGCTCCTCAGCCGTGACTTTTTTCACGCACCAAGGCGCGTAGCGGCCCGTCCGCAGCCTGCTCTGCTCCTGGCCCTCGCTGCTGCTTACTCCCACCGGGACGCTGCGGCGCTCATAGTCCGCGTAGGCCCGCACGATGGCCGCCACCACCGGGTGGCGTACCACATCCTCCGCATCCAGGGTGGCAAAGCCCAGCTCCGAGAGTCCTGAGAGTACCTCGAGGGCGTGTTTTAGGCCTGAGCGTACCGCCCTGGGCAGATCGACCTGACTGGGATCGCCCGTGATCACCGCCTTGGAGTTAAAGCCGATGCGGGTTAAAAACATCTTCATCTGCTCGACGGTGGTGTTCTGCGCCTCATCTAAGATCACGAAGGCGTCATTGAGGGTACGTCCGCGCATGTAGGCTAAGGGCGCAATCTCGATGACCGAGCGCTCGATGAGCTTTTCGGTCTTCTCAAAGCCCAGCATCTCAAAGAGCGCGTCATACAAAGGCCTTAAGTAGGGATCGACCTTCTGCGTGAGATCCCCGGGCAGAAAGCCCAATTTCTCCCCGGCCTCCACCGCCGGACGGGTAAGTACGATGCGGCGCACGGCGTTGCGCTCTAAGGCATCCACCGCCGCGGCCACCGCCAGATAGGTCTTGCCGGTACCGGCCGGGCCGATGCCGAAGCACACGTCATGGGCGTTGATGGCGGCGATGTAGTCCGCCTGATGCGGGGTACGGGCCTTGACATAGCCGCGCTTGGTCTTAAAGGTGCCGGCCTTGACATAAAGTGAGTCCACGCTGCCGCGCTCCTGCGCGGCAGCCGCGTGAGGGTAGGCGCTCTCATCTTGTTCCACATGACTGTGCTCGGTGATGCACAGGTGCACCTGCTCGGGACTGATGTCGCGTATTGCGCCCCCACCGTGGCGCAGCTCGGTGGCGGTGGCGGCGGTATTTAAGTACAGCTCCTTGAGGATGGCGCTGCACTGTTTTAAGGCCGTAGCAGAGCCTGTGATGCTTACCTTGTCGCCTGAGTAGGCAATGCTCACTCCCAGCCTGCGCTCTAACTGTTTAAAATTCTCATCTAAGGGGCCTGCCAGGGCGGCCAGGCGTTCTTTTTTAAAGGGCTCTAACTGCAAAATCAGCGAGTCGGTGGCACTCATGGGGAAACGGCTCTCCTAAATGGGTACGCAGAGGGGATAGTTAAGACAGAAACATCGTCCGGCATCTGACATTCCTCAAACCTCACAAAGCTCGCCGCGCAGGGTATGGACCACGCTGCGGGTGATCTTAAGGGTGCACTCCTGTCCGATGAGCGAGGCGGGGCCCTTGAACACGGCAATGCGGTTTTGGGAGGTGCGCCCTTTGAGCTCGCCACTGTCGCGCCTGGAGGGGCCCTCTACCAGCACGCGCTGTATGCTGCCCACCAGGGCCTGACTTAAGGCGGCAGCAGAGAGCTCCAAAGTCTCCTGCAGTAAATAGAGGCGTTCGCGCTTTACCTGCAACGGCACGTTGTCCTCAAGCTCGGCGGCCGGGGTGCCGGGGCGTTTGGAGTAGATGAAGCTGAAGCTCTGATCAAAGCCTGTCTCCTGCGCCAAAGACAGCGTAGCCTTGAAGTCCTCCTCACTCTCCCCGGGGAACCCGACGATAAAATCCGAGGAGATCCTGATCCCGGGACGGGCTTTGCGCAGTTTATTTATAAGCTCGCGGTAGGAGGCGGCGCTGTAGCGGCGGTTCATGAGCTTTAAGATGCGATCCGAGCCGCTTTGCACCGGGATATGCACACTGTCGGCCAAAACCGTCAGTTCTGAAAAGGCCTCCACCAGCTCGTCTGAGAAATCCATGGGATTGGAGGTGGTAAAGCGCAGCCGCCTAAGTCCCGGGAGGGCGGCCACCTCATAGAGCAGCGTGGGAAAGTCGCAGGGGGTACCGTCGGCATAGACCCCGCGATAGGAGTTGACGTTCTGCCCCAGCAGATGCAGCTCCAGCGCACCCGACTCAAGATCATGCCGGCACTCGGAGAGGATGCCCTCTACGCTGCGCGAGCACTCCTCCCCGCGGGTATAGGGCACAATGCAGTAGCTGCACAGATTAGAGCAGCCCTCCATGATGGTCACGAAGGATGAGACACCCTCCACCTGGGGTGCGGGCAGGGCAGTGAACTTTTCCAGGGAGTCGGCCACCACTTCGGCCACGCCTGCGCCCGTCTCCTTACAGCGCCTGATGAGCTCGGGCAGGCGATGGGCGGTGCTCGGGCCGAACACGATGTCGATGCCCGCCGGGTGGGCGAGCGCCTGTGCGGCCAGCTCCGCGCCCACACAGCCGCCTAAGGCCAGCAGACCGCCTTGTTTGAGCTCCTGGCGGTGACGCCAGGCGGCAATCTGGTTGAAGACCTTGTTCTCGGCTTTCTCGCGCACGGCACAGGTTACCAGCACCACCACGTCGGCAAGGTTAGGGGAGCTGACCTGGGCATAGCCGCAGGCGCGCAGCAGATCTGCCAGGCGGGCGCCGTCGTAGACGTTCATCTGGCAGCCCCAGATCTCCAGGTAGAAAGTACCCTGCTGCACGCAGTGGGTGTCGGTAAGCACCTGTCCTGACATGCTCAGTCCCTGCGCCTTAAGGGTACGGTGCACTGTTCAAAGAGCTGCATCATGAGCTGATAGTCCCCCTGGAAGGAGGCGACACTGGCCTCGAACATCAACCCGCTGCGGCAGCGGGTGTAATCCACGCTGTAGCCTGCAGACAGCAGCAGCTCCCGGATAAACTCGCGCTGCGCCCGGCCGTTGCCGTCGCGGAAAGGATGAATGGCGTTGATTTCGCCCAGGTAGAAAGCGGCCTTGGCGCACAGCTCCCGGAAGGGGAGATCGTGCAGATAGCGGTCTTTTTTGAGTTGCACGAAGAGTTTGGCGGCCTCCTTTTCGATGTAGGAGGCATGACAGAACAGCGAGGCTTTGGAAATGTCAACGCGGCGCAGCTCGCCGGCCCATTCATAGAGATCCTGAAAAATATAGCGATGAATGGCCCTCAGATGGCTGAGTTCAAACTCACCGGGCATGGGATTTTTCAGCAAATCAATCAGACGGGCACCGGTTAACAAACGCTCAAGCTTCTTGAGCTTTTCGGGATCTTTTTCCTGATATTTGTTTATCAGGATCTCGGTGCCGCGGTAGCAATAAATGTAATCTTGCTCGCTAGCGTCCAAAGTTCAGGCGGCCTTGCTGTTCTCTAAGGCCTGCTTAAGAAAGGAAAGAACCTCCTCAAAGCTGATGAGGCCTTCGGCGTAATCAGAGAGGATCTTCTCCTCGGCAGGTTCAAGGTGTAAATCTTCCATCTCCAGGGAAGCTTTTACTTGTTCAAGCAGCATAGAAAAAACTCCAGAAATCTTACAGAGCAATTATACCACTTAAGCAGCCTAAACTGCGCTCTTTGAGCAAATTTTAAAGGTCAAAAGCCAGATAAGATGGGGGTGCCTCAGTCCTCTGCAAGTGCCTGCCACAGGGTGATTCTGCGAGCGTCTTTGGCCGCGCTGAATACGGCGGCGAGGCGCAGAAGCTCACGTCCGCCTAAGTTCTCGCGGCCGTAATCTCGGCTCTTGATCTGCTCTAAGGCATCTTCAAGCAGAGCTTGGGCATTCGAGCCGTCCTGAGAGAACTTAAGCTCGATGACGATACGGCGCTGCTTAAAATTTAAGCTGAGATCGCTGCGCCCTTTGGAGTTTGGCTGTTCTGTCCGCACGTCCACCTTGCGGCCCTGCAAAAAGAGCTGCAGCATACCCTGCAGTACGCTCTCCTGGGTAATGGGGTATTTGTCATAGGCTATCGAGCTGAGC
>JAFUGP010000197.1 GCA_017469335.1 Succinivibrio sp. | reverse complement strand
TATATAAGTTAAAAGTGCTACGTTTGTCGCGTTTTTAGACACTGTTTTTACACACAAAACTAAACTTTATAAGATGTGGTTTCAAATCACCGACAAATTTTCTGTCGTTTTGACAAAACGGTGAATTTTTAGAACCCCCCCTAAAATTCAAGATCCTGCCGGGGAGTACTATGTGCTGTTAGATGAGGTTCAATATGCCATTTCCCGCGCCGAACTGCTCAACCATGATCAACCGGTGAGACTTTACGGAGTGCTAAACGGGCTGTTGCATTTGGGCAATGTCGATGTTTATGTCACGGGCAGCAACTCGAAGTTGCTCTCGCGTGATATCGCCACCGAGTTTCGCGGGCGCGGTGATGTAGTGGCCGTTTATCCGCTCTCTTTTGCGGAATTTCAGCCCTTAAGCGGTCTGGAGAAACACGCTGCTCTGGAGACATATCTTCAGTACGGAGGCCTGCCCTATCTGCTCAAAGTGGCCGCTGAGGAGGACAAATACCAGTACCTTAAAGATCTGTTCGATGAGATCTATTTTAAGGACATTGAGGAGCGCTACCAGGTTAATTTGCCCAATGTACTGCGGGAACTTAACCTGGTTTTGTGCTCCACGGTGGGCTCTCTGACCAACGCCGGCAAAATCGCCCGTACTTTGGAGAGCGTGAGACATCTAAAGGTCGACTCCGAGACCATCGCGACCTATCTGGGGTATTTGACCGACAGCTTTTTGTTCACCAAGGCTCAGCGCTTTGATGTCAAGGGCAAAAGATATTTTTCCTACCCTGCCAAGTACTACTGCACCGATCTAGGGCTGAGAAACGCGGGGCTGGAGATGAGACAAAACGAGGAGTCGCATCTGCTGGAGAACTGTCTGTTCAATGAGCTGCTCTGCCGCGGTTGCCGGGTGGACGTGGGGGTGATGCCGCTCATGAACAAGGATTGCGCCGGACATTGGCATCAGCAAAGCTGTGAGATTGACTTCGTGGTGAACAAGGGGGCGCGAAAATACTACATTCAGTCGGCGCTCTATATGGAGGAGGAGAGCAAAATCGCCACGGAGCTAAGACCCCTGCACGCCGTGAACGATTCTTTCAAGAAGATTGTGATCTCCAAATCCTACGGCAAAAGCTGGGTGGATGAGCGGGGTATTCTCAGGATTAATCCCGTGGACTTTTTGTTGGACGAGCACAGCCTGGAGCGCTGAGTCTGTAACAAGGCAGACAGGTGTTGGAGGCGGCGCGGGACAGTTGCCGCAATGCCGCCACTTTTCGGTTTTAGGTCGAATATTCGAGCAACTTGCGGTTCGTTGTGGGAGCGGCGACAACGCTACCTTCAGCCGCGCCCTTGAGCTCCCCAAGATCTGATTTTGTTTTATGGCTATGTGTTTGTTCACCAGATTAATTATAGCCCGGTGCTACTTGGTGACCAGGAGAAAAATGGCAAGCTCATCCTCACTTACAGCATGAGCTCAGGGTCATAAAGATCCTCTAAGTTGATAAGTAACAGTTGCGGTGAGGTTTCAACCTCAAAGAAACCTGATCTGGAGATAAAACCGTAGCGATAGCAGTTAAGTCCGCAGTGCCTTACCTGCGCGATCTCCTGTTCGATATCGTGCGCGCTGAGGGGGGTTGAGGTGAATTTGGCCTCGTAGAAGGTATAGCCTAAGGGATCTTCGGTGACCACATCGAACTCCCCGTTTTGGTGTTCTTTGGGCAGGTCATACCAATAGCGGCCGATGGCGGTGAAAGTACGCGGCAAGTTCCCGGTCAGGTTACAGCGGATCAGGTATTCCCGGCACAGCCTCTCGAAGGCGCGCGGTACGAACTTATGTTCAAAGTCCTCGGCCACAAAGGACTCATAAAAACTCTGTGCCGACATGAAATTTCGTTCGTGATCGCGTGAATAGATGTAGCGGTAGATGAAGCGCACGAAATTGTCGGCAATGAAATAAAAGCTTTTTTTGCGGTTGTCCTGGTCGTTGATGGGCGTTTCCCTCTCCACCAAGGACAGTTCCATGAGCTGCTGCAACACAGAGCTTAGGGAGGCTGAGTTAGGTGCCGTGGCTTTGCTTTGCAGCTCGGAGAACCTAAGACGGCCTGCTGACAGCGCGCTGAGTACGTTGTTGGCGCCCACCAGACGGTTGAGCTCGCCGTACAGGCGCGGCGCGACCTCGCCGTCTAAATTTGAGTAGCGATCGATGATGAGGTTGCAGATAATCTCTTCAAAGGAGAGCTTATCATCGACCTGAGCGTTGTAGTAGGGTATGCCGCCTAGGGCACTGTACATCCTCACTTTGTCGGCCGCACTCAGCGCAGGGTAAAACCGGGCGCTGTCATAATAATCCAGGGGCGGGAGATGGATGGTCAGGGAGGAGCGGCCGAACAGAGGTGACTTGCCATCCGACAAAGAGCGCATGACCTCAATGTAAGAGCCGCACAAGATGAGCTTGAGCCTGCTGTGCGCAAACCGCTCCAGCAGAGCCTGCAAAACGCTGTCAAGACCGGGTGAGCCTTCCCTTAGGTAGGGATATTCATCCAGTACCAGTACCAACGTTTCATCCACAGCAGCACTGAACAGAAATTCCAGTACGTGCTCCAGGTCAGCTGCGGCCTGCGCCGGTACGGTCAGCTGCGGCGCGATACATTCCAGGAGGCGCTCTTTATTGAGCTGTTCCGAGCGCTGAGTGCAGGTAAAAAACACTGTTTTGCCTGAAAATTCAGCCAGAGACTGACTGATGAGGGCACTTTTCCCCACGCGGCGTCGGCCATAAATCACCGCAAGGTGCCCCTCTCCTTGGTAAAACTGCGCCAGTTTCTTGAGCTCTGTGCTTCTGCCGATAAATTTATCCATGGGGACACGCTCCTCAGTAGTTGTCGGAATGTGGTGCCGTGGGAAGGGTGCATTGTACTTACCAATAGGCAGGTTAACTTTTGAGTATGATAGCAGCGCTGAATTGGTAATATCAATATTAGTATCCGAAATATTGGTACAAAAACTATTACTAAAATTCAAAACGTCAAGACCAACTTCGTGGCATTGAATTAAGTTGCACAGGCAAGTAATGTGTCAGGCTTGTTCAGAGCAATTTATAGGCTCAAGACAAAAGCAGGCAGACGCAGATAGGCACAAACAAGCGCTTCACGAATTTGGTTTAGGTCGTTGTTTGGTTATTTAGCAGCAGTTTCTTTTGCGTTTATGGATTAGACAAGTGTGGCGTTCTGAACTATATTTAGGTAAGCGATGGCTCACAGCTAGGCAGAGGCGTCTGCAGGAGCGGGTAAACCCAGCGTCACAGTAAGACTACCAGAGAGGAGTGTTCAGAATGTCATTGCCGCAAAAATTGCCCAAACTTTCTCCATACGTGGAGGATGAAATTATGACTGAGACTGACTGGGAACACTACTTTGAGCTGAGAAAAGAGCGCGATCATTTTGTTTCACAGGCAGATAAGACAAAATTAACCCAATTGTCGATTAATTCTTATGAAAATAAAGATTGGGAAACGCATAAAAAGATAGGGAGAATGCTGCCGTTGAAACCAAGTCTAGCCATCGCCGCCAAAAATACTTTTGGAATAAAGTCGGTGCAAGAATTAAATTTATACGACGCAAAACAAAGGTATCCGGATGAATTCTGAAGAAATTGAAAATTTCCTGGGGGATTTTAATACGGCATCTAATGCTCATGATGATACCCTAAGAAGTGAGGTTGTTCGGTTGGAAAATTCTGCAATAAATCATATAGAACAAAATTTTAGAACTATAGGTAAAAGGGACAACTTAACAGACATCATTCAATTGGAAAATTTGTTTTTGGAGGACAGGGTTAACCATAATCAGGATGTTGACATTGCAGGTGGGGAACCCCATGCAGTAACTGGTGAGGAAGAAACCAGACTGACAAACTGCCTTAAAAGAAGCAGAACGGCCATGAAATTGGCCCGCAAAATAGAAAGATATGAAGGATATGAGAACTTTTTGATGTTCAATAAATCCGTATCATTTGACCGAGAAGGGTTGCCTCAGGATCGCTTTCGCGAATTCATAAAAGTTGATATTGACGCCATTCGAGATGAACAGTGTTCACCCATTACCGATGCAACCAAAAGACGAAACGCAGCCCGCATCGAAAATCTGAGAACAGCCGAGAAACTCTACAAGGAAAGACTCAGAGGACACATGGAGCGTTTTGCCAAGGAAAACCCCGAGCACGAGTGCTCCGAGGTTTTTCTTAAACGCCAAAAAAGAAACTTGCGGCGCGACCAATAGTCCTTCAAAGGATGGTCTCCCGGGCACTGCCGACAGCAGTATCTGTTCCCAGTCACCACACCATCATCCTCTCCTGCGGCAGTATCTGTAGCTGGGGGACTGTTGAGA
This sequence comes from Succinivibrio sp., assembly GCA_017469335.1. GTDB lineage: Bacteria > Pseudomonadota > Gammaproteobacteria > Enterobacterales > Succinivibrionaceae > Succinivibrio. The sequence goes on along the minus strand of JAFUGP010000197.1, from coordinate 51,874 downwards.
GAGCTTTTACTTCAACGCTTTTCCTTGGTCGGTCGCGGGTAATTCTCCACCACCCGCGGTTTGGCGCGGCTGGTGACCAGGGCGCCCTGCGGCGCCTCGATATGGCGGGTATAGGTGGTGCCGGCCCCGATGGTTACATCGTCAGGCACGCTGACCGGAGCCACCAGTTGGGTATCGGAGCCCACGAACACCCGATCCCCCAGCACCGTACGATGTTTGTTGGCACCGTCGTAGTTGCAGGTGATGGTACCGGCGCCTATGTTTACGTCCGCTCCGATGTCGCTGTCGCCTAAGTAGCTTAAGTGACCTGCTTTGGTGCCGCGTTTTAGGTGAGAGTTTTTCACTTCCACAAAGTTGCCCACATGAACCTCATCCTCCAGCACGTTCCCCGGGCGTAATCTGGCAAAAGGTCCTACGGTGGTGCGCTCTTTTAAGGTGGAGCCCTCAAAGACGCAGTAAGGGGAGATCACGCTGCCTGCGGCGATGCTGCAGTTGCGGATCACACAACCCGCGCCCACCGTCACGTTATCGCCTAAACTCACCTCGCCTTCAAAAATGCAGTTGACGTCGATGAACACATCCTGCCCGCACTTAAGTGTACCGCGCAGATCAAAACGCTTAGGATCGGCCAGGGTAACACCCGCGCGCATCAGTTTATCGGCCTGTTCACTTTGGTAGAGGCGCTCGGCGTGAGCTAACTGCATCTTGTTATTGATGCCGCGCAGTCCGTCAAAATCCTCGCTGATGACCACCTCCACCGGCTTGCCGTCCTTACGCAGCAGCCCCGGCAGATCGGTTAAGTAGTACTCGTGCTGGGCATTGTCGCAGCCAATCCTGGGCAGATACTCCCGCAGCAGCTGCGCCGGACAGAGCACGATGCCGGTATTGATCTCGGTGAGGGCGCGTTCTTGTTCTGAGGCATCTTTCTCCTCGACAATGCGCAAAAAGTCGCCGCTCTCAGCGCGCACGATACGGCCGTAGCCGTAGGGCTCGTCAGCCCGGGCACTCAAGAGCAACAGAGTTTGGCCGTCACGGCGGCTTCCCAGGGTCTTGAGGATCCCCTCCGGCACTAAGGGGGTATCACCGTACAGTACCAGTACCTCGCTGTGCTCTCCCACCTCTGGCAGGGCCGTGGCCACGGCATGCGCGGTACCCTGCTGCGCGCGTTGTAGCTGCAGGTGCAGCAGCGTGCGCAGATCCGGTGGCAGCGTGTCCAGCGACTGACGCACCTGCTCGGCGCCATGACCTATCACCACGTGTATCGCCGTCGGATTTAAGGCGGCAGCCTTTAAGATCACATGTTCAAGCAGAGTGCGCCCGGCCACCTTGTGCAGCACTTTGGGCAGAGCCGAATACATACGCGTGCCCTTACCGGCAGCCAGAATAACAATCTCCAGGGGATTCATAGACGACTCCTTTATGGGTGACGGCCGGGATGCTTAATTGCGTCCGGCACCTTTGAGTGAGTAAATCAGCAGCACGACCCCTAACAGGATACAGGGAATGCTCAACAGCTGCCCGACATCCAGGGCTATGCCGGTGGAATAATCGGCCTGCTCTTCCTTAAACGGTTCAATGAGAAAGCGAGAGCCAAAGCAGGTCACAAAGAACAATCCGGTCAGAAAACCGCGCGGACAGTTGCGCCACTTAAAGTAAATGAGTCCTGACACAAGGAAGATCAGGAAATAAGCGGCAGCCTCATAAAGCATGGCCGGGTGACGGGGCAGGGTCTCGCCTAAAGTGGCGAAGATCACACCGTAATCAGTATTCGTGGGTAGCCCCAGGATCTCGGAGTTGCAGAAATTGCCTACCCGGATGAACGTGCACACCAAAGCCACCGGAATGGAGAGCATGTCGGTTACTTCCAAAAGCGGCAGAGGCGAGCGGGCCTTATACAGCCACAGAGCCACCAGTACCCCCAGGGTGCCGCCGTGGCTGGCCAGTCCGCCGTGCCAGATTTTGAGGATCTCCAGCGGGTGGCTTAAGTAGTAGTCGGGCTCGTAGATAAGACAGTGGCCTAAACGTGCGCCGATGATGGTACCGATAAAAAGGTAGAGCAACAGGCGGTCCAAATCGGCGGCATCGTAATTTTTGCGCCGGTAGAGATACTGCATGATGAAGTAGCCCAGGATGAAACCGCCTGAAAAGAGCAGACCATACCAGCGAACACTGATGGGACCCAGGGTAAAGGCCACTGGGGAGATGGTGGAGACAAACATAGATAAACTTCCGGCCGGGGACTGCTCAAGCTGCAGTTAAGTTAGGTCAAACCGTTGATGCCTATCATAGCAGAAAGGTCTCCCAGGTGGTGTCATCCTCCTCAAGCTGTATTGAGCGGGAGTGCGCTTAAATTTGCCGCTCTTAAGCGCACCAATCCGCGAGCCAGTTGATTCGGGACGATAGGGTGTTAGCACATCATTCCATATTTTGTAATTTATGGTTCGCACTGCAGGTTAGCGCAATCAGGGTAAGGGGCCGCAGTTATTTTGGCGTGAGCATAAAACCCAGGGCACGGCACTAAGGTTATCTCCCTCAGCCGGCGTGCCCGGGCCGTGAGGGCTTGGGCGTATGCAGTATAATGGCAAAAACACAGCGAGTTGTTTTGTCTGGGGGACAGGGTGGAAAACGTCATCAACGCCGCGGAATTTTTTACCTATTTAGGCTGGACCATGTTCACCGCCGGTCTTTTGTGCTGCTTAAAAAGGCGCCTGTTCAAGCGCGGCGTGCTGTGCATGTTGGGCGGCAATATCTTCTTGTTCATCGCCATCGTCTACCCCAAACAGGCCGCCTGGCTTTTTATTTTCCGATCCCACTACGAGCTGGGTACAGCAGCCTATGCCGCTTTAGGCGCGACTGCCGGGCTGGTGTTATCCGCTTTGGTATATGCCCTGTGGGAGCGTTTTTTCCCTCCTAAGGCTTTGCTTGAGTCTGCCGCTTCAGCGGCTGATGAGGAGCAGAGCACCACTGCGGATCAGGAGCAGGCCTCATCGTCGGCGAGTACTGCACCTGCACCTGCACCTGCGCCTGCCGCTGACGCCGCAACCGCTGCCCCGGCAGCCGGAGGACAGGCGGGCAGTTTTAAGCTCAACATCAGCAAGAGCCCGGTTTGATAATGCAGCTGGTGGTGGCCTCAGCTGAGAATGGTATTTTGGCTGAGCGGGGCGCGCATGTTCTTGCGGGGGCCGCTGCCAAAAGCATGAGTCCGTCCCGGCAGGCCACTTATACGCGCTCGCGGGGACTGTTGGGGCTCGCGCTTGAACGTTTCTATGGCCTGCCGCAGCTGCCTGTCATAGCTACTCTTCCTCAGGGCAAGCCCTATTTCACCGAGTATCCCCATCTCGCCTTTAATTTAAGCCACAGCCGCGCTGTGATTGCGCTCAGTGTGGGAGCCGCGCCTCAGGGGGTGGATGTGGAGCTTATCAGGGAGCGTCATGATCTGGACGCACTCATTGAACGTACCTGCAGTACCCGGGAGCAACAAGTACTCTTTGAGTTGCCTAAGGCCGGACGCGCGGCCTTGTTTCACAGGCTGTGGACTTTGCGCGAGTGTGCGCTTAAGACCACCGGTGAGGGGTTGGCCGGTTTGGATAAGGTCAAGGTCAACTTGGAGCGGGGGAAAATCTGCGCTCCCGCTCTGCCTAAGGGCAGGATCTGCTCGTGGCCGCTTAAGGCTCTGGACTCCTCTTTGCCTGAGGGGTTTTTGAGCGTATTTGTGGGGCAGGGGGAAAAGCTGCAGATTTTTTTGCTGCAACAAGGTGAGTTACGGCAGCTTGAGCGGGCACAGAGCGAGGTGCTTGCCCTGCAGTGCCTTGACTCTCAGGACATAGGCGGGTTTTAACTGTAGTTCAGCTGCACGGCAGCGGGCCCCGCCACGGCATGCAGCCCTTCGATGAGATCGTCACTTGGCCGCAGCCGATAGGTGGCATCATGCAGTTTTAAGTGTTGATCGTCCACCACCACTTCCACCCGGCAGCCCCGGCAGACGTTCTCGTTGCCGGCCAAAAGCTGGGCGTGCAGCTCCTGCTGGGCGATGCGGTTGCGCTCAATCAGCTCGTTGATGCGCCCCCCGCAGCGCTGCAGCGTTTGTCTGTCAAATCTTAAGGTTATGGAACGAGCCTTCTGGCTGCGCAGCTCTTCTAAGGAGGTGACGCTCTGGACCCTAAAACGCGCCACTCCATCCTTGTTAATGCCGTAGAGGCCTTCTAACAGCAGCACCAGCGGTGCGGGGATCTGGTCTTCCCCGCCTGAGGATTTGGCGCGTTTTTTGGTGTTGCGTTCCTGTTGGGCCAGAAGCTGATCGAGCTGCTGCGCCGCGTTGCTGTAGACGAAGAACTCGGTGGTGGTAGTGGCGTCATCCAGCGAGACGACATAGAAAAAATCACCGTCGTTTTTACTGCTCGGGCGTTTGTTGAAGGCGGTCAGCACCGCCGCCACCCTGATGCGGTTCGGACGGTTTTCCGCTCCCGGCTGCATGCTCTCCAAGGTAGTTCCGCCGCAGAACATCATCAGTTCCTCGCGACAGGAGTCGATGGGATGGCCGGACAGGTACAGCCCCAGCAGCTGCTTCTCGTAGTGCAGGCGCATGCGCTCGCTCCACTTGGGCACCTCCGGGTACGAGGGCCGGTAGAGCGAGTCGTCCAGACCGGAGAAGAGATCGAGCTGATGGGATTCGGTGTCCTTTTTGGTCTGCTGCGCGTATTTGAGCGCGGTGGGGATGGAGGCGTACATGGCCGCGCGCGAGGGGCCGATGCTGTCAAAGGCGCCGGCCTTGATGAAAGCCTCCAGGGTGGATTTGGTCAGAAATTCCGTGCCGACGCGGCGGGTGAAATCAAAGATATCAAGGTAGGGACCGGTTTTCTGGCGCTCCGCCACCAGCTGTTCGACCAGTCCCTCGCCCACGCCCTTGATGGCGGAAAAACCGTAGATGATATCTCCTTGCTCATTGACGCCGAAGGAGAACTTGCCCACATTGACATCCGGTGGGCTGACCTTAACCCCCAGACGCCGGGCCTCGGCAATATAGGTGATGAGCTTTTCGGTCTTGATGCTGTCGGCCGTCATCATGGCCGCCAGAAACTGCGCCGGGTAGTGAACCTTGAGCCACAGCGTCCACCAGGCCACCAGCGCATAGGCAGCTGAGTGAGACTTGTTGAAGCCGTACTCAGCGAATTTTTCGACCTGCTCGAAAATCTTTTCGGCAATCTTGACATCCTTGCCCTTGTTTTTGGCGCCCTCCAGGAAGGTCCCCAGCTGTTTTTTCATCTCAGAGGGGATTTTCTTGCCCATGGCGCGGCGCAGGATGTCGGCTCCGCCCAACGTATAGCCGGCCAGCACCTGCGCCAGCTGCATCACCTGCTCCTGGTAGACGATAACCCCGTAGGTGGAATCCAGCACCGGTTTTAAATCGAGATCCTGGAACTGCTCGTCAGGATAACTGACCTGTTCTAAGCCATGCTTGCGCTTGACGAAATGATCGACCATGCCGCTTTGAATGGGGCCGGGGCGGAACAGCGCCACCAGGGCGATAAGATCGTCAAAGCGGTCGGGGCGCATCTGGCCGATGAGCTTGCGCATGCCTCCCGATTCGAGCTGAAACACCGCCGTGGTCTCGCACTGCTGCAGCATCTCAAAGGACTGCGGATCGTCCAAGGGTATGGCCGCCACATTCAAGGGCTCCTTGCCCTCCCGCTTTAGTTTCTCATCGATCATCTCCTTGGCTTCATCGATGATGGTCAGCGTGGTGAGGCCCAAGAAGTCGAATTTGACCAAACCGGCGTGTTCCACATCCTTTTTGTCATATTGCGTGATGGGATTGCCGTCGGCATCGAGCATCTCCGGAGAGAATTCGCTGATCCGGGTGGGGGAGATCACCACGCCGGCGGCATGCTTGCCGATGCTGCGGATGACGCCCTCCAGACGCATGGAGGCGTGGATCAGCTCCAGCACCCCCCGATCATCGGTGTTGAGAGCATTCTGATAGAAGCTGTGCAGTTCCGGGGAGGTGGGCGGCAGAGGGTTGCCTTCCTTGTCCTTTAACAGTCCCATGGCCTCCTTAAAGGTCACCCCGGGCTTGGCGGGGATCATGTCGGCGATACGCCGCACCTGACCTAACGGCACGCCTAAGGCGCGTCCTGCACCCTGAATGGCAGCCTTGGGGGCTAGGGTGCCGAAGGCGGCAATCTGAGAGACCGCATCGCGGCCGTAGTGCTCGACCACGTGCTTTAAGGTGAGCTCGCGTTTTTTCTGACAGAAATCGATGTCAAAATCCGGCATGGACACGCGCTGGGGATTTAAGAAGCGCTCAAAGAACAGATCAAAGCGGATGGGATCAAAATCGGTGATTTCCAGCGCGTATGCCACCAGCGAGCCGCCTCCAGAGCCACGGCCGGGCCCCACCGGCACGCCGTGCCGTTTGGACCACTGGATAAATTCCATCACGATGAGAAAGTAGCCGGGGAAGTCCATCTTGATGATGACATCAAGCTCCATTTCAAGGCGCTGTTCGTATTCCGGCCGCTTTTGCTCGCGGATCTGCTCTTCGGGGAAGAGAAACTGCAGGCGTTTTTCAAGTCCCTCATGGGCAGTCTGCCTTAAATAGTCGGCTGCGGATAATTTTCCCGTGTTGTAGTGGGGCAGACGGGGATGGTCCAGTTCCAGAGTCACATTGCAACACGCGGCGATGGCGCGGGTATTTTCCAGAGCTTCAGGCAGATCGGCAAAAAGCTCCTGCATCTCCACAGGCGATCTTAAATACTGCTGCGCAGAATACTCGCGCTTGAGCTCATCGCTGCCGTGCTGAAGACTGCGCTGAATGGCGACCCGGATATCATGGATGTCGTAATCCGAGAAGCCGTCCTGAGGCACATCAAAGGGGCCTAATAAAAAGCGCGTGTCATTGGTGGCCACCGGCGGGATGTTACGTTGCTCGCACAGCCTGAGGGCTGCCTGCTCGAACTCCTTTTCGCCCGAGCGTTCGGTACGGGTCAGCTCCAGACAAAAATTCTGGCCGAAAATGCCCTGGTAGAAATCAAGCCGCTGCTGCAGCTTTTGCTGCTCGCGGGCCGCGCACAGCCTGGCGATATCACCGCGAAAGCCGTTTAACACGAAGAGCCCCGCCCCGTAATCTTTTAAGGCGTCAAGGTTTAGCATCACCTCGTCGATATCGGGGCTTTGGGAGTCAAGCCAGGCGCGGGAGAGCAGATCGTAAAGGTTTTGTCTGCCCCGGCGGTCACGGGCAAGCAGGGTGAGCATGAAGGGTTCACGCGCCTGCCCGGGCTGCGGCTCGGCATAGAAGCGCAGATCGGCACCCAAGATGGGTTTGATGCCGGCCTTATGGCAGGCCTCATAGAAACGAATGAAGCCGGCGGCATTGCAGCAGTCGGTCAGGGCCAGCGCCGGAATGTGCAGCGCAGCGGCCCTTTTTACGATGTCGCCTACATTCTGCAGGCCGTCGTTGATGGAATAGCACGAGTGCACATGCAGCGGGATGTAGCTGAATTGCTCGGACATGGTCACTCGTCTTAAGTCAGGGTAAACGCGTATCAGCGCAGCGGGATCTCGGGCGCGGGATGGCTTGAAGAACTCAGGCATTTCTGCGCCGTCTTGTCATAGCGCGGGCAGTTGATTTCTGGCCGCCAGTCGGCGTCCACGTCCTCACGCCCCGAGAAAATGGGGCTGTAGGCCTGACCGTCCTCCACGCCGCTGCTGCTCCACAGCAGTCTGAACTGCCCGCTCTCGGTCATCTCGCCCATGTACAGGGGTTTGGATAAGAGATGATTGGGCAGTACCGTGCTGGTGCTGCCCGAGAGGTTGGTCACGCTCTGACCCACGATGACCCCGAGGATGTCATCGGTGTGTACGCTGCCGGCGCTCTCCACCGCCTGAACCCACAGCTTAAAGCCCAGATAGCTCGACTCGATGGCACTGGAGGTCACCGCCTCCTCATCGTTGCGGTACTGGCGCCACCTTTTGATGAACTCCTGATTCTCCCGGGTGGCCACGCTCTGGAAGTAATTCATGGAAGCTAGGTGTCCCACGAAGGGTTTGGTGTAGACGCCCACAATCTCGTTTTCGTCCAGCGAGAAGGCCATGATGGGCAGATCGGCGGCGCTGATGCCGCGCTGAGCGCATTCGATGTAAAAGCTGATGTTGGAATCACCGTTGATGGTGGAGACGATGGCGGCCGGTTCACCGTCGGAGGTGAAGTTCTGGATGTCCCTGAGCACAGGTCCCCATTCGGAAAAGCCCAGCGGCATGTACATGACCTTGATGTCGTCCTCGTTCACCCCCAGCTGACGCAGGTGACGGATCAGCAGCTCGTTAGTGACCCGCGGATAGATGTAGTCCGAGCCGATCAGCACCCAGCGCTTGATGTTGCGGCGGTAATAGAGATAGTCCACCCCCGGCAGCGCCTGCTGATTGGGAGAGGCGCCGGTATAGATGATGTTGCGCGAGGATTCCTCACCCTCAAACTGCACCGGGTAAAAAAGCAGGGAATTGTATTTCTCCACCACCGGCAGCACTGCCTTGCGCGAGCCTGAGGTCCAGCAGCCGAAAATCACGTCGACCTTATCTTCGGTGATCATCTGCTCGGCCATCAGACTAAAACGCGGCCAGCTTGACCCGGGATCCATCACCACCGCCTCCAGACGGCGGCCGAGCAGACCGCCTTTGCGGTTCTGTTCGTCGATGAGCATGAGGATCACGTCTTTTAAAGGAGCCTCGGACATGGCCATGGTGCCGGTCATGGAGTGCAGTATGCCTACCTTGATGGGACCTTGATCCTCACTTATGGCAGGTGTGGCTGCGCACAACGCCGTAACGGTGCACAGCGCCGTCAGAGCCCTTTTCAGAACAGACATGCAAACCTCCTCTCAGGCTGCGGTAGGCATCTCGTTTGATGGCCAAAGATGCCCTTTGGATGACAATCCGCACCGGCCGGCGCCTTACGACGCCGCCCGGCAACACGGTACTTACTTCATGGCCTTGTAGGCGTTGATAAGTCCGTTGGTGGAGCTGTCGTGGGAACTTATCTGCTCAGGCGAGGTCAGCTCGGGGATGATCTTCAGCGCCAGCTGCTTGCCCAGCTCCACGCCGAACTGGTCAAAGGAGAAGATGTTCCAGATGGCACCCTGCACGAAGATCTTATGCTCGTACAGTGCCACCAGCATACCCAGGGTTCTGGGGGTGATCTGTCTGACCAAGAGCGAATTGGTGGGACGGTTGCCCTCGAAGATCTTGAAGGGGATGACGTCCTTGACCTCAGCCTCGCTCTTGCCCTTGGCCGCGAACTCGGCCACCACTTCCTCACGGGTCTTGCCGAAGGCCAGGGCCTCGGTCTGGGCGAAGAAATTGGAGATCAGCTTGATATGGTGATCGCCGATGGGATTGTGGGAGATCGCCGGGGCGATGAAGTCGCAGGGGATCACCTTGGTGCCCTGATGAATGAGCTGATAAAAGGCGTGCTGGCCGTTGGTGCCGGGCTCGCCCCAGATGATGGGACCGGTCTGGTAGCTGTTGATGCGCTGCCCGTCGCGGTCGGTATCCTTGCCGTTGGACTCCATGTTGCCCTGCTGGAAGTAGGCCGGGAAACGGGCCATGTACTGATCGTAGGGCAGGATGGCCTCGGTCTGGTAGCCGTAAAAATTGTTATACCAGATGCCGATCAGGGCCAGGAGTACCGGCAGATTCTTTTCAAAGGGCGTGTTGCGGAAATGGCAGTCCATCTCGTAGCCGCCCTTTAAGAAGAGCTCGAAATTGTCATAGCCCACGGCCAGCGCGACCGACAACCCGATGGCCGACCAGGAGGAATAGCGGCCGCCTACCCAGTCCCAGAACTCGAACATGTTGGCCGTGTCGATGCCGAACTCGGCGACGGCCTTGGTGTTGGTGGAGAGCGCGGCAAAGTGCTTGGCTACGTGTTCTTTGCTCTGGGCGCTCTTTAAGAACCACTCGCGCGCGGTATTGGCGTTGGTCATGGTCTCCAGCGTGGTGAAGGTTTTGGAGGCGATGAGAAACAGCGTGGTCTCGGGATTGCACTCCTTTAAGGTCTCGTGGATCTGCGAGCCGTCGATGTTGGAGACAAAGTGCAACTTGAGTCTGGTGTGATAGGGGGTGAGGGCCTGAGTGATCATGCAGGGGCCCAAATCCGAGCCGCCGATGCCGATGTTGACCACATCGGTGATTTCCTTGCCGGTATAACCCTTCCACTCGCCGCTGATGACCCTCTCGCAGAAGGACTTCATCTTGGCGAGCACTTCCTTGACCTGCGGCATGACGTCCGTGCCGTCGACCAACACGCTCTGCCCCGAGAAATTGCGCAGCGCCGTGTGCAGCACGGCGCGGTTCTCGGTGCGGTTGATCTTCTCGCCCGTGAACATGGCCTCAATGTCGTCTTTAAGCCGGCATTCCGACGCCAGATCCAACAGCAACTTCAAGGTCTGCTCATCAATGAGGTTCTTGGAGTAATCGGCCACCAGATCGCCGTTGCCTATGGTCAACGAGAATTTATCAAAACGCTGGGGATCGGCGGCAAACAGTTCCTTGATGGTGCGGCCGCGAGTCTGCTCGAAATGACTCTGGAGATTTTTCCAGGCAGCGGTCTTGGAGGGATTTACATTGTGCAGCATCTTAAAGAGGTCTCCTGCTGATAGTGAAAGGGTTATCAATCCTTGGGATCAGAGCCCAGTGCTCTGATCAAAAAAGAAAAATCTTAAGGCACGAACCGTGACTGCCAGTTTGAAGCACCGAATACGCGCCTTACGGGCACAGTCTGATTATGATACGTCAGCGACTACAAAATTAGTGGTACGGCGCTCAAAAATGGGCCGTCAGCTCTGCCGTCTCAGCTGAGGCAAAGCCTTGATGAGGGGGGTGACTGTGCAGGGCTCAAACCGGGAGGTCCGGCCCTCTTAAGCCTGAGCGGCTTCAGTGTCGGGGCGGTAGAGCATAAAGCGGTCGCGTCCCTTGAGTTTGGCCTCGTACAGAGCCTCATCGGCAAGTTTGAGCAGCTTTTCCTTGGGAGTCTGCGTCACTCTCTCCTGGTCGCTGACCTGATGAGACGGAGCGTCAGCTGGGTAACAGGCCCCGCCTATGCTCAGCGTGACCTGATAGTGTTTGAGCAACTCGCAGCTGTGTACGGCCGCCACCAATGCAGCACCCAAGGCGTCAACTTGCTCTTCTGAGCATCTGGACAACACCACTAAAAATTCGTCCCCGCCGTAACGCCCCGCATGACTGTCCTGAGGCAACTGTGCTCTTAAGAGCTCGGCCACGCCGTGCAGTACCTCATCGCCGGCCTGATGACCGTAGGTGTCATTGATGCGTTTGAAAAAATCCACATCGATGAGCATGACCGCCGTGGTGGAGGAGGCGGAGGATGCCTGCCGGCTCTCAAGTTCCTGCGTGAGCAGCTCATCAATCCTGCGGCGGTTTAACAGCTCGGTGAGGAAGTCCACCCGTGAGTCGTGCAGCACCTGGGCATTGAGACGCTGCAGCTCGTGATTTTGATCTTTAAGCAGTTCATCCTGGCGCTGCATGTCAAAGAGCAGTTTGCGGTTATGGCCGATGGCTACGAACTGCCTGAGGGAGAGCAGCAAGAGCAGCAGCATGCCCCACAAAAACACCGACTCGTAAAGCCGGTACTTGAGCAGGCTCAACGTGAGGATGGACACCGTGAGCACAAAAGGCAGCATCATGCGCAGGTAATCGAGCAGCCTGAACTGCTGCGGATAGTTGCGTGAATGCTCCTGCGATGCGTCAGTCTCACCGGGCAGAAAAGCCGGCGGCTGTAACGTTGCCAGCGCCAACGCCATAATCATGAGTGACCACAGCGGCTGGGAGAACACGTACAGATCGAGGCCGTAAAGCTCTTCGATGAGATCGCTCTCGTCGGCGGTAAAGGCCAGCAGCAGACACAGACCCAGCAGCCAGTCGCGGGGGTGGGGCACGCTGCGGCGGCTGAAGAGCATGAGCATCATGCCGATGAACAGACAAAAATCCGCAACGGGGTAGAAAACACTGATGAGCAGAGCCAGAGTATTTTCGTGCTCGTCGGTGAGCACCGGCTGCAACACAAAATAGTAGATGATGCCGAAGGCAGCCACCAGCGTGATGGCGAAATCCAGGGAGAGCCGGAAGACATTGAAGGCTCCTGAGACATACAGGTAAGCAATGACACCCAGGATCAGCATCAGGCTGTTTATGATGTAGAAGGCATCGGAGAGCGAAGGGGAAGAAGGATCTTCGCCATATTCCATCACGTGGATCATCCAGTAGGTTTCAGCGCAGATGTAACAGCAGGTGGAGCACAGAAAAATCTTCCAGGGCAGACGTTCCTCAGGCGTCATGAAGAAAAAGACTCCGCAGAACATAACCCCCAGGGCCAGGAACTCGGCTGTCACCGAAATCTGTTCGGCATTGTCGCTTACGGGAGCAAAATCGGTCAGGAGACCGGCATAAAACAGCGTAGCGTACAGCACGATAACCGTGTAGACGACAATAAGATAGCCGCGGCGGTGACCTGAGAGGGACCGGATAGGGGTTTGGGGATCTTGCATGCTCGGTTTTGCTCGGGATGTCAGATTGCGCAGCGCTGCGGCTGCGGTCGGTATGAATTGGACTTGATGCAGCAGTGTACTTTGCCGGCACTTGCGCAGGAAATTGTTCGCCTGAGCATTTTAGCACTTGAAACTGTTCATAAGGCATCAGCTCACGCAACTGCTGTTCAGTATCGGTGAAAATGTCGGATTTGGCCTAGGCGAGAGTCTCGAGACGGCGGCGTGTGAGATCGGGGTTGAAGGAGGGCGCGGCGGCACGGGCAATTTCCAGCAGAGTGCTGATGCGATCCTGCGCGGCGTGCTCCTTTAAGGCGCACAACGCGACACGGAAATTAGACCAGGGCAGTTCCTTTAAGATGATCACGTCGTTTTTGAAGGGGGAGATCTCATACACGAGTCTGGGCACCACCGCCAGACCAAAGCCCAGCGCGGCCAGACTGACGATGGCCTCGTGTCCGGCGATTTCGGCGTAAATATCCGGTTGCTCCTGCAAGGTGCCGAACCATTTTTCCACCTCAAAGCGCAGTTGCCCCTTCTCGGGCATCACGAACGGGATCCCATGCAGATCCCCGCTCTCCACCCCTGTCATGGCAAAGCGCGGTGTACGCGGACCGATCAAAATGAGCGGAAAGGTCACCAGATCCTCAAACACCACCTGAGAGGGCAGTTCGCCGGGCAGAGCGCTGATGACCAGATCGTCCCGGCCGGCCAAAAGGCGTTCCAAGGCCTCGGCCGGATCGCCGGTTTCGAGTTTGACCTCCAAAAGCGGCGCACTCAAGTTGAGCTCATTGAGCAATCTGGGAATGAACAGATAACATGCCGTGACCGAGCAGAAGATGCGCACGCTGCCGCGCACGCTGCGCCGAGCTGCTTTGAGGGAACTCTCCAGAGTGTGATAGTTTTCGATGGTCTCACGGGCAAAACGCTCGAACTTGCGACCGTCGGGGGTGATGGATACACCCTTTTTATCGCGCACGCACAGCCTACAGCCCAATTCTTCTTCTAATTTGCTGAGAGTGCGGCTTAAAGTGGAGGGGCTGACCCGGCACAAAGTGGCAGTGCGGGTGAGATTGGCAGTCTCACACAGGCGCAAAAAAGTTGCAGCGTCTTTTAAATCAATCACATACTCTCCAGATGGCGGCTTTTTCTTGCAGATTTTGCAATATAAAATTATTTGTATGCCATTTTATAGAAATTTTGCTATGATTTGAAGCACCCCTGGCACCCTTAGGTGTCGATCAGGTTTTCTTTAGGCCTGTCCTGCGCGCAGTGCGCCCGGGGCTTGGTTATTTATCTAGGAACTTACAATCATGGCAAATTACTTCAATACCTTGAATCTGCGTCAGCAGCTGGCTCAGTTAGGTTGCTGCGAGCTCATGGACCGCAGCGAGTTCTCCGATGGCTGCAATTTTTTAAAGGGCAAGAAAGTGGTCATCGTAGGCTGCGGCGCCCAGGGTTTAAATCAGGGCCTGAACCTGCGTGACTCGGGACTGGATGTCAGCTATGCCCTGCGCGATGAGGCCATCGCCGAGCAGCGTCCATCCTTCAAGCGCGCCACCGAGAACGGCTTTAAGGTCGGTACCTACAAAGAGCTCATTCCCACTGCCGATCTGGTCATCAACCTGACCCCGGACAAGCAGCATGAGAACGTCATCAACGCCGTGCAGCCCCTGATGAAGGCCGGTGCTGCCATCGGCTATTCCCACGGTTTCAATATCGTGGAGCTGGGCATGCAGGTGCGCAAGGATCTGACCGTGGTTATGGTCGCTCCGAAGGCCCCGGGCACTGAGGTGCGTGAGGAGTACCGCCGCGGTTTCGGCACCCCGACCCTGCTGGCTGTGCACCCCGAGAACGATCCGCGCGGCGAGGGCTGGGCGGTGGCCAAGGCCTGGGCCTCCGGCCTGGGCGGTGATCGTGCCGGCTGCCTGAGATCGTCCTTCGTGGCCGAGGTCAAATCCGATCTGATGGGCGAGCAGACCATTTTGTGCGGTGTGCTGCAGGCTGCCACCATCCTGATCTTTGATCGCGCCGTAGAGCTGGGGTTGGACAAGGCCTATGCCTGCAAGCTGCTGCAGTACGGCTGGGAGACGGTGTGCGAGGCCTTAAAGCAGGGCGGTATCACCAACATGCTCGATCGTCTGTCCAACCCTGCCAAGATCAAGGCCTTCAAGCTGGCCGAGGAACTCAAGAAACAGCTTACGGATCTCTACTTGAAGCACATGGACGATATCGAGAGCGGCGAGTTTTCCCGCGTGATGATGGAAGACTGGGCCGCCGGCGATCCCAACTTGCACAAGTGGCGTGAGAATTTCGCCAAGAGCGCCTTTGAGAACGCACCCGAGTGCAACGAGAAGATCTCAGAGCAGGAGTACTTCGACAAGGGCATTTTGATGATTGCCTTTGCCAAGGCCGGTATCGAGCTGGCGTTTGAGACCATGACCAAATCAGGGATTTATCCGGAGTCGGCCTACTACGAGTCGCTGCATGAGCTGCCGCTCATTGCCAACACCATCGCCCGCCGTCGTCTCTACGAGATGAACGTGGTGATCTCCGATACGGCCGAGTACGGCAACTACCTCTTTGCCAATGCCGCCATCCCGCTGCTGCAGGGCTTCATGAAGCAGCAGAACTTAGATGTGTTCGGCAAAGGCCTCTCCGGTGACAACGGTGTGGACAACATCGAGCTCATCAAGGTCAACGAGGCTATCCGCAATCACCCCATTGAGGTGGTGGGCCGCAAGCTGCGTGCCTACATGTCCGACATGAAGGAAATCTCCGTGGGCAACAACTGATGCGCTGACCTTCATGGCGTAAAATGACGCAAGATCCGCTTTTGCCTCGTGGTGGGAGCGGATTTTTCTTTATCTTGGCTATGAGCTCACAATTAACGGCAAGTTAAAAGAATTAACTGCTTGTCACAGAAAATATTTCTGGGGGGGGGGTAGCCTGTCAGGCAGCCCTGAAGCCGATTTCTGTCTGTAGCCTGGCAGCCAAAGGGAGTGGGGCTCTTTGGTGGTCATAATGCTTTAAATAAGCGCAGATAAATTACAGCAAAGTTCCGTTTTCAGTGTGGACAGGATAACGAGTACCGACTTATTCCTGTTTTTGCTGCCCGCCTCCTGCCTCGATAAGGTGCAGTGATCGGGCTGTTGGGATCTGTTTCAAAGGCCGGGCTTTCCGAGCGTTGCAATGGTTTGCATTTTAGGTATTTTGTGCTAACTTTAGAACTAGTAGGTAATAAAGCGGGACAGGCTGTTAAACGTACCTTATAGTTTTCAGGATAACGCCGCGAAGTCCCGTTAAATTTCCCCTAACCTTCGCGGGGGATCTGTAGCCCCCACAAGAGGAGATGAATATGCGAACTTACCTTGCCGCAGGTGTGCTGCTGACCTGCCTGACCCTGCCCGTTTTGGCTCTGGATCGCTCAGATTTCGAGCAGGGTGTGCCCGAAGAGAAGGTCTACCGCTTGGGTCTTGAAATAGACTATCCGCCCTTTGAATTTCATGATCAAAACGGCAATCGAACCGGTTTTGAAATTGACCTGATGGAGGCTATCGCCAAGGCAGAAGGTCTAAAGGTAGAGTACGAGGAGAGCATCTACGATAACATGGTGCCGCGCCTGTTGGGTGGTGACTTCGATGCACTCTTGGGAGGTAACGCCTTAACCTACGACCGCTCCAAGCAGATGCTGTACTCGAATACCATTCTCAAGACGGGGCAGGGACTGGTCATCAACAATTATTACGGCTCGGGCTTTGTCAACGATCCCGAGGATCTGCGCGGCAAGGTGCTGTGCGTGGAGGCCGGGGCCATGGGCGAGCGTTACGCCAAAACCGTGCGCAACGCGGTGCTTAAATCATACGGCACTGTTCATGAGGTGGTGGACGCTTTCAACACCGGCGTGTGCCCGGTGGCGGTGCTGGAGTTTTTAGTGCTGCAGTATATGATGAAGCAGGGCAAGATAGTCAATGGCGATCTCTACCCGCAGCCGGTAACCAGCACGGATGTGGTGGTATTGGTCAATCCGCAGCGTCAGGAATTTTTGGATCGCTTTAACTCCGGTCTGGCCAAACTGCGCGCCGATGGCACTTATGACGCGATTTACCGCAAGTGGTTTCATGACTCACCCATAGGCAAACCGCTGGAGAACGGTTTTATTCTGCGCACTCCGTCGGCAGACGGGGATAACTATCCGGCCAATCGCTGATCCTCTGTCATCCGACCCACATCGACCACGGCCCTCAAGTCAGGGACGTGGTTTTTGAGCTTTATAACCTCCAAGTCAGTCCGTACCAGGTCAAGTTGTTGTCGTAGCGCCGGTCTGCCGCAACATTTCCAATAGGGCATCTTCGGCGCGGTTCAGGTCGGCCTCAAAGTGCCCGCTTTGGCGGGGGGGATACTGCCCCGGGTCAAAGCGGCGTACCCCTTCCTGGGGCAGCTCATCTAAAAAGCGGCTTTGCAGATTGATGATCTTGCCGCGCTTGTCCATGGAGGGAGCGCTGTAGAGCAGAATAAGTTTCTCGCGGGCGCGGGTCATGCCCACATAGGCCAGGCGCCGCTCTTCCTGTACCCCGTCCTCAACCTCAAAGCTGCTCTCATGCGGCAGCAGCCCTTCATTGCAGCCTGCGAGCAGTACCACCGGAAACTCCAGACCCTTGGCCGAGTGCAGCGTGAGCAGCTGCACGGCATCGGGGGTGCCATCCTCATCATCGCGTGAGAGCCTCTCACGCAGACTAAGGCGGTTTAAGGCCTCGGCAAAACTGTGGCGGTGAGTGCCGTGCCGCCCGGCTACCAGGTCGCTCATCCAGCGCATGAACTTGCGCGCGTTCTTGAACTTGAAGTCGATTTGCCGCTCGGTCAGCGGCAGGGCCCGCAGGTAGCGGTCATAGCCGCTTTCGCTTAACAGCTGCTCGGTCAGATACAGATCTTCGTGAGCGTTGAGACGCTGGCGCAGCGCGGTAACCAGCGAGAGCAGCTGCGCCACGCTCTTCATCTGAGGGGGCTGCAACTTACGGTTGATGTCGCTGTCGAGCATATTGTCAAAGATGCTGCGTCCGTTTAAAGTACTGGCCTTTGCGTAGGCGGCAATGGTCTGCAGACCGATACCGCGCAGGGGTTTGTTGATGATGCGCAACAGCGCCATATTATCCTGGGGGTTACACAAGAACGAGCACCAGGCCTTGATGTCCAGCACCTCGGGCAGGGCAAAGAAATCGGTGCTGCCGGTAACCTGACAGGGAATGTCGGCCAAATTAAGCTCTTTTTGGATGGAGAGTGCCTGAAAATTGCTGCGGTAGAGCACGGCAAAATCCCGGTAGGGGCGTTTTTCGTCGATATGCAGCTGCGTGATGAGCGCGGCAATGTGTTCACTCTCATCCTGCGGTGAGGCAAGCTTGTAGATGTCCACCTCCTCACCCTGGGCATTGGCGGTGAAGAGTTTTTTCTCGTAAATATGGTCATTGCCGGCGATCAGGGCATTGGCGCAGTCCAGCACCCGCTGGGTTGAACGGTAATTCTGCTCGAGCATGATGACCTTAAGATCGGGAAAGTCCTCGGAGAGCAGTTTTAAATTCTCGCGTCTGGCACCCCGCCAGGAGTAGATGCATTGATCGTCATCTCCTACCACCGTGAAGTTGCGGTGAGTGGCGCATAACAGCATGAACAACTGATACTGTGTGGGATTGGTATCCTGATATTCGTCGATGAGCAGATAGTCAAAACTGCCCTGCCAGCGTACCCGCGGCTCCTCATAGCGCTGCAGCAGGCGGGTGGTCAGGTAGATAAGATCGTCAAAATCCACCAGATTACACGCACGCAGGTAGGCGGTGTAATCGGCATAGACCTCTCGAAACTCCCCCTGACCTTCCAACTCGTCAGGAGCGATGAGCGCGTTTTTCCAGGTACTGATGTGCTCCTGGCACTCCTCGATGGCAACGCCGGTGCCCCGCTCCTCCAAAAGCTCAGGATGATTCTCCTGCAGCACGAAGCGCAGCAGATCACGTGAGTCGGCCTCATCGATGAGGGTAAAGTTACCCTGCAGGCCGGCAAAGCGGTATTCCTTGAGCAGGATGGACAGACCCAAGGAGTGAAATGTGGAGATGGTGACGGCCTGGGCACTGATCCCCAGGCGGTTTTTGACGCGCTCGCGCATCTCGGCGGCGGCTTTGTTGGTGAAGGTGACCGCGCAGATGCGGGCAGGATCTAAGTGCCTCTCTTGAATTAGGCTGACTATCTTGGCGGTGATGACGCCGGTCTTGCCCGAGCCGGCTCCGGCTAACACCAGACAGGGGCCGCGGCAGCAGTCAACGGCCTGCTGCTGCGCCGCGTTGAGCTGCACTAGGTCAGACCCCGCGGAATTTCTTGAAGTTCAAACTCCGTCCGGAGCCGTCAAAACCGCTGAGAATGAAGTGCTCGTCGGCAGCGCTGACATCCAGATGCTGCAGGGCCACCGCCTCCACCAGAGGAGCGCTTTTGACATTACACAAAGCCATAAACGGCATGCCCAACACCTCGGCTAGGCGGCTTAACTCCAGAGCGTAAGCCACACTCTGCTCCGGAGTGTAGGCGCACAGATCCACCACGGTGACAAATTCACCTTCACCCTGCAGACGTAAGGCATTGACTGCGGTGCGAATGGTCTTGATGGGATCGCTGCCGTCTAAGGGCAGCAGCCTGGGATTTAACGCCTGCAACGACTCGGGCAGCTGATTTTGGCCTGAAGGCAGCTTTAATTGCGAGCACAGATACAGCCACTGGCTGCGCCCGGCGGCATATACCACGTGGCACAAGCGGCTGTTGAGGATGTCGGCCATGAGATTGCGCAACAGCTGCGCACTGCCGCCCAGACTGTAGAAGGCGGGACTTAATTTGAGCGCGTTGAGCTCCTCCGGTGAAGTGATGAAGGAGTGTTCTCCTTTGGGCAGCTCGGGAGGCAGCAGTTTGAAGGAGAGCAGCTCCTTTAAGTTGTCCAGACGCTCCTTGAAGGCATCGCGATCGGCGCAGAGAGCCTCGTTGGGATCCTTGTAGGGAAAGGAGAGATTGACCCGGTGATAGGGAATGTGCAGGGCATACAGTCCCGAAGCCAGCTGCTTGGCAGCCTCCTCGCCCGCCTCGTCGTTATCCATGCAGATGTACAGCTGCAGATCGTTGCCGCGGGTCTTGAGGTATTCGAGCAGATAGCGCACGTTACCGCTGCCTCCTAAGGAAACGGCACTGTAACCCAGTGTTTCCAGACTTAAGGCGTCAAACTCGCCTTCGGTGACGAACACCGTACCGGGCTTGTCCAACACCTGCTTGTTGAAAAAGTCACCCCCGCCGCGGTGTTTGAAACGCTCGGCAGGCGGGGCATTGCGGTCAGTGTTGCGCGCGATGTAGGCGTGATCGCTGTAGGGTATGATGGCCGCGCGCCAGAGGATCTTCCCGCCGCTTTGGTCAAAACCGGCCTCGCAGTGGTCGTCATAGCCCAGGCGGAAGCGGCGTATTACCTCATCGGAGATGCCGCGTTGTCTGAAATAATCCGTGCGATCGAGCTGCAACTGGCACTGCTTGTAGTACTCGGAATAATCGGTACTGCCTTCGGCGGGTGTCCCGAACGCGGTACCCTGCGGGGCAAAGGAGGCCGGCGCGCGGTTGTTCTGGGAGGCAAAATTGCTGAAGGGATTCTGGCCAAACCCCTGACCGCCACCCCCGAAGCCGAAGGGACTTTGCGTTGTGGCGGCACCCGTCCCAGCGCCCAGGCGGGTATCCTGGACCTGGCGACGCTCCTGCGGCATAAAGGTGTTGGACATCTTGAAGGCCCCGGGCTGGGCAGGCTGAAATTCGCGGGTATAAACCACCGAGGCGCCGCCCGGGGTCTGTTCGGCACGGTAATCGTTGGCGGCGGCAAAGCCGGGGCGGACGTTGGAGTTTCTTTGTCTTAGGTACTCATAGAGCTGATCCTGCAGGTTGTAGGGCATGGCACCGATGAAGATTTCGTGCGCTTTGGCAAACTGCTCCTCAAAACTCTGCAGGTTGTAATCGATACCAATGAGTTTGAAGATGTCGTAGGAGACATGGCAGTTGAAGCACTGTACCGTCTGGTCCTGCTCACGGTAGCTCATGGTGGGCAGGTTTTCCTTGTGAGCCGGGTTGAGGCAGTTGAATTTGGCCTGCGGATTGATGCCGCGCTGCGCGAGGTATTCGGGCAGCTTACTTCTTAAGTACTGCAGGGTCCGCTCAAATTCGTTCATTCCATAAACTCCGTTTTTCTGAGGCAGGGTGCGTGGGTGTCATGTTTTTTAGTGTTGTGGGGAACTAATCCCGAGCCACAATTCTGCGCATCAGCCAGGAGGCCATCAAAAGTCCGGCCGAGGCGGTTACGGTCATGCAGGCCCCGAAGGCCGGCAGATCGCCTGATACGTAACTGTCCTTGGGCGAGTAAACCGGTTTTTCGCTTGAATAGGTGCAGGGTATGTTCATGAACTCGCCCCCCTTGGGGAAGTCATAATCGCGGCGCAGCAAATAGCGCAGTCTGGCAATGAGAGCATCGCCTTTGGCCTGGGAGAGATCGCCCAGGGCCAGACGTCTGGGATCGGCACGTCCGCCGGCGCCGCCGGAGACGATGAACTCATGGTGATGTTTATAGAGGTAACTGCACAGGTGAGCCTTGGCTTCCACGTCATCGATGGCCTCTCCCACATAGAGGGGAGCATCAGCCATCACCTCATCGATATTCTCGGAGGACAGACGCAGCGCCAGGGTGCGCAGTTTGAGAGCCGGGTTGATCTCCTTAAGGCGTTCTCCCAGCACCTCGGTTTTAAGCAGTCCCCCCGTCTTGGAGGTAGTGTGGGACTGACGGTTGACGTTGGTCAGCTCGATACGATCCGAGTCTATGAGCACCAGTGAGCCCACGGCACTGCGGCATAATGCTTCGGCCAACCATGAGCCCACACCGCCTATGCCGACAATCATGACCTCCGCTGCTTGCAGAGCCTCAAAACCCTCTTCTCCGTACACGGCGCGGATGCCGCGAAAATTTCGTCTGATATCTTCCATAGCCTGCTTACGCCAGGTAGTCCTGCCGACCGCTACCCTGCAGTAAAATCTAACAACTCTCAATGCCGAAGATTTCTTCTTCCGACAGGGCTCTGGTGACGTCGAGGACGTTGTAATTTATAAAAACTGCTGTCATTTTACATTTTATTGTTGAAAGTGGGAATAATGTTGGTATAATGCTCGCACCGAATCTCAGAGATTCTACTGTGATCCCGTAGCTCAGCTGGATAGAGTATCGGCCTCCGAAGCCGGTGGTCGTGAGTTCGAATCTCATCGGGATCGTATAGTGCGAAAGTGGCGGAATTGGTAGACGCGCTAGCTTCAGGTGCTAGTACCGAGAGGCGTAAGGGTTCGAGTCCCTTCTTTCGCACCAACCTCTTGTTTTTGCAGGCAACCGTAGGGTTGCTTTTTTTATTCTCCCTCCCGCCTTTTTAATCTCCTCGCTGCGCTTGAACGGGGCAGTTGGATTTTGCGCGGGCTCTTGGAGATGGCAGAGACTAAAAACCCGGGACTCAACCCGGGTTCAAAGTTTGTTCGTGCTCATTCAAAGGCGTGACTTAGGGCCTTAATTCTCTCGTCCTGCGGGCTGACATGCTCCAGTTTGGGCTTGATGCCAAAGATCCCCAGATCAATCTCGCGGGCAGCAGTGATGATGGTCTCACTGTACATGTATGCTACCAAAATCAAGGTAACGCTGAAAATTATTTCCGCCAGCCACCATGGCAGAAACAGTATTTTTCTTGATTTTACAACATCTTCTCTTACTTTTTTGTCTGCCATAGCCTACCTTCCAAAATTGTCTTGAATTTTAGTGCATTATCCCATCTGCTGTGAGTTGTGTCAAATATCTTTTGCTGGGCATCTTTTACTGATGTTAAAGTTGTGAACTCAATCACTCCTTACCCGGGTTAACGGCTGAAACGCAGATTGCTGAAGGTCTATTTTGGGGAGAGGCAAATTATGATAACCAGGGCCTCTGGTAGAGAATAACCAGTTGAAAAAGAAAAAAGCGGCGCCATAGCGCCGCCTTAGCAAAAGATCTCTGCTGCAATATTCAGAAAACCTCAATGCCGAAGAGAGCAAGCAGCTGCGTGATCATAATGATGCCGATGATGATGGGGCAGATATAGCGCATGCAGATCATGAAAGGCACCAGCCAGCTTACTTTTACCTGACCGTGGGAAGTCAGTTCTACCCACAGCTTGCGCAGGTGCAGTCTCCAGCCTACGTACAGGCAGGTCAGCATGCCGGTGACAGGCAGCATGAACTTGGCGGTCACGGTGTCAAACAGATCAAATATGTTCAGTCCGCCCAGCGTAAACCAGGACAGCGGTCCCATGGACAGCGAGCAGATGGCGCCTAGGGCCATGGCGCTCAGGGAAACAGCGGTGGCGGCTTTGTTGCGGCTCCACTCAAAGGTTTCGGCGACAAAGGCGGTGACCACCTCATGCAGGAACACGCAGGAGGTCAGGGCGGCAAAGAGCAGCAGCAGATAGAACAGCGTGGGGATCAGCCAGCCCAAGAAGGGGGTATTGCTCAAGGCCGAGTTGAACACGTCAGGCAGCACAATAAAGACCAGACCGGCGCCCTCGGCAGGTTGCACGCCTGCCACCGAGAACACTGCCGGGAAGATGATCATGCCGGCCAGCACTGCCACCAGCGTATCCATGGAGGCCACGCTCACGGCGTTTTTGCCCAAGTTGTCTTCACGTTTGAAATAGGAGGCGTAGGTGATAAGACCCATGCCCAGACTTAAGGAATAAAAGCACTGCGCCAGCGCGGCCAGCACCACCGAGGGGGTAATGGCCGAGGGGTCTAGGTGAAAGAGAAAGCTCAGGCCTTCACTGCGGCCAGGCATGTTCCAGGCGAATACCACCAGCATCAGCATGATGATGAACAGCGCAGGCATCAGGATGCGCGAGGAGCGCTCAATCCCCTTCTGCACGCCGCGGGTTATGATGAAATGGGTCAGGCCCATGAACAGCACCATGGTGAGGAGCGGGGTGTAGGGATTGGTGATGTACCCTATGAAGTTGTTGGCAAAGGCATCGGTCTGCCCCGCGGCTACCTGCTCAGAGAGCCGCACAAAGGTACCGGTGATGGCATCAAAGCTGTAGAAGAGCACCCAGCCGCCCACCAGATGGTAGTAGCAGATAATCAGGAAGGCCACCAGCACGGTCAGAGGGCCCACCCAGCGCCAGTGACTGCTTGGAGTGAGGATTTTGAAGGCATCCCCGGTATTGGCCCGGGCATGCCGACCGATGGAGAACTCCGCGATTAACAGCGGTACGCCGAAAATCAGCACGCACAGCAGATAAACCACGATGAAAGCGCTGCCGCCGTTCTGTCCGGCCTGCATGGGAAAACGCCAGATATTCCCCAATCCCACAGCCGAGCCGGCTGCAGCCAGAATGCCGCCCAATTTGGTGGCAAAACCTATTCTGGACTCCATAAAAACTCCACTCTTGTTGTTTTTGGTTAAAAACAGGCAAATTTTGGTTTAATGCCCACCAAAAGTCAACCACTGCCCCGTTACGGCCCGCCCTCACTGCGTTGGAACAGGAGTGAGGACATAAAAAAACAGCGGGGCCTTAAAGGCTCCGCTGCTTGAGCGGATAGAGGCGTATTACCCCTCGATGGAGAGTTTGGTGTAGTGCGGCTGCCCCATGGTGTAGAAGTGGTTGCCGGCTACGTAATGGATGGTGCTGAACTTGGGATCGGCCTTCTCAAATTGCCAGTGTCCGTCCTTGAACACCCGCTCGTCGGCCCAGGCGGCCACACACTCGCCGATGAAGAGATCGTACTTGCGCTCATTCTCGGGCTCCTTGAGGATTTTGAAGATCATCCAGGCCGCGCAGCCGCGGGCAAGCGGCAGATCGTAACCGTCCATATAAAACAGCTCAATGCCGCTTTTCTTCACCTTATCAGGCTCGTCATTCTTGCTGACGGCGCCTAAGTACATGGTGGGTTCGATATTGAAGAGGGTGGGCAGCTGCAGGGAAAACATGCCGCTTTGTTCCATCAGACGGCGGGTGTAATGAGTGGAGTCGATAATGGCGGTGCAGCGGAAAGGATCCAGGTTGAGCGCACCCACCCAGGTAGCCGGCATGAGATCGAGATCGCCCTCGAAACTTGCCGAAACCAGTGCGGTGCCGCCCACATTGAGCAGACGATAACCCTTCTCCAGCGCCACGGGCTTAATGAACTGTTCTGACATAGGTAATTCCTGTAATTGGCATGAACTAAAAAACTGCGGGCCAAGCTCGGAGCGGCCTGCTTCCATCTGGGCGGGGCCGCAGCCGGATCGCCATTTTCTCTACTATAGGGCTGAGAGCGTTTTTTTCAAGGGGGCAGTGCACCTGTTTTGCGCGTGCACTCCCTTTACGGCACGGTATCTTTGGGTATACTGCCCTGCATTGTTGTCTACTTGGAACCTGTTTGAGCGGAGTACAGGATCATGGCCAATACCGTAATCGATGAGAGCAATTTCATTATCTCCTTGGATGAGGTGGAGAGCGAACGCCTCATTACCCTCAACGCCAGGCTGCCCGACGGGGCGGTGGTAGCCGAGCTGCTCGACGAGGGGCGCGACTGGGAGCTTTACTACACCAAAGACGGCAGCATGCGGGCTTTGGCGGTAAAAGCTGCTCTGGCCGAGCGCTGGCTTGAGGCCGGGTTGCTGGACACTCACCGTCTGCTGCCCTGGCAGGGGGTCAGGGAGAACTGTTACCTGCTCTTGGTACCGTCGAGCAAGCGGCTGTTCAGGGTCAACCAGTTTAAGAGCGGTCAATCCGCACGTTTGGCCGCGCAATTCCTGGCGGCACTGACGCGCAGCCGCGCCCGTCTGCCGGGAATTAATCTGCGCGATGCCTTATACAGTGAACTCGACGGGGTGCTGCTGCCTACCTATACCCAAGGTCCGGTGTTTGCCGACAGCCTGCTGCTGCAAAACATTCTGCGCACGGCGCAGGAAGGCGAGGTGTTGGAACTTGCCGCAGGACAAAGCCGCAGCGCGAGCTACGCTGCGTTCGTTGCAGCCCTGCGCGAGCGCGGCCTGCGCGCACCTGAGGTGCAGCCTTCCTTTAACCCCGGTGAGTTTCCGGAATTCATGTCCGACCCGGGGAGCCTGGCGGCAGTCAGCACTCCGCTTGAACTGTGCCCACAATATGAGCTCTACGACACCGGCACGGCAGGTTTCGTGTTGGTGCTACACCGGGTCTGGGCCGAGGCCCTGTTAAGCGCGGGACTGCTTAACGAGAGCGCACTGACCTCGGTGGCTTTGGGAAGGGAGATGGGCTATGCCATGCTGCTTGACGGTTATGGTGCCGTGGAGAGCCTGACGGATCGAGTATTCGGGCACAGCCGCTCCTCGCTTTATGATTTGATGGTCGCGCAGCGGAGCACACGCCGGCTGCTGCCTGAGGCTGCCCTGCAGGATGCCCTGTACCTAGGAGAGCACCGCCTGTTGTTGCCGCTGACCTTTACGGGAGGCAGCAGGCAGAATGATGCCGCACTGCTTGACGCAGCGGTGAGCGCAGGTCCCTTTGCCGTGGGAGCACTGTTGGAGGAAGAACGTACCGATCTGCTTGCCGCCTTAGGCTGAGGGCCGCTCTTGGTGTCCTTTAACTGCCCGGCGCAGTAGCAGGGCTCTGAGGGGGATCTGGGCCAGCAGTACCGCCGCAAACATCAGAAGACAGCCCGTGAACTGCCTGAAGGTCAGGCTCTCATCCAACAACACCACGCCGAACAGAGCGCCCATCACCGATTCTAAGGACATAATCAAAGTGGCGATGGTGGGATTGATGCCACGCTGTCCCACTATCTGCAGGGTGTAGGCGATGCCGTTGGACATCACGCCGGTGTAAACAATGGCGCCGGCGGCCGCTCTGATATTCTCCCAGCTGTCAAAACCGCTTATACACAACATTACAAAGCCCAGCGCCGAGGCCACGAAAAACTGTCCGCAGGAGAGCAGCACTCCGTCCACGTAGTTGATGAAATGGGCAATCACCAGAATATGCACTGCAAAGCACACCGCGCCGATGAGTACCAGTAAATCCCCCCTTTCGATGGCAAAGGAGCCCTGTTGCAGGCACAGCAGATAGAGACCGGCCACGGAGAGCCCCACGCAGAAGAGATTTTTTAGTGAGGGTAAGGATCCGATGAAAATTCCCAAAAGCGGCACGAAGATGAGATACATGGAGGTGACGAAACTGGCCTTGGTAACGTCAGTGGTGGTAAGACCGAATTGCTGAAAACTCTCGGCCACAATCAGACAGGCGCCGCAACTGAGGGAGCCCCACAGCAAGTGTCTGCCGGAGGAGGGGCGCAACATGGGCCTGCCGCCTGATTTTATTTTTCTCAGGGTGAGGATCACCGGAATGAGAAACAGCCCGCCGATGAAGGTGCGGTAGAAAGTAAAGGTAAAGGGCGAGACATGATCCATGCCCAGCTTTTGTCCGATGAAGCCGGTTCCCCAGATGGTGGCGGTCAAAAACAACAGCAGGTATTGACGCAACTCGAACATAGAAACTTTGGCCCCCGCCTGCGCAGATAAGCTGAACATGCTGTTCTGCCAAGTGCACACAGCAGCCCTTGGCATCGTCTAAATTTCGGTCAAAACCAGTGAGTTACGCTTGATGTCTGACATACGAGAGCCGGTTTGCCTGGCAGGTAACGCCGTTTAAAAAGTTTGCTTGATTGCGATAAGATCCGGCTGTATCGCTGCTGTTTTGACGCAATTGGCGTATAATGATACCCCCATTTTACGGGCTAATGAATCAACTCGTATCAACCGGCGAAGAGCGTGGAGTAAGAAAGATGTGGTCTGCGTCCAATAAACTGTCATTGAAACTGCCCCTGAGTCTGGCCTTAGCCGGCTCCGTGGCTCTTGTCGTCGCCTGTGACGGCGGTAAGTCCAACCAACAGCAGGCGCAGGCTCTGCCGGTGGATGTGTTTGAGGTGGTAAAAATGCCGGTGCCCGTGGTTTCGCACCTCACCGGCCGTGCCAATTCCACCCGTAAAGCCGAGGTCAGACCTCAGGTGAGCGGCGTGATTTTAAAACGCTCCTTTGTCGAGGGCTCCAGTGTCAAGCAGGGCGAACAGCTCTATCAGATTGATCCTGCCGTTTATGAGGCGCAGGTGGACAGTGCCCGGGCCAACCTGAACAGCGCCAAGGCCTCCATGCACACCAATCAGCTCAAGTGCCAGCGTTATGCCTCGCTTTTGGAGAAAAAAGCGGTGAGCAAGCAGGATTACGACGATGCCGAGGCGGCTTATCTGCAGTCCAAGGCCGCCGTGGAAGCGGCCGAGGCTTCACTGAAAAACGCCAACATCAATTTGGCCTATACCAAGGTGTATGCCCCGATTTCCGGCCGTATCGCCCGCTCGAGCGTGACCGAGGGAGCGCTGGTCAGTGCCCAGCAGGCCACGGCGTTGACCACCATCACCCAGCTTGATCCCATGTACGTGGATTTGGGGCAGTCCGTGGAGGACAATCTGCAGCTGCGCGAGGCCATCGCGCAGGGTACCTTGCAGTTAAGGCCTGACGGCAAGGCCTCCGTGGATGTCTTTTTGCCTGACGGCAAAAAGTACCCCTACGAGGGCACCATCGAGTTCTCCGAGGTTACGGTGGACGAGACCACCGGCATGGTCAACGTGCGCGCCATCGTGCCCAATCCTGACGGCGTGTTGCTGCCGGGCATGTTCATGCGCGCCGACATCATTGAGGGTGTGAGGCCCGACGCGCTGGTGGTTTCGCAGAACGGGGTGATCCGCGAGGCGCGCGGTGATATCTCCGTCTATATCGTGGAACAGGGTAAGGCCAAGAAAGTCTCCTTGAAGTTAGGCCCCAATTACGAGAGCTACTACGTAGTGGAGGAGGGGCTGAAGGAGGGCGATCAGGTGATCGTCAGCAATATCCAGAAGATCCGCACCGGCGTGCCGGTGATGGTGGTGCCGCCGCAGGCCGAACAGTCTCAGGGGGCGGCACCGGATGGCAACTCACAGCAGGCACCTTCAGCTTCGGGTGCCGGGGAGTAAGCCATGGCGCGCTTTTTTATCGATCGCCCGATTTTTGCCTGGGTAATTGCCATTCTGATCATGCTTGCCGGCGTGCTGGCGTTGCGCACTTTGCCGGTGGCTCAGTACCCGACCATTGCCCCGCCGGCAGTGAACATCCGCTGTACCTATGCCGGCGCTGATGCCGTGACGGTGGAACGCTCGGTCACGCAGATCATCGAGCAGAACATGACGGGTCTGGACGGCTACATGTACATGTCAGCCTCCTCTGATTCCTACGGCAGCAGTCAGATCCAGATCACCTTCGAGCCGGGCACCAACCCGGATATCGCTCAGGTACAGGTACAGAACCAGCTAAGCCAGGTGCAGTCGCAGTTGCCCACCGAGGTGATCAACAACGGCATCGTGGTTTATAAGAGTACCAGCTCATTTTTGATGGTAGTGGGTCTGACTACCAATGACGACACACATACCGAGCGTGATCTGGCGGACTACTTCTACGCCAATATCAAGGAGAAAGTGGCCCGTATTGACGGTGTGGGCGATTGCTTTGTGTTCGGCTCTGAGTATGCCATGAGGATCTGGGTCGATCCGCTGAAGATGAGCGATCTGTCCATTACCGTCTCGGACATCACCCAGGCCGTGGCAGCCCAAAATGCTCAGGTAGCCTACGGTGCCTTAGGCGGTACCCCTGCCACCGAGGGACAGCTGTACAGCTACACCATCACCGGTCAGTCCAGGTTGCAGACCGTCGAGGAGTTTGAGCAGATCCTGCTTAAGGTCAACACTGACGGCACCAGAGTCTACTTGAAGGATGTGGCCCGCTGCGAGTTAGGCTCGGAGAGCTACAACTATGCCGGCCGTTATAACGGCAAGCCTGCCTCCGGTCTGGGTATACGCCTCTCCTCGGGTGCCAACGCGCTGGCCACGGCCAATCTGGTCAAGGAACTCATGGCCGATCAGGAGCAGTATTTTCCCGAGTGGATGGAGCTGATTTATCCCTACGACACCACTGATTTCATCAAGGTCTCCATCAATGAGGTGTTCCACACCTTAATAGAGGCCATCATCCTGGTGGTGCTGGTGATGTTCGTGTTCCTGCAGAGTGTGCGTGCCACCATCATCCCCTCCATTACCGTGCCGGTGGTGCTGCTGGGCACCTTCGCCATCATGTCGGCGTTGGGGTTCTCCATCAATACCCTTACCATGTTCGGTCTGGTGCTGGCCATCGGCCTTCTGGTAGACGATGCCATCGTGGTGGTGGAGAACGTGGAGCGAATCATTGACGAGGAGCATCTGCCGCCTAAAGCCGCCACTCAGAAATCTATGGATCAGATCACCGGCGCACTCATCGGTATCGCGCTGGTGCTGTCGGCCGTGTTCGTGCCGATGGCCTTCTTCGGCGGTGCAACGGGCGTGATCTATCGTCAGTTCTCCATCACCATCGTCTCGGCCATGGTGTTGTCGGTGCTGGTGGCGTTAATCCTCACCCCGGCGTTGTGCGCCTCATTGCTGCAGCCCTGGGATCAGAAACAAAATGATCCTGAAAACCCTGTCATGCGCATCATTTACCGGATTGGCAGCAAGGTTTTCAAACCACTAGATTACTTTCTTGTATGGTTCAACAAGGCCTTCAGGACCGTTACCGACAACTATGAGCGGCACGTGTCCACCATCATCTATCATCTCAAAAAGATGCTGGTGCTCTACTCCCTCATCTGCGCTGCGCTGGTCTTCTGTTTCCTGCGCATACCCTCGGCCTTCCTGCCCGATGAGGATCAGGGCGTGTTGATGTGCATGGTCACCCTGCCCTCGGGCTCAACCGTGCAGAAAACCGCCAACACCCTGCGCAAACTGGAGAGTTATTTCTTCAACAACGAGCCGGATACGGTGGCTTCGGTGATGGACGTGACCGGCTTTAGTTTCTCGGGCTCGGGGCAGAACGCCGCCATGGGCTTTATCAAGTTAAAACCTTGGTCAGAGCGCACTTCCTCTTCGTTGCATGCCAGTGCGGTGGCGGCCCGCGCCTATCTGCCGCTTTTGAGCATACGTGACGGTCTGGTGTTCGCCTTTAACGTGCCGGCCATTCCGGAGTTGGGTACTGCCACCGGTTTTGACGTGTACATTCAGGCCAACGCCGGGCAGTCTCATGCCGAACTTGCCGAGGTCAGACAGAACGTGCTCTACGCGGCGCAGCAGTCACCCAAACTCATGCAGGTACGTGCTAACGGCATGGACGATGCGCCGCAGTTTAAGATCAACATCGACTACGCCAAAGCCATGTCACTGGGCATTGTGCCGGCTGAAATCAATACCACGCTGTCGGCGGCCTGGGGTTCGGCTTTCATCGATCATTTTATGGATCGCAATCGTGTCAAAAAGGTCTATATCCAAGCCGATGCCAGCTCACGCATGAACGAGAGCGATCTCAACAAGTGGTATGTGCGCAACAGTACCGGTGAGATGGTCCCGTTCAGTGCTTTTGCCACCACCGAGTGGACCTTCAGCTCGCCCAGGTTGGAGCGTTTCAACGGTCTGCCGGCCATGAACATCAACGGTGCGCCGGCGCCGGGCTACTCCACCGGCGAGGCTATGGCCGAGTTTGAGCGCATTTGCGCCGAGGTGATGCCATCCGGCTATTCCCTGGCCTGGAACGGCGTGTCCTACCAGGAGCGGCAGTCAGGGCAGATGGCACCCATGCTCTACGCCATTTCGGTGCTCATCGTGTTCCTCTCCCTGGCTGCCCTCTATGAAAGCTGGTCCATCCCGTTTGCCGTGTTGATGGTGTTGCCTTTGGGTATCATCGGTGCGGTGCTGGCGGCAGTGCTGACGCAGTTTTTGCCGGTGCAGACCGAGCTGCGCAATGATGTGTATTTCCAGGTAGGTCTTTTAACCACTATCGGTCTGTCGGCCAAGAACGCCATCTTGATCGTGGAGTTCGCCAAGAACATGTACGATCGCGGCGAACGCCTGACCGAGGCGGTTGTGCATGCTGCCAAGATCCGTCTGCGCCCCATCATCATGACTTCCTCGGCCTTCATTTTGGGTGTGTTGCCGCTGGCCATGAGCTCCGGCGCCGGTGCGGCCGGACGTAATGAAATCGGTTATTGCGTGACCGGCGGCATGCTCTCGGCCACAGTGCTGGCCATTTTCTTCGTGCCGATTTTCTTCGTGCTGATCATGAGGTACTTCACCAAGTACATTCCGGCTGAGGAAAAACGCCGTAAGGCCGAAGAGATGGATCGCTTGAGCAGAACTTAAAGTACAATAAAACGGTCAGGCCAAAACCTGGCCGTTTTTTCAGCCCCCCAAAGGCAGTGGGCGGGCTTTTGCTCAGGATTTTCAAGTGGCCCGTTTAGCGCAGATCTTTTCTTTCCATGCCCCGCATGTCACTGCGGATGCTTGGCTCTTCTGCAGGAGAGGTACATGAGTGCGGCGGCGTTGAGTCTGGCACGGCAGAGCGAGCATTTGGCCAAGGTGTCGCGTACCTTTGCGCTGACTATCCCCCTGCTGCCCCTGCCGCTTGCCGATTATGTCTCCCATGCCTATCTGATGTGCCGCATCGCCGACACCATCGAAGATGATCCCATCGCCCCTGCGCAGGCCAAATTCTGCTGGCTGCGCGATTATGGCGCTTATGCTCTGCAGGGGTTTGAAGATGAACTGAGGTGCCTTGATCTGCATCATCGCGCGGTACCGCTGTGCAGCGGTGCCCAGCGCAGTGAGCAGGAACTGATGGCCGATCTGCCTGAGGTGGTGGCCCGCCTGCAGACTTTTCCTCAAACCCAGCGCCGCCTGATCGGGCGCTGCGTGGCGATTATGAGTTTTGGCATGGCGCATTTTTGCGGGCAAAACGAGCTTAAAAACCGTCGTGAGCTGGATGAATACTGCTATTTTGTCGCCGGGGTGGTGGGGGAATTTCTGGCCGAGAGTTTTGCCTTAAGCTACCCGGAAGCGTCGCGCTCCCGCCTGCTCGAGCTCAGCGTCAGTTTTGCCGAGGGTCTGCAGCTTACCAATATTCTCAAGGATCGCAGCCAGGACGCCGTACGGCAGGTAAGCTACCTGCCGGGGGAGGGCGATAGCTCTGAGACAGAGACCATCTCCTCTTATGTGTCATTATGCGCCGGTCATCTGGAGGATGCCCTGGATTTTGTGTGCGCTCTGCCTGTAGGTGCTGAGGGGGTAAGAGCTTTTTGCCTGATCAACGTGCTGATGGCGGCCGCTACCTTACGTAACATCATGCGGCAGCCGCAAAAAGGGCAGGGAAATCTCAAAATTTCCCGCCGTACCGTGGTCTGGCTGATGAAGGCCGGCAAACTGGGTGCTTCACGCAATCTGATGTGCCGCTTACTTTATCGCCTGAGCGCCGGAGAGCTGAATCCCCAACGCCGTTCCCCCGCAGCGCTGCGCTCTGCGGTATCATGGTGGGAGCGGGAAAGCCCGGAGATCATATTGGAGGACAGTTAAGTGACAATATCTAACTTTAAGCGTCTGACTGTGGCTTTATGCTGTGGGTTGTGGTTGAGTGCAGGAGTACAGGCAGCAAACTATCAGGAAGGCAGCGACTATGAGATCCGCGGTGAGCTTACCACGGTAAACCCCGAGATCCGTGAGTTTTTTTCTTTCTATTGCGGCCATTGCTTTAAGATGCAGGAAGCCTTTGATCAGGTCAAAGAGCACTTTGCCGATCGGGCGGAATTTGTGGCCAATCCGGTGGGGCTGATCGGCGGTGCCATGGGCGAGGAGTCGCAGCGCGCCTTTGCCGCTGCCAAGCTGATGGGTATCGAGGATATTTTCGCCAAGGAACTGTTTGATGCCATCCATGTGCGGGAGGAACTGCCTGAGGACCACAACTTTTATAAGGCCCTGTTTGCCAAACTGGGGGTAAGTGAGGAGCGATTGGAGAAACAATGGCACTCTTTTGTGGTCAACGGACTGATCAGTGAGTTTGACAATTTTGCCAAGGGTGCCGCCATCGATGCCGTCCCGGAACTGCTGGTCAACGGCAAGTACCTGGTCAAAATGGAAAACATAGACACGGTAGACGAGCTGATCGAGCTGATTGAGTATCTGCTCAAAAAAGAACCTGCCCGGGGGCAGGTTGCGCAGGACGCGGCCTGAGGCCGCGTGGCAAGAGCTCAGTCGCGCGGGATCTGGTAGCTCAGGGCCCGGGCATGCTCGCGCATGCCGGCGGCTCTGGTGAAATAACCGGCCGCGTCTGAGTATTTCTGCTGATTGGAGAGAATCAGTCCTATCTTGGTGTAAATGTCCTCACTCTTGGAGAGTTCCAGCGCCTTGCGGTAATTCTCCAAAGCATCCTGCAGCAGCCCCGCGCGCAGCTGCAGATTGCCCAGTGCCTTAAGCAGCGGCAGGTTCACCTGACTGGCGATACTGTTCTCCTCCTGCTGCTTCTTGAGCAGCTCTCTGATTTCCGGAACATCCACCTCCCAGGTGGAGATGCTCTCCAAAAAGTCCGGATCAAAGTCCTTGCGCAGTATGTTCAGGGCAATGCTCCGGGCCTCGTCGGTCTCACCCAACATCAGGAGTTTATTGACGAACGGCCCCATATAACGGGCACTTTGACGCTTGTCTTTGGGCATTTCCCGCATGAAAGCATCCATGTCCTTGCGGTTCTCGGCCTGCTTGAGCCGGTGCTCGAAGTACTGGGTGTAAATGTTGACCATGTCCTCCTCGCTGATGAGCTTATGCTTGAGCAGCTGCTCTGAGGCGGCATAAATCTTGTCGATATCGAAGTTCTTCTTGTAGCACTGGTAGTAGAGCTGATAAATGAGACGGTTTTTAAAGGAGTCCTTGACCTTCTCCAGATTCTCCAGTGCCGCCTTGGTATTGTCGATGCGCAGATTAAGCTTGGCACGCAGAATGCTGATGGCCGGCAGAACCTTACGGTCTCTGCCTTCGGCCTCCCCCAAAAGTTCACGGGTGAAGTCGTATTTGCCCAGGTTAAAGGCGCTCTTAGCTCCCAGCAGCAAAGTCCTGACCGGCAGTTCGCTCAGTGAGCCTGACTGTTTGATGAGTGAGAGAGAGCGCTCATAGTCACCTTCCTCGTAGGCCAGCACAGCCTGATCCTGCTGGGATTGAGCTCTGCGCTCTGACTGGCTGTGAAACCAGCGCAGGGTACCGCCGGGAAGCCGGATGAACTTGCCTAACACTGAGAGCAGGGTGAGCAGCAGGGCGAAAAACACCACGATGATGACCACG
Organism: Succinivibrio sp.; assembly: GCA_017469335.1. GTDB lineage: Bacteria > Pseudomonadota > Gammaproteobacteria > Enterobacterales > Succinivibrionaceae > Succinivibrio. Next base: position 17,045 of record JAFUGP010000197.1, on the reverse strand, counting down.
GTCGTGGTCAGTGACGACTCAATCACATACTTGCCGGCCACCACATGCACAAAGCCCTGGCTGTCAGCGAGCCACGGACCCAGCGCAATGGCCAGACAGACGAAGGCAATGAGCAGCAGATACTTGATCATTATTTCTTGCCCCCGTTCTTGGCCGGTGCAGCACCCTGAGCCTGAGCTGCCGGAGCGGCCTGCTGGAGGGGTTGCTCTTCCTGAGGCAGAGTCTGCACGTTGGGTGTGATGAGCCTGAGTTTGTTCTTGACGTAGTCGCGGAACAGTGCATAGCTGGTCAGCACCGAAGGAGCGTCAATGGAGATGCGCAGATCCTTGATGGAGTCAAGGGCGCTGATATTGGCCTTGAATACGTCATTGGCCTTGTCATAGTAGGTCTTGATGAGTTCCTCGCTCTGGTTGAGCGCACTGTGGTAGGAATCGTCATCACCCTGATACAGCGCCATTTTGGCCAGCAGCAGCAGTGACTGGATATTACGCCTTAAAATCTCGGCCTGCTCGGGCGAGAGGAACTGATTGAGGGCCTGATCGTCAAGACGTCTTATCTCGACAAAACGGGAGCTGAATTCACGGGCGGCCTTGAGCACATTCTCCTGCCAGCTCTCCTCTTCGGGCAGTCCTTCGCCGCTGCCTGGCAGCACCAGTCCCGACTGCATGCCGTTTAAGGTCATGTTGGCGAGATTGTCATAGATCCCGTCGATTTTAAAACCGATACCGCGTTTGTCGATGGAGGGCAGTGAGTTTAACTCCAGAATATCGTGGTTGAGCGCCTTGCGGATCTGCACCAGCTCAGCGTCCTCAATGTTTGCCAGCAGCGTGTCGGCATTGCCCAGACACCATAAGGCAGCCTGAAAATTCTGTGAAAAAACCGCCATCTCAAAGGCGTTGTTGACCAAAAAGTAACTTTGTGCCACCCGCCATTCATCGGGGTTACGGCTTTCGTAGCGGTCCAGACGGGTATTGATGCCGGCAAAGGTCTGATTAAAGCCCTCTATCGTGCCGTCCAATTTGTCCTGCCCCTCGCGCAGACGCTGTATATCGGCCTGCAAGGCGGCATTCTGCGCCACCAGACCTTCAACCTTGTCGAGTCTGGCCTGCAGCTGCACGGTGGCATCCTGCAGCTTGGACTCACTGGTTTCGGCCTTGACGCGTGCGTCTATCGCGCTGTCCACGGCGGCAGTCAGATAGCGGGCGCAGTAGAACGCGCCGGTGGCGATGGCCGCTATCAGCAACAGTACCAGGAATGACAAAAACCCGGTACGCCAGCGCACGGACTTGAGCTCCTGCGACATGGCATTGGCCTGCGAGCGATCGACTGCCCGCGTGGCGATGTATTCTACGTCCTGAGGCGTGACTTTTTTGGTATGGAGAGTGGCACCGGAGCTCTGCTCGTCATACGCTGCGCTCTCGCTGGGTGTGACCGGCGCAGGCGGGGTGGCGGCAGTGTCCGTCACTGTCTCCTGAGTCGGCTCAACCTCTCGGGACGGCTCTGCGGCAGAGACGATCTCTTGATTTGACTCATCATTTGGACGCAGTGCCTGTTCTTGCTCGCGCAGGATCTGCCCCTGGGTCTCCAACGCGGCAGCTTCCTGCTCTATTTTGCCCGCGACCGCATCTTCCGGTTGGGTATCTACTACCTCTTCCAGAGCGGTCTTGGCCGGAACTTTTTCATCCTCAGTTACCATTTTCGTTCCTCAAACATCAAGCGGCATTCAAGCGCCGGATCGCGCACAGGTCACAGGCCTGAAGGGCGCTGTTTAAAGCCGTTTACAGCTGGCAATTCTCTGTCATCTTAGCACGATTTGGCAAAAACACCCTTAGGCGAGGGGGTGAGCGGAAACAGGCTTTGCAGATGGATCACACTTTAAACTGTGAGTTTAGGCGCTATGGCTGGTGCGATGGCGGTGAATGTTATGCAATATTTTGAAAAGCAAGCAATTATCTTATTACTTAATGATAATGCAGGTATTTTGCCGATTGCCGGGCCCAAGTCCATACCGCCTTTGCCGACGGCAGTAAAGCCGGCTCGGGGGGAAGACACTACATCCAGGCTGCCTCGCCCCGGGGTCCTGCGGGCGCAAAAAATGTGAATTATGCTACAATTTTCTTACTTAAGCGTCCGGGTCAGAACGCTGTAATGAGGGGCTAAGATGCTGGCAGATGAGTTTAGGCTGAGACGGGAGCGTTACCAGGAGCTCAATCGGGTGCGTCTTAGCAAAAGCCGGGATATTTTCTCTGATGCCACCTTGCGCTGCCTGGAAATACTGCCCGTGATGCTGCACTTCAACCATCCCAAACTGCCGGGCTATCGCCCCGGCTTTGTGCCTCACGGCATAGATTTACTGGAACTTAATGATTTTCAACGGGCGTTTTTACGTGCACAGGGGGTGGATCCGGACACTGAGAGCCCTGCGGAGCGGGATATTTACGGCCTGTACGTCATGGGCAGTACTGCCTCCATCGGGCAGGGTGAGCGCTCCGATCTGGATGTGTGGGTCTGTGTCCGCGCCGGTATGAGCGCGGAGCAGCGCAGCGCCCTGACAGCCAAGTGTGCCTTCATCTCCAGTATGGCCAAGGCCCTGCGTGCCGATCTTAATTTGTTTGTCACCCCCGAGGACCGTTTCATCTCAGGTTCATTCGGGCACCTGGACAATGAGGACTGCGGCAGTGCGCAGAGCCTGTTTTTGCTCGATGAGTTCTATCGCAGCTCATTTAAGCTCTGCGGGCGTGACATAACCTGGTATATGGTGCCGCCTGAGGAAGAGCGCTCAGACTACCAGGCCGCGGTGCGGCAGCTTAAGGACGACGGACTTATCAACGATCGTGAGTGGTTTGATTTCGGACCGGTGCAGCGCAATTCACCAGAGGAATTCTTCGGTTCGGGACTGTGGCAGCTGTACAAGGGCATAGACTCGCCCTTCAAAGCCGTGCTCAAGATCCTGCTCATTGAGGCCTACAGCGCCGAATATCCCTACTCGGAGCTTCTCTCCACCGAACTCAAGGGCCTGCTTCATCGCCAGCATCTGGGTTATTCGATGGAGTTTGACGCCTATTATCTGATGTACAGACGGGTAACCGAGTACTTAAGAGGGCGGCACGATTTCGAGCGTTTGAAGCTGGCGCAGCGCTGTTTCTACCTGAAAATCCGCTCCAGCATGAATTCACTGCCCCCGGGAGAGGCTCTGAATACCCGCAGGCGTCTGCTCACGCGTCTGCTGCGCATCTGGGGCTGGCAGCCTCATGAGGAGCGACAGCTGCAGAATATGGACAGCTGGGGAGTGCAGTTTGTGGCCACTTTCGGGCAGCAGCTTTTTTCCTGCCTGCTCAAAAGCTATCGCGCCCTGCTGGGGTTCAGCGTGAGACACCGCATCGAGTATGCCATCACCTCCGATGATGCCGGGGTGATCTCCCGCAAACTGCATGCTGCCTATGATGTCTATCCGGGCAAAGTGCCGCTCTTAAACAGTGGCATCAGACCCTTGGCGGGAGTGTCGGATTTGGTTCTGGTGCACACTGCGCCAGGCAGTACCTGCCGGGAGGGTTGGTATCTTTATCCTTCAAGGCTGGACTCTTTGGAGCAGTTGGGCCAGAGGGAACTTTACTTTGCTCCCGACGCGGTACAGGCCGTAAGCTGGGCAAGTTTCAACAATATTCTGGGTCACAATACCAAAATTATCCTGGGCGGGGCTCCGGGGGCCGTTACGGAGAGCAAGGTACGCGCACTCTGTGCCGACATTGAGCGTTATTTAAAAGGGCGGGTCAGCGCTCCGACCGAGACTGATCTGCAAAAGCCGCAAACCGTGCGTCAGGCCCTGGTGGTGCTTAATTTTTCTGAGGATGAGTCACAGTTAAAAAGCCGCGAGCAGGCTCAGCTCCTCACCCGCAGCTCGGTGCTCAACTGCGGAGGCAGCAACGGGTGTATGGTAGGCTCGGTGGCGCTGATCACGCTTAACAGCTGGGGCGAGATCAATGTGATAGATCTGCCCGGTGCCGCACGCGGTATCGCCGAACTGCTGGTAAGCCTGAGCCGCATCTGCGGCGAGGCCTTGGCTGCAGGGCAGGTGCAGGTATGCTGTTATGCCTCGGGGTACCGCGATCTCATCCGTCACGATGTAAAAGCGCTGTTGGTCCGCTTCCTGGGACCTCAGGCCGGCAACGGCAGCTACGAGGCGGGAGGCAGCATGTATACGGTACGGGTAGGCTCCACCGGGCTGAGCGTGTTCAGACGCAGTCTGTTCGGCACCAAGAGCGATGAGATCAGAGTGCACTCAAGCTTCGGCATGCGCCCGGAATTTGCATTGCAGGTTCCCGCTCAGGTCAGCCGTTTTGCCACCGTGGGAGTGATGCAGTATTTCTTCTCCCCGTGCAAGTCTCAGGGAGAGTGGAACATCTACGTGGTTGATGAGCGCAACGAAGTGAGTACCTATCCGCATTTCTCAGGCTCACGCGCCGAGCTGGTAAATGCCATAAATCTCTTCTACACCCGGCAGAACGAGGCCAGCTTACAGGATCTGCCGCGTTTTAACCTGCCACAGTGCTTCGTGCTCAGTGCCGACGGCAGCAGCATTCATCCCTTCACCATCCGCAGTTCTGAAAGACTCTGATAGACTAGAAAGAGAATTAAGTTGAGCAAAGCCGCTGCTACCTCCATTGTCACAGGTTGCGTTGCGGCAGGTTAGGGCATTTTTCCATGAAAAAGACGCTGTTTATCATGTTGGCATCCGCTTGGCTACTCTCAGGATGCGGCTTAAAAGGACCCCTGTATATGCCGGATGAAAGCGGCAAGACGCAGAACGTGAACTCTACTCAAATCAAGGCGGCCACGCTGTCTGCGGTACTGCCGGCTCACGGTCAGGGCGAGGGGGTCTGATGGATTTTTTTAATTTTAAGGACAGTCGGCTCTACGTCGAGGATCTGGAGGTGGCGAAGCTCGCCTGTGAGTACGAAACCCCTTTATACATTTACTCGATGGCCACGCTGCAAAGGCATATTGCGGCCTTCAATCGGGCCTTGGCCGACCGCCCCCACCTTATCTGCTATGCGGTGAAAGCTAATTCCAACCTGACGCTTTTAAACCTCATGGCCCGAGCCGGCTGGGGCTTTGACGTGGTCTCCGAAGGTGAGCTCAGACGGGTGCTCCAGGCCGGCGGTGATCCCCGTAAGGTGGTGTTTTCCGGGGTTGGCAAAAGCGAGAGTGAACTGAGGCTGGCTCTGAGTGTCGGCATAAAATGCCTGAATGTGGAGTCAGAGGCGGAGTTGCAGCTGTTAGAACGCCTGTGTGCTGAGCTTAAAGTCAGCGCCCCGGTGGCTTTGCGGGTCAACCCCGATGTGGATGCCAAAACTCATCCGGCCATCTCCACCGGGCTCAAAAACAACAAGTTCGGCATTCCCGTAGCTCAAGCCAGGGAGCTGTACCTGCACTATAAAAACCATCCTTACCTTAAGATGTGCGGGCTCGATGCTCACATAGGCTCGCAGATGACCTCGGTAGAACCGATTCTGTACAGTGCCGAAAAACTCCTGACACTGTGGACAGAGCTGCAGGCACAGGGGCTTGAGCTTGAGCATCTTGACCTGGGCGGAGGACTGGGGGTGGTTTACAGGCACGAAACGCCGCCTCAGCCTTACGACTACTACCATGCGGTAAGTGAGAAACTTGCAGCCTTTCCCGGGGAGCTGTGCATTGAGCCCGGGCGGGCAGTGGTGGCCAATGCCGGAGTGCTGGTCACCAAGGTGCTGCGTCTTAAGGACAACGGACACAAACATTTCTGCGTGGTGGACGGCAGTATGAGCGATCTCATCCGGCCGGCGCTCTATGATGCCGACATGACCATCGTCAACTGCAACGAGCATGAGGGTACACCACTGCTTTATGAGGTGGTGGGACCGGTGTGCGAGAGCGATGATTTTCTCGGCCACGAGCGCAGCCTGGTGGTCAGACCGGGTGACTTTCTGGCCGTACGCGGTGCCGGCGCTTACGGCAGCTCGATGTCATCCAACTATAATTCACGCCCCTTATGCTGTGAGCTCTTGGTAGATGAGGATCGGGTGCAGGTGATCAGAAAGAGGCAGAGTTATGAGCAGCTGTGGGAGAATGAACTTCTATGACGAGCAACCGCTCCCGAGAGTGGCTCTGTAAGGCAGAAACGGTCTTTTTGGCCTAAGGACGAATTATGCTGGTTAAGTTTACCAAGATGCAGGGATTGGGCAACGACTTTATGGTCGTCAATGCCGTCACCCAGAAGGTGTTTTTCAATCCCGAGAGCATCAAAAAGCTTTCCGACCGTCATTTCGGCATTGGTTTTGATCAGCTTTTGGTGGTGGAACCGCCCTACGATCCGGAGGCGGATTTTCACTACCGCATCTTCAACTGCGATGGCAGTGAGGTGCAGATGTGCGGCAATGGTGCCCGTTGTTTCGCCCGCTTCGTGGTCGATCATCACCTTACCAACAAACGCGAGATTAAGGTCAGCACGGTCTCGGGGCTGCTGACACTGAAGTTAGGCAGCGACAATAACGTGACCGTGGACATGGGAGTACCGTGTTTTGAGCCCGAGCGTATTCCTTTTAAGGCACCCGGACGGCAAAAGGAGTACAGCTTAAATGTCGACGACACGCAGCTGCAGGTAGGCTGTGTCTCCATGGGCAATCCCCACGTCGTGCTGTTTGTCCCCTCGGCCAAGCAGGCCGATGTTACAGGCCTGGGTGCCGTGTTGGAGCGTCACCAGGCTTTCCCGGAGAAAGTAAACGTGGGTTTTGCCGAGGTGGTAGACCCGCATCATCTGCGTCTGAGGGTATTCGAGCGCGGTTGCGGCGAGACGCTCGCCTGCGGCAGCGGAGCCTGCGCGGCGGTATGCGTGGGCATAGATCAGGGCAGGCTGCAGTCACCCGTGAAAGTCACACTGCCGGGCGGAGAGCTGGATATCCGGTGGGCAGGCGGGGAAGAGTCCGTGCTGATGAGCGGTCCGGCAGTCAGAGTTTACGAGGGTACGGTAGCCCTCTGATCCGGTAACCTGAGGCATCAATGTCAGGAAGTTTAGTTTATGAGCGCTGCTGAACCTCACCCGCTGGAGTCCTGGGTTCTGGATTATCTGGACTATCTGCGCCACGAGGTACGCGCCAGCCCGCTTACCGTCGAGTCCTATTCAAGGGTGCTGTACAAGGCTGTGGCCTCTCTGTCACGTGAGGCCCCGCAGGTGCAGAGTTGGACCGAGATCGGCTCCGATGAACTGCGTATTCTGAACAAGGAGCTGAACTTCGGAGAAGACGCCGCACGTCTGAGTTCGGTGAGCGTGGCGCACGATATCTACGCCCTGCACAGTTTTTTTGAATATCTCACGCAGCACGGATACCTCCCCGAAAATCCCGCACTGGCGCTTAAGGCGCCCAAGGTCAAAAAACCGCTGCCGCAGGTGCTCACCTTAAATGAGGTGCAGACCCTGCTTGCTTATGAGCCGCAGCAGGTGCTGGAGCAGCGTGATGTGGCCATTGCCGAGCTGTTGTTCTCCTCGGGACTGCGCGTGGCCGAGCTCTGTTCTCTCAACCTCAATTCCCTCAACCGTCAGTTGCATGAGGTGCGGGTCGTGGGCAAGGGGCGCAAGGAGCGGGTGGTGCCGGTAGGACAGAGCGCACAGCGGCGCATTGATGAGTATCTGGCGGTGCGCCACGAACTCAAGCCCCAGGACGAGGCTTTGTTTGTCAACCGTTTCGGGGGACGTCTGAGCAGGCGCGGCGTGGAGCAGAATTTAATCAAGCTGGCGGCCAAGGCCGGTTTGGACATCGCTATTTTTCCTCACAAACTGCGCCACACCTTCGCCACCTCGCTAATCGAAAACGGTGCCGATCTGCGCTCGGTGCAGGAGATGCTCGGACATGCCTCGCTGGCGGCAACTCAGATCTACACCAATCTCGATTTTGCGCACTTAAAGAAGGTGTATCAGGCCGCTCACCCCCGCGGCAAGCTCCAAAACCGGGCCACAGGGACGGATCTGTCAGGTACCGGTGAGAAGCGCGGGATGGAGAGTCAGGCCGCACAGCAGGACGATGTCCATGACAGGTCAGCTGCGCCGCCGACTTCAGGCGGCAAGCCTCGGGAGTAAGTGATGGCTCAGACGCGTGATTTTCTGCTCAAACAGCTCAATGAACGTCAAAAGGCCGCGGTGAGCGCGCCCTTAGGTAACGCCCTGGTAGTGGCGGGGGCAGGTACCGGCAAAACACGGGTGCTGGTATCGCGGGTATTGTGGCTGATGCTGGTGGAGAATATCGAACCCAGGCGCATACTGGCGGTTACCTTTACCAACAAGGCCGCAGGCGAACTCAAAGAGCGTCTGGCCGCTCTGGTTGATGCGCGCAGCGCCGCTGCCATCTGGAGCGGTACCTTTCACTCCATCTGTCTGAGATTACTGCGTTCCTATGCCAATCAGATCGGCCTCAAACATGATTTCACGGTAATGGGTCGTGATGATCAGCACTCCTTGGTCAAACGTCTTACAAAAGAGCACGGCATAAACCTCAAGGACCGTCGCCTCACCGAGAAGGAAGTGGTAGAGAAGATCAGCCGTTTCAAGGGTAAAGGGCAGCGCGCCGCCGAGATCTGCCGCCAGATCCACAGTGATCAAAAGGAGGAGACGGTGGCCACCCTCTATGCGGCCTATGAGGAAGAGTGCGTGAGGCAGGATCTGCTTGACTATGACGAGCTGATTTTAAAGACCGTGGAAATGCTGCGCGATCATCCGGAACTGAGAGAATTGCAGCACAGCCGCTTTGCGGAGATCCTGGTGGACGAATTCCAGGATACCAGCACCTTGCAATATGAGCTGCTCAAACTGCTGCGCGGCCCTGACAGTCACCTGTTTGCCGTAGGCGATGACGATCAGTCCATTTTCAGCTGGCGCGGGGCGGCGGTAGGCAATATGCAGAGTTTTGCCGAGGATCTGCCCGGGGTGGAGCGCTATCAGCTCAGTGACAACTACCGCTCCATGCAGAACATCCTTGATATGGCCAATGTGCTTATCGAGCAAAATCATGAACGTATTATGCGCAAGGTTCTTACCACTTCCCGCGGTCAGGGCGAGAAGGTGCAGATCTGCAAGTTCCAGAATGTGAGCTCGCAGGCCAGATTCGTGCAGGGTGAAATTAGCAGACTGTGCCGTGATGAGGGGTGCAAGCCCCATGAGATCGCGGTGCTCTATCGCAATGCCAACGTCTCCTTGGAGTGCGAGAAGGCGCTCGCCGCGGCGGGCTTGAACTATCAGGTCTTCGGCGGGCAGAAATTCTTTGACCGTGCCGAGATTCAGGATGCCATCGCCTACCTGCGTATCCTGGTCAACGAACGCGATGACAGTGCCCTGATGAGGATCATCAACGTACCCTCGCGCAAGCTGGGTGACAAAAGCGTCGAGACGTTAAGGCTCTGTGCCCGCGAACGCTCACTTTCCATGCTGCAGTGCCTTGGGGTGCTGATGCAGGGTGCTGCGGAGCGGGATGCCGGGGCGGAGGTCAAACGTCTGGCGCACAAATTCGACTCTTTCTATGGGGTCTACCTTAAATTGCGGTCATTACGCGACCGGGCCTGCAGTCTGACCTCATTGGTGCGGGACGTACTGGAACAAAGCGGGCTTATTGAGCATTACAAACAGCTAGATGATAAAAACGATGCCTACAAGACCGGCAATATTCGGCATGTCAACCTGCAGGAGCTGGTCAACCATGCCGAGCGCTTTGAGCAGGAAAATTCCGAACTGCAGGCGGCTGTGTCACTGTCGGATACGGCAGTTGACGGCGCCAAGCCGGGCTCAAACGATATGCTAACGGCCTTTTTATCAGGCATGACCCTGCGCAGTTCCTTAGAACTCAATCAGGAGGGGCAGGTACTGACCGCCGAGGATTTCGTCAACCTTATGACCATTCATTCTGCCAAGGGGCTGGAGTTCAAGGCGGTATTTGTGGTGAGCTTCAATGACAGCATTCTGCCTTCGATGTACGCCACCCAGAAACTGAATTTCAACCTTTCTGCGCTTGATGAGGAAAGGCGTCTGGCCTATGTGGCCATCACCAGAGCCCAGGACAGACTGTATCTTTGCTACAGTGAGCGTATGCCAATTTACGGACAGTGGCAGGATGCCTCTCCGAGCGCCTTTTTGCGTGAGATGATCGATCCCTACCGCAGAAAACCTGACAAAGACCGCCCCTTTGTGATCAGACTGCCTGACTATGAGTGAGTCTCAGATCCGGCGGTGCTGCCAGCTTGTGCAGCTGCCGGCGCTCCCCCGTCTGACGGGTGGTCGTCCTTAAGATAGCCGCCCTCTCTTAAGGTCTCATCAATCCATGCGTCCTTTTCTTCCCACCATTTGCGCACCTGCATGGTGAAGCTGTGTTTGTAGACCTTGTCGTTGAGGTAGTCCCCGGATATCTCAGGGGTAACCTTGATGACGCGGATATCGGCATAGATGACCTTAAGCCTCCCCCTGAACATGTCGGCAAAAATGTGACCGTGATTTTCCGGGTAAATAATGGTGGTGTTGAAGAGGTAGTCGATGTCCTTGCCGATGTTGCCTAAGGCTACCGCCAGCGAAGCGCATTTAGGCGGCATGAGGTGACGGTAGGGCGAACGTGCCGCAGCCGCTTTCTGCTGGGTGTAACGGGTTCCTTCCACAAAGTTGATCAGTGAAGAGGGCGAATTGACCAGAGAGCGGCAGGCGCGGTTGGTCGTCTCCAGATCCCGGGTTTTCAGCGAGGGATCCTTGAGCATCTGTTCTTTGGTATAGCGCCGCAGAAACGGCATGCCCAGAGCGTAGCAGGCCAGTCCGATTACGGGTATATAGATAAGAGAGTGCTTCATGAAGAATTTGGTGATGGGAATGCGCCCACGGTAGAGGTTGCCGATGACGATGATATCGGCCCAGCTGAGGTGATTGGACATCACGACGCAGGACTTGCCGTTAAGTGCGGGGAGCTCGTCGCCGCTGAGCCGCCAGTCGATACGGTTGGTCAGGGCCAGGGTGCAGGTGTTGCCCCACACCCAGATCCGGTAGAAGAAATAATTGACCTTGTCTATCAAGGTGTTGAGTTTGCGAAGACGCAGAGGTCTTAACAAGCCCAGGATCAGAATGGGCAGCGCACACAGCACTGAATTGAGCGGCACTAAGATGAGATTGATGAGCAACAGCAGGGGACTGGGGAGAAATGCCAGCATGAGGAAATCCTTCAAACTTAAACACCTAAGCCGTGACGAGCGTGCCACGCGATGCGCAAACGCCTGCATCTGTGGGCATGTTAGCACAGTACGGCGGCCTAGGTCTGCGCCGGTGAAGTCCAGAGCGGGAAGGATGGCTAAATTTTGCAAAAAATGGAACATACTTTTTACTGTGTTCTAATTTTTTGCAGATATATTTGTATATAATCAAAGCAGGAACCTGCCTCGTCCGCCGCGTGTGGCGTAAGATGGGGATGGGCTTGAAGATCTTGTTTTCAGATGTTTTTGAGGTCACGTAAGGTCTGGTCTGACCAATACGCTGACCGACCTTGCATCAGGAGGTAATTGAAGATGTCAGATCACCCGCAGTATTTGTGGTTTAACGGCAAAATGGTGCCCTGGGAGAGCGCCACGGTACATGTCACCTCCCACGCTCTGCACTACGGCTCGGCGGTGTTTGAGGGGATCAGAGCCTACGAGACTGATAAAGGTCCGCAGATTTTTCGTTTAAACGAGCATATTCAGCGTCTGTTCAACTCGGCTAAGATCTACCGCTTCCCGCTGGACGTCACCCAGGAGCAGATTAAGGATGCCTGCAAGCAGGTGATCAGTGCCAACAACATGAAGTATGGTTACATCCGCCCCCTCATTTTCATGGGCGAGGTCGGTTTGGGCGTTAAATTCAAACCCGGCGTGAGTGCCTCTTCCATGGTCTGCGCTCTGCCCTGGGGGGCCTACCTGGGTGAAGAAGGGCTCAACAAAGGCATCAAGGTATGCGTGTCCTCCTGGCGTCGCCTGGCTCCGGATACCATTCCCACCGAGGCTAAGGCCGCCGGCAACTACCTCTCCTCCATTCTGATTGCCAATGAGTGCGTCAATAACGGCTACGCCGAGGCCATCGCGCTTGACTACAATGGCTACGTTTCCGAGGGCTCGGGTGAGAACGTGTTCTTCGTCAAGGATAATGTGCTCTACACCGCTCCTTTCACTTCCGGACTGCTGCCCGGCATTACCCGTGATGCGGTGGTTACCTTCGCCCGCGATTTGGGATATGAGGTACGCGAGCAGGCCATACCGCGTGAGATGGTGTATCTGGCCGACGAGATGTTCTTCTCCGGTACCGCTGCCGAAATCACCCCGATCGCCAGTGTGGACGGCATCGATGTGGGACCGGGACACCGGGGGCCTGTTACCGCCAAACTGCAGCAGCATTTCATGGACTACGTCCACGGTAAGATTGCCGACAGCCACGGCTGGCTCACGCCGGTGGCTTAGACTCCGGACACCGGGATCGGCAGATCCCGGTTCTGCGCTCCGGGGGTACATGTAAAGGCATGACGCCTAGGGTCCGGATTCTGTCCGGGCCTTGCATGACACCTAATACTTTGCACGTGTGGGGGTTCTCCCCATTCAATCAGGAAAGTACTGAACATGGCTAATAACTATCGTTCCAAAATTACCTACGAAGGAGCCAAGATGGCCGGCTCCCGGGCCCTGTGGAAAGCCACGGGCGTCAAAGACGAGGATTTCGGTAAACCGGTCATAGCGGTGGCCAACTCCTTTACCCAGTTTGTGCCGGGGCATGTGCATCTGCACGATATCGGGCAGTTGGTGGTTCAGGAAATTGAAAAAGCCGGCGGCATCGCCAAGGAGTTCAACACCATTGCGGTGGATGACGGTATAGCCATGGGACATTCGGGCATGCTCTACTCGCTGCCGAGCCGTGACATGATAGCTGACAGCGTGGAGTACATGGTCAACGCTCACAAGGCCGATGCGTTAGTGTGTATCTCCAACTGCGACAAGGTTACCCCCGGCATGCTGATGGCGGCGATGCGCCTTAATCTGCCGGTGATTTTTGTCTCCGGCGGTCCCATGGAAGCCGGACGCCTCAAAGGCTGTGACTACAAGGTCGACCTCATTGATGCCATGATTGTCTCGGCACAACCCAATGTGACCGATGAACAGGTGCGCGACATTGAGGCGGCGGCCTGTCCCACCTGCGGTTCCTGCTCAGGCATGTTTACGGCCAATTCCATGAATTCCCTGACCGAGGCTCTGGGACTGGCGTTGCCGGGCAACGGCTCTTTGGTGGCCACTCATGAGCTGCGTCGTTCGCTGTTTGTAAAAGCCGCGCAGCGTATTGTGGAAATGAGCCGTGCCTACTACGAGAGAGGCGACAACTCGGTGCTGCCCAGGTCCATCGCCACCAAGGACACCTTTGAAAATGCCATGACGCTGGATATTTCCATGGGTGGCTCCACCAATACCGTGCTGCATCTGCTGGCGGTGGCTCAGGAAGCCGGGGTGGATTTCACCATGGCGGACATCGACAGGCTGTCTCATAAGGTGCCGCATATCTGCAAGGTCTCGCCCTCCACTCACGACTACCATATGGAGGACGTGCATAACGCCGGCGGTATCATGGCCATCTTAGGCGAGCTCAAAAAGCATGATTTGCTGCATACCGACTGCCGTACCGTGCTGGGGCTGAGTTTGGGAGAGCAAATTGACCGCTATAACGTGGCTGCGTCCCCTTCAGAGGAAGTGCAGACTTTCTATAAAGCATCGGCGGCAGGCAAAGCCACCATCAAGCCTTTCTCGCAGAATACCTATGCCGAGAGTCTCGATACCGACCGCAAGAGCGGCTGTATCCGCGATTTTGAGCATGCCTATTCCCAGGACGGAGGGCTGGCAGTGCTCTACGGCAATCTGGCCTTGAACGGCTGTATCGTCAAGACCGCAGGCGTGGATGAGAGTATTTTGAAGTTCGTGGGACCGGCCAGGATCTTCGACAGCCAGGAAGCGGCCGTCGAGGGTATTTTGGGCGGCAAGGTCAAGGCCGGAGATGTAGTGGTGGTGCGCTATGAGGGGCCGCGCGGCGGTCCGGGCATGCAGGAGATGCTCTACCCGACTTCCTACATCAAGTCCGTGGGTCTGGGCAAGCAATGCGCGCTCATCACCGATGGCCGATTCTCGGGGGGATCGTCGGGACTGTCCATCGGACATATCTCACCTGAGGCTGCCTCAGGTGGCAATATAGGTCTTCTGGAAGAAAACGATCTGGTGGAGATAGATATTCCCGGCCGCAGCATCCGCATGGTGGTGGATGATGCCGAGCTGGCGCAACGGCGCGAACGTATGACGGCGCGCGGCGCGGCGGCCTGGCAGCCGCAGGGACGCGATCGTGAGATTAGTTTTGCCCTGCGCGCCTATGCCGCGTTGGCATCAAGTGCCGACAAGGGCGGAGTCAGGGACAAGAGCAAACTGGAAGCACTTTGATATGCCGGAAAAATTAATGGAAGATCAGGAATACCTGCAGAAGATCCTGCTCTCGCGCATCTACGACTTAGTCCGGGTCACCCCCCTGCACCGTCTGGAAAATCTCTCCGAACGTCTGGGGGTGAATGTGCTGCTCAAGCGGGAAGATTACCAGAAGATTCACTCTTTCAAGCTGCGCGGGGCCTATAACATGATCAAGGGCCTGGATGCCGCAGCGCTCAAGGCCGGCGTGATCACGGCCTCGGCAGGCAACCACGCGCAGGGCGTGGCGCTGTCCACGCAGAAGCTAGGGTGCCGTGCGGTCATCGTGATGCCGACCACCACTCCCGATCTCAAGGTTGATGCGGTTAGACACTTAGGTGCCGAGGTGGTGCTGTACGGCGGCAGTTTCAACGAGTCCTACGACTATGCCCTGGAACTGTCACGCAAAAAGGGCCTGACCATGATCCCGCCTTATGACCATCCGGCGGTGATCACCGGGCAGGGCACCATCGCTCACGAAATCGTGGGGCAATGCGATGATATCGACACCATTTACGTGCAGATTGGCGGCGGCGGGCTGGCCGCCGGGGTGGCGGTCTATATCAAAACCCTGATCCCGGCCATCCGGGTGGTGGGCGTCGAGTCCGAGGGCAGTGCCTGCATGAAGGCGGCACTGCAGGCCGGTAAGCCGGTGGATATAGGCTACGTCTCGCACTTTGCAGACGGTGTGGCGGTGAGCAAGGCCGGCACCGAGACTTTCCGGCTGTTAAGCCGCTGTCTTGACGATATCGTTACCTGCTCGAATGACGAGATCTGCGCTGCCATGAAGGATATCTTCGATGATACCCGGGCCATCGCCGAGCCCAGCGGCGCCCTGTCGCTGGCAGGGCTCAAGAAATACGTGCGTGAGCACAACATCAAATCCGGCAATCACATTGCCATCCTGTCAGGGGCGAACGTCAAGTTCCATACCTTGCGTATGGTGGCAGAGCGCTGTGATGTAGGTGAGATGAAGGAAGGCATTCTGTCGGTGGAGATCCCCGAGGAGAAGGGCTCCTTCCTCAAATTCTGCCGGGCGGTGGGTTCCCGCGCGGTTACGGAGTTCAGCTACCGTATAGCCGACGAACACCGGGCGCGTGTGTTTGCCTCGGTAGAGCTCAGTTACGGTAAAAAGGAACTGCAGGAGATTGCCAAATCTTTGAAGAAAAGCGGCTTTATGGTCACTGATCTCACCGACGATGCCATCGCCAAAGATCACGTGCGCTATATGGTGGGCGGACATCCCGGACGGCACCTTGAAGAGAGGCTCTATCTCTTCGAGTTTCCGGCCACCTCCCACGCGCTGGTGAATTTCCTGGAAACCTTAGGAGACGAGTACAGCATCTCGCTGTTCCATTTCCGCATTACCGGTCTGGAGTTCTGCAGCGTGCTGTGCGGGTTTGATGTCTCCGGCGGTAAGGCTGAGGGGCTGGAGAATTTCATCACCCGCCTGGGTTATCCTGCCCAGGAGATCAGTTCCAACGAAGGTTATCACCAGTTCCTGGGCTGAAGGGGATCGGACCAGGTGAAGAGTCGTGTTCGGATGATAAAGGCTTTTCCTGATTTGTGGGACCAAAAGCGGCTTAAGATTTTGGCAGCCTCTGTGGCTTTGCTGTGGTGGACGGGGAGTGCCTGGTCCGAGGAGGTCCAACTCTCCGGGTTTACCGAGACTTTGGGTGAGCGCGAGGTCAGTTACGTCCGCGAGGATGGATCTGCCACCGCCGGCCTGGAGATCTTAGACCCGGTCATCACGACCTCGACTACCAAGACCTTTGCCCAGTACGTGATGGACAGCCACCAGGGTTGGGATCTCAAGGCAGTGCTGGAGGTGCGAGGCTTTTCCTTTCGTTATGTGGACAACGCTCCCTGTGCCGGACTGGTTACTTACTATGACGGTCGTTCCTACTTGCTGTTTAAAGCCTGCGGCGAAATCAAAAAGGATGTTTTGCAGACGCTGTTCAGACAGGCGGCCGGTAAACTGAAAATTGCCGAGACCCTGAAAAGACAGTCTCATCCCAATCTTTATTAGGCTCTGTCCGAGACGTGGTTCAGATACAGGCCGGAGGCAGACATAGCCCCCGGCTTTGCTGTCTCTCAGGTTGGGAGATTAAGTGGTTAAAAAGCCGATCGCTCTCACAAAAGGTCAGATTAACTATTTGATCTACAAGGCCTGTAAAAAATAGCAAAAATATTTGTTGACACCCCGCAAATTTTCTCTATAATGCATATCCGCTGTCGCAAGACAGTGTGCGGCCAAAGCGCCGCATAGCTCTTTAACAGGATAAACGGACAATCTGTGCGGGTCCTTGAGAGGACCTTGAAGAGTTTCGTGTGAAACTTAGGGTGACCGGTAGCTGTATGGTATGTACAGGTATAGGGATACTTTGAGGGGAGACACGAAGCCCAAGTCAAGAGAATATATTTACGAAGAGTTTGATCATGGCTCAGATTGAACGCGGGCGGCAGGCCTATTACATGCAAGTAGAACGGCAGCGGGGGGATGGCTTGCCATCTCCGCCGGCGAGTGGCGGACGGGT
>JAFUGP010000196.1 GCA_017469335.1 Succinivibrio sp. | reverse complement strand
GGCCGCAGAAAGGATTCAAACGGGGGCCGTTAAAGGCCGACGGTACTCCGCGGCAGAAACCGGGTCCTAAGACCGGAACCCGCCGCAAGACGGCATAGATAGTTAAATGAGTTAGTGTCTGAATTGCGGGAGTTTACGTATCAAGACAATCAGATCTTTTAACTTACCAGACTAGGACAGTCAAGTTGACAAGGCAGGTCCAGATTTGTGGTTTATCGCAGAAATCAGAGACAAAATAACCTGAGCAGTTACGCCTTATCCTCTGAGGCTGGAGCCAATCCAGGCACCGGACAGTCCGTTGGGACTGACGAGGATAATTTCAGGTCACCTTAGCGCCGCTTTGGCATACAATTTACATCTGACCCCCAGGCACCCACGGGAGATAAGCATGTCTGACTATACTTTTAAGGTCGGCAGACCACAGTTTACGCTGCTCACCGAAAACGAGAGCATCGCCGCGCAGCTGCAGGACATCCTGGGTAACTGCTCACAGCTAACCTGCTGTCAGAGCGGCCCGCAGATGCTCAACCACCTAGGACAGAGCAGTCCCGATCTCATCTTGCTGGACTCCGAGCTCAAACTCATGGACTGCTTTACGGTGCTGCAGCTTATCAAGAACAACGCTCACCTCAGGCAGGTACCGGTCATCATGATCATCGATGACCTGCCCGCCCAGATGCAGTCACAGGTGCTCGATGAGGGTGTCACCGACTTTCTGCGCCTGCCCTTTATCGCCCACGTGGCCCGCCAAAGGCTGGATCGCATCCTCTGGGAGGAGTATCTGCAGCACAACTTAGAGCAGGAGGTCAGCCGCCAGACCGCACTGGCCAGACAGAATCTCAGCAACAGCCGGCTGCTGTTTGATGAGATGGTGCTGGCCCTCGCGCAGACCATTGACGCCAAGGACCGCTACACCCGCGGTCACTCCCAGCGTGTGGCCGATTACGCCAGCCGCATCGCCGCGGCGGTGGCTCTGCCGCCTGAGCAGATCAAAAACATTTACTACATGGGGTTGCTGCATGATATCGGCAAAATCGGCATACCCGGACAGATCATCAACAAACCGGACAAACTATCCGACGAGGAATACCGCCTGATCAAATCCCATCCTCTGATCGGTTACGAGATCCTCAGGAAGATCAAAATTTTTCCCGATCTGGCGGTGGGGGCGCGCTGGCATCACGAGCGTTACGACGGCCAGGGCTATCCCGACGGCCTCAAAGGTGAGGCCATTCCGGAGCCGGCACGCATCATCGCCGTGGCCGACACCTACGACACCATGAGTTCGCGGCGCAGTTACCGCGACATCCTGCCCCAGGCTACCATCCGTGCCGAGATCTTAAAATGCAGCGGCACTCAGTTCGATCCGCGTTATGCCGCCGCCATGGTGCGCATCATTGACGCCGACCGGGACTACAAGCTGCACGAACAGCCCGAGGAAATTGAGGCCGACCGAGCCTCTCCCTTAGGTTCACTCCCCTCCACTCCGATCTGAGGAATAAATCATGCAGGGCACTCTTTTCATCATTTCCGCCCCCAGCGGGGCCGGCAAGTCCTCGCTCATCGCCGCGCTGCTCAAGCGCTTCAACCTCGATGACCGTCTGCGGCTGTCAGTCTCCCACACCACCCGCGCGCCGCGCCCGGGGGAGATTGACCACGTAAGTTATCACTTTGTCGGGGAAGAGGAGTTCAAAGCCCAGATAGACAGAGGCGCCTTTTATGAGTACGCCAAAGTCTTCGACCATTACTATGGCACCTCCCGCGAAATTGTCGAAAGCTGGCTTAATGAGGGGAAAGATGTGCTGTTGGACATCGACTGGCAGGGCGCCAGACAGATCAGAGCGCAATGCTCTGCGGTACGCTCGGTGTTTATTCTGCCGCCCTCGCTTGAGGAGCTCAGGAGGCGCCTCATCGCCCGCGGCCAGGACAGCGAGGAGATCATAGCAGCCCGCATGCAGAAGGCTTGCGCGGAGAGTTCGCACTACGGTGAATATGACTACGTGATAGTCAACGACAACTTCGACGAGAGCGTGCTGGCTCTGCACAGCATAGTGCTCTGTCAAAGACTGGGGGTCTTAAGGCAGGAGAGTGAACTGCGGGCGCTGTACGAGTCTCTGAGCGCGGGGAGAGAGCCTGCGTGAGTGCGGCATGCAACCCCCGCATTAACCCGGCCGCGGCTGCGGGACAATCTGTCTTAGAGGGCAGTTTTGGTTCTGAGGTGCAACCGTGATCCTGGACAGCGTTTACTACATCAGACGGCATCTTTACCTCGAAAAACTAAGACGCAGCCTGGGCAACGGCAAAATCAAGGTACTCACAGGCATGCGCGGCTGCGGCAAATCCTATGTGCTGTGTGTTGACTTCTGCAGGGAGCTTGCCGGACGCGGCTTTAGGGTAGTCAACCTGGAGCATGAGGAGCGGTTGCGCAGCTACCCGAGTGCCGATCTCCTTGAAAGGCATCTCCGGGAAAGCTGCTCCACCCCGGGCCCTTTGGCTGTGCTCTTGGATCATTACGATCAAATCAGCTCCCCCTGTGCTGAGGAGCCAAGCTCCCTGGACCGTCTCCTCGTCCAGGCTGCAGTGCAGCGGCAGGCGGAGGTTTTTCTCACCTTAAGCTGTGAAGCGGGCCGGGATGGCTGCTACTTAGAACACCTCTGCGAGCCTCAGCTCATCTGCTTCTATCCTCTGGCTTTCAGCGAGCTGCTGGGCTCAGGCAGGGGGCGCCCCCAGCAGTTGTGGGAGAGCTATCTTGAGTGGGGCGGTCTGCCCGGACTGCTGGGAAAAGCAGGCAGGCTTGATCCGCAGCGCTTTTTGTTGCGCAAGTTGGACGATGCCTTAAGCCGCATCGAGGCCGGCGGTCACGTCCAGAGCAGGGAACGTCTCAACGGCACCCTCGTGCAGATAGCCAGAAACCTGGGCAGAGCCACCAGTCCCTATGAACTCAGGAACGGGACCCCCTTAAAAAGCAGTTCCATGGTCGGAAAGTATCTCCACCTCTTGGAGGAAGGTTTTCTGCTCACCAAGCTGCCCCGTCTTGACCGGCGGCAGGTGGAATTGAGCCACACCACAACCTTCTACTTTGGCGATATCGGACTGTTAAAAGCCGCCTTGCAGTTTACTGCGCAGCCTGAGGCACTGCTGCAGCGGCACGCGCTGCTCCTGGAACTGCTCTGCCGCGATTATAAGGTTTACACCGCACAATCCCATACCCATGAAATAGACGGTCGCGGCGTCAAGATCCGCAAAGTTCATACGATTGACTTTTTCTGCCTGCGGGGCAGTGAAGAACCCCTGGCGCTGCAATGTGCCTTCGCCGCAACGCAGGATGGCCTCGGGGAGCTGCATCTTGCGCTGCGCAAGCTCAAGTGTCAGGCCTCGCGCCTGATGCTGCTCCCCGGCGATGAGCCGCCGCACACTGACGAAAGGGGCATCGTCAGCATGGGCCTGTTCACTTTCATAAAACAGCTGAAGCTGCCCGACTGAAACTATTTGACTGTTATATGGTGATTTTGCTGCAAGAAGTCCTGCCGGAAGGCAACAGCTCCAAAAATCTGTCTGGCAGTACCTAAAATTCAGGTATAATATCAAGTTCCAACTTGACTGCGCACTTACGCACACTGCATGGGCCGGCTTGGTACAACTGGCAGGCTCATATACAATCACAGGTTTTTAAGGTGTCATCACTATGGCAAGAGTAACGGTTGAAGATGCCGTCAATAAAGTAGGCAACCGCTTTGATCTGGTGCTGCTCTCCGCAAGGCGGGCGCGGCAGATTTCCAACGGCAGCAAACCGTTGGTAGACGAGGACAATGACAAGCCCACCGTCATCGCCCTGCGGGAGATTGAGGAAGGCCTCATCACCGAGGAATTTCTGGACAAGCAGGACCGCAAGGAGCATCTGCGCAACAGCCCGCTTCATCCTTCCGACAACGAGTTCGCCCCGATAGACGGAGCTGAGATGTTCAACTAGGCAGAGGGGCAGGCATGACGGAAGCGGCTGGCTGTACTACTCCCGCCTCGGACGGGAACGATCCCTATGCGCCTGCCGCTGACATTTTCGCCTCGGCCAACTTTCGCTATTATGCCCGCCTGCGTGAGCTTTTATGCTCCTACCTGACTGCCGATAACATCAATTCCGTAGATCAGGCCTTTTTACTGGCAGACACCGCCCATGCCGCCCAAAAGCGCGCCTCCGGTGAGCCTTACATCATCCATCCCATAGCGGTGGCAACCATCATCGCCCAGATGCACCTGGATGCTGAGTCGGTAATGGCGGCTCTGCTGCATGACGTGGTGGAGGACACCGCGGTGGGGGATGAGGAGCTGGAACGGCGTTTTGGCTACCAGGTGCGAGAACTGGTGGAAGGCGTGACCAAGCTGGAAAAACTTGCCTACCATGACTACCGTGAAGCCCAGGCCGAAAACCTGCGCAAAATGATCCTGGCCATGACCAAGGATATACGGGTCATTCTCATAAAACTGGCCGACCGCACTCACAATATGCGTACCCTAGGGGCGCTGCGCACGGACAAGCGCAAACGCATCGCCCAGGAAACTCTGGAGGTTTTTGCTCCCATCGCCAACCGGCTGGGCATAGCCGATATCAAGACCGAACTTGAAGAGCTGGGCATGGCCGCGCTCTACCCCATGCGTTACCGCGTCCTCAAAGCCGCCGTCACCACCGCCCGCAGCAATCGCAAGGAGGTGGTTAACAACATCTTGGAGACCATCAAGGAAAAACTCAAAAGCGCCGGTATCGCCGCCAAAGTCATAGGCAGGGAAAAGCGCATTTATTCCATCTATCGCAAGATGGTAAGAAACGAGCTGCAGTTTCGCGAGATCATGGATGTCTATGCCTTTCGCATCATCCTGGCTGATGTGGACACCTGCTATCGGGTGCTCGGACAGATGCATAACCTGTTCAAACCTCGTCCGGGTGGCTTCAAGGACTATATCGCCATCCCCAAGATCAACGGCTATCAGTCCCTGCACACCTCCCTGATCGGCCCGCACGGCGTCCCCATCGAGATCCAGATCCGCACGCAGCTGATGGATCAGATGGCCGCGCGCGGCATCGCTGCGCACTGGTCCTATAAAGAGTCAGGCTCCGAGCCGGTATCCTCGGCCTCGCAGAAAAACGCCCAACAGTGGATAAAAAGCCTCATCGACCTGCAAAGCAGCGCCGGCAGTTCCCTGGAATTCGTCGAGGACGTCAAGACCGACCTCTTCCCTGACAACATCTTTGTATTCACTCCGGAAGGAAAAATCTACGACCTGCCGGCCGGAGCCACCCCGGTTGATTTTGCCTACGCACTGCACAGCGACCTGGGACACCACTGTATAGGCGCCAGGGTCGATCATCATATGTTCCCGCTGTCTAGGCCGCTGGAGTCAGGCCAGAGCGTGGAGATCCTGACCTCGCCGTCAGCCGTGCCCAACGCTATCTGGCTGTCCAGCGTGGTGACCTCGCGTGCCCGCTCCAAGATCAGGCAGTACTTAAAGGGCCTGCGCATTCAAGAGTGCGTGATGATCGGCCGGCGCCTGCTGCAGAACACGCTGCGCGGCATTCATCTTGAGGACATCAGTGCCGAACAGGTGGACAGGGTGCTGCATGAACTGAACAAAGAAGATCTGAATTCCCTGCTGGTGGACATTGCTCTGGGCAACATTCTCACGGTGCAGGTAGCCAGGCTGCTGGCCCCGGGCAACACCCAGGAAACCGGACAGCCCGTCACCGGTACCGGCGGCGTCCCTTATACCTTTGCCATGTGCTGTCTGCCCATTCCGGGTGATGAAATCATTGCGCATGTGGCCCAGGGGCGGGGTCTGGTAATTCACAACAAAAACTGCCGTAACCTAAAAGAGCTTGACAAAACGGCCGGACGCTTTCTGGAGGTGGGCTGGGATCTGGCCGTAACCTCCACGCAGGAGTTCAAGTCCGGACTGATAGTAGAGCTGGAGAACCGCCAGGGAATCGTATCGGAACTGTCAAATGCCATAGACATAGCCGGCTCCCGCATCGAGAGTATCAACTCGGATGTCAAGGACGATACCACCTTGCTCATCAATCTGGTGGTTTCGGTGCATGACCGCCAGCATCTGGCACGCGTGGAGCGGCGGGTCAAGTCCGTTCCCAATGTGCGGCGCATTTACCGCAGACGCTAGGCAGGGACGGCACACTGTTTGGCAGGAGTTTGATGTCAGCATGAATCTTTCAACAAGATGTCCAAGTCTGCGGAGGCTGATCCTGTCCCTGGTAACCGCTCTGGTTACCTTGGCAAGTTCTGTAAGTGCTGCTCCCGCTCTGTCCGAGCTCGGTGCGCAGGTCGATCTGGCACTGCTCATCACCGATGACGAGCAGAGCATGGGTAACCTCCTGCGCGAGAGCATGCGCCGTGAGGCCGGGCGCTATTCGGGATTGCAGCTTAACTTGTACGACATTAAGGTACAAACCCATGAGGACTATCGCCAAACGCGTGATAAGCTGCTCTCTGGGCTGAGCGTGGGCCCTCATCATTACTTTGTCACCGTGCCCTTTGACAAACAGGAAGGGCAACAGTACCTCAACCTGGTTGAACAGGGCGGTGGCACGGTGATCTTTTTGATGCGTGATCCCGGCATCACCAATCTGGCCGCCAGTAATTGCGCCTGGCTGATAGGTGTCAATCGCAGGCTGCCTGCCATGCACCAGGTGGAACTGCTGCAGGATTATCTGCGGCGTCACAACCGCTGGGATCGCAACGGCAACGGCAAATTGGACTATCTGCTGCTCAAAGGCATGAAGGACAGTGACGACACCACCATCAGAACCCGCACGGTAAAAAACCAGCTCGCCACTCATGGCATCGACGCGCAGATCCTCAGGGAGAGCTTCTGCAACTGGGATGCCCTGCAGGCTTATGAACAAGTCAAAAACCTGCTTGACAGCGGGGAGCAGGACAATCTGGAGGCGGTCATCTGCAACAACGATGCCATGGCCATCGGCGCCTTGCGTGCCTTACAGGAGCACGGATTCAATACCAGACCTGAGTCAGCAAGCCCCGCCGGCAGTTATGTGCCGGTATTGGGCGTCGACGGCTCCGATGAGGCGCTCCGGCTGGTTGCTGAAGGTTATCTGTGCGGAACCTCATTGCAGGACCATAATCAGTATGCAGAGGTGACTCTGGCCTTTATCGACAGCTTAGAGCGCGGTATCCCCTTTGATGCGCAACAATGGGGCGTGGAGATCGGCGACGCCGGGCAGATCATCCTGCCTTTTATCAAGATTGGCCCGCGCGAGGCAGCGGTGCTGCTGGGACATGAGCACTAAGACCAGAACCAGGCTCAGCGCAGCGCCGCGCAACGACGGCAGAGCCATAGAACCGCCGCGCTTAAGTTGTTTCTTATGAATAATTATCTGTTATATAGCGTGAATCTTCCTTTGGAGTGAAAAGTATGAGTAAAAGTTTGTCTTTTGCCCCGATCCTTTTATCCGAGCAGGAACTGCCCGGGATGCGCGAGGAAATCGAGCAGTTTTACTCTCAGAAAGTAAAATTACACTCCTTCATGCACGACGGGTTGGAGATCACGGCAGCCGAGCTCAATCCTCAGTCCCACGAATATCCGCCTCTGGTCATAGTACCGGGGCGGGGCGAGAACCGTCACAAATACGCAGAGCTGCTCTTTAGCCTCAACCGGCTCGACTTAAGGGTCATCATCTGTCTGTCGCGTGGTCAGGGTGACTCCCAGCGCCTGCTGGCGGATCACCAAAAATGTCACATAAACCGTTTTGATGAACTGCGTTTTGATGTGGCGTTCATGCTCTCCGAGCTAAAAGTTCAAGACTTCTATCTGCTGGCCTTCTCCATGGGGGCCTTGATTTCACTTGATTTAATTAAAAACGGTCCGGTAAGACCGCTTAAAGCCGCTCTCATTGCCCCCTATTTGTGGCCGGTGGTCAAATACAGCAGACGAACCTTAAAACTGGCAGCCTACGTGCTGGGGACGCTGCCCTTTACCCGCTATCGCTATACTCCGCGGGGGCGGGAATACCGCCGGGTGCCCTTTGAGGAAAACTATCACTCCCACTGCAGGGAACGTTACTCCGCCTACCATGACTATTATGCCGAGCACCCTCAGCTCACCACCGGCTCACCGACCTATGGCTTTATCCGTGAGGCAACACGTAAGCAGGAGGAGCTTATGGGCGGTCATTTCGAGCTGGGCTTACCGGTCTATGTACAGTTGGCAGGCGCTGACAAAGTGGTATCATCTCCAGCCGCAGCACATTTTTTTGAACAGCACTCGCGCGACAGCTTCCCCCCCAGGGTCACCGAGGTACCGGGCTGCTATCACGATGTGCTCAATGAAATCGACGAATATCGCAATCCCATGTTGGAAAGTGCTCTGCGATTTCTGTACGAAGGTGAGGAGTAGAGAATGTCTTCTGAATCCTTGGTGGACAACCGCATCCCGGTAAACATCATCACCGGCTTTTTAGGCAGCGGTAAAACTACCTTATTGAATCACTGGGTCAATTCACCCGAACTTAAGGACACCCTGGTACTCATCAATGAGTTTGGTGACGTCGGGCTTGACCATGAACTGGTGGAGAGCGTGGACGACACGGTGGTGCTGTTGGGCTCCGGCTGTATCTGCTGTACCCTGCAAGGAGAGCTGGTGGACTCTCTGGCGCAGAATCTGGCCAAGATGCATGAACAGCTGATCCCCGCCTTCAACCGCGTGTTGATAGAAACCACCGGTCTGGCCGATCCCTCAGGCGTGATCTCAACCCTCTCGGGCGATGATTTTATCTACGAGAATTACCGCTATGACGGCACGGTAACAGTACTGGACGCCGTAAATCTGCGCGAACAGCTCAAAAAACAGTATGAGGCAGTCAAACAGATAGCGCTGGCCGATCTCATCATTATTTCCAAGTCAGATCTGGTTGATGCCGACGAACTTCAGGCAGTTCGCGAGGCGGCGCAGAAAATCAACAACCAAGCTCCCATCAAGATAGCCGTCAAAGGCGATATCGACGCCGGAGTGATGGCTCAGTTAGGACCGTACCGCAATTTGGCTCATGACTACTCAGGACGGATCAAGAGCTGGTTCACCTTAAAAAATCAGGGAGTGGCAAGTCCCCTGCGCCCGGCCAAAATCAGCGATCAGGTTGGGGTGGCCAAACGGCGCATCATCGCCCATACCGACATCGACTCTTTCGCCCTTACCCAGGACGAACCCATCGAACCTTTGGCCCTGATGTACGCTATAACTGCAGTGCAGGAGCAGTTCGGGGACTCGGTACTGCGCATCAAAGGCATACTGAATATTGCCTCGCAGGAGGATCCGGTGGTGGTTCACGTGGTGATGGGCAATATTTACCCGCTTTCCCTGCTCAAGCAGTGGCCGGAAGGAAAACGCAGCTCCAAACTGGTCTTTATCTGCCGCGCTGCGGTACTAGATCAGGTCAGGGAGCTCTTCTATCAGGCCTTCCACCATCCCGACGAGCAGCAGATGGAATTTCTGCGCGGCATGATGGCCGAGGTGGTCGACGAGCCCTGAGAGCAGAGGTGCGCTTTTAGTCTCTGACCAGGCACCCTGATGGGTGCCTTTTTGTCGCGTAATGAGCTCTGACCTAGGCCACGCTCAGTTGTTCAAGCAGCTTTTGGCGCATAAGAGCGCCAAAAACGGATCAAGTGTCCGGTTTTGCCCGGCGCAGCGCTCGGTATAAACGACATAGCCTTCCTTATCGATCAGCAGCAGGGCCTGCGGCAGCCGTCCCGCCGAGGTTGCCACTCCATAATCTTGGGCAAAACTGCATTGAGGGGACGAGCAGCAAAGCAGCAAGAGCCTCCCCTCCTGACCTTCGGTGTCCAAGAACTTCGTCAAACTTTCCGCGTTTGCCGGCTCAACTGCGCTTACCAGCAGGATCCTCAACTGCGGCAACGCGGCAGCCCCCTCAGTCAGGCGTTTTATCAGTTCCTGAGCGGCATGCTCCTCAAAATCGTTAACCAGACAAAGCAACAGCACTTCATCCTGCATCTCAGAGAGCGTAAGCTCACTGCCGTCCAGGCGTTGCAAGGTAAATTCAGGTGCAAGATTACCCACGGCCGGAAAACGGCCGCTTTGGGCCTCACTCGCGTCTTTACCTTTCACCTGAGCCATCATACCTTGCTCCCTGCTGACACAACACACAGTGTCATTGTAGCCGCTGGCAGTACAGTCTGAGATCCGCGCACTAAAGACCGCTTCTGTGTCAGTAACCCCCTGCCACCTCACCATTGCCTAGCCTGAAGGCTCTGTCAAATGCATCAAGAACCAAGGCCCTCTCAGCTGAAAATAGTGCTTCTTTGCGGCGATCACACGCCTTTTTTCGCTCAGTCAGCTCCCCTCAAAAAAAATTTTTTCTGGGCAAAGCTCACCGGGCTGTTCGTCGTCTTAGCGCTTCATGCCTTCTTTTACACGCCTATTTCACCATTACATGTTGATTTGTCTTTATTTTTAATTTCCGCATTATTTTTAAAAATACCTTTTTGGCCTGTTCAGAAGCCGTCCGGGTTAATTTGTGACCTGTGTCATAATCACGCCCCGCATCCTTCCCGCTGCTTGACCTGCTCAAATCCGGGCAGCTTCAGTTGACTGGATCGAATCAAAACGGTAACCACACAGATTGGTGTAAATGTCATGAAACAAATACTGTACTTTTTGCTTATCGCCTGCACCTTATTTTGCACCGCGCTCAATTGCGGCGCGCAGGAGATCACCGTCAGCAATGTAACGGTTAGTTCAAACCTGCTTGCAGACACGACCCCGCTGAACCGCAAACTCGCGCAATATCGCGGACAGCCTGTAACCAGGGAGTTGCTGCAGCAACTGCTCGATCAGGTGACCGATTATTATCATTCGCACGGCTATCCCCACTCTCAGGCTTTTTATCCGCCTCAGGACAGCAACGACGGCAATTTTGAGATCAGTCTTGTCAATCCCACCATTGACGGGGTGCTGCTCAGCTACCGCTTGTTCCTGCGCAAAGGCACTAAAAATGCCCTGTTCGAGCCGCTGCTAAACTTTCACGATCATGTTGACCGCGGCGAGCTGCATAGCAGGCTCAGAGCCCTGGGAACATTGGATGCGTTACGCATTGTCTCAGGGGAAATACAGCAGAACGAGGCTCAGCATATCTATGTGAAGACTCATGTGCACGCCGCCGCTGATACCTATTTCTACGGCTTCGCTGACAATCACGGCTCCAAGTCCGCCGGCCGCTACCGCATGGGTGGCTATCTGGAAATTCGCAACCCCCTGCACATGGCGGACAATCTTTCCTTATTCGCCGCCAGCAGCAATGAGTTGCAAAAGAACTTCAGCCTCACCTATAAGGTACCGGTCAACTCCTATGCTACCGTTTTGGGCGCCACCTTATGCTACTCAGATTATGATCTTGCAGCCGAGTACCGCGAGTTAGGTGCGCAAGGACATTCTTTCTCAAGTGAACTGTTCATCAAACACCCCTACCTCATGGGTGAATACACCAAAGGTTTTCTGCATTGGGGCTATCGCTATAAATCGCTGGTGGACGAGCTCAAGACCTACGAGGTCAAGTTCAAAAAACATACCACCGCCTGGCACCTGGGTGCTGATTACAGCTATAACAATTTCCCCGATAACTTCTCCGTAAGCGGCAGCTTCACCTCAGGAAAACTCAAGGTGGATGACGACTGGGGCGTGTACGAGAATGACAGCTACTCCATCCTGAACGCTGACCTTAAAGTCTCTCATTACTTCAAGCATACCCCCATTACGGTGCTCAACGATCTTACCTGGCAGTTCAGTCCCGATCTGCTTGACAGCTCTGAGCGCTTCTCCATGGGAGGACCGCATGCTCTGGCAGCACTTGATGCCGGTGCGGCCTCCGCCGATACGGCGCTGTTGGAGAGATTCTCACTGCGTTATTCGTTCGACAGCACTTGCAGGCTCGACTGGCAGCTGCAATTCGTACAAGGCCGCAACAATCATGGCCAGAGCAGATCGGCCCGGGGCACGGGGCTTATGTTTGAGACCATCTTCAACGGCCTTTCAATTTCCGTGTCGGCACAAAAACTCTTAGGAAGTTCCGGATTTCAAAGCGATGAACTGCAGTTGTGGCTCTCTTTTAGTTTTACCCATACCAGCGGTGGACACATGACTCCCTTTGCCTGAGTTTAACCACCTTTTGTTCTGATCTTATGCTTATTTTCAGTTTGTTACCTAAGGAGACTTATTACCATGAAACCAATCCTAACCCCCATTCAGGCGGGTGCTTTGATGCTGCTTTCCGCGGCAATCGTCAAGGCCGACGAACTGCCAGTCTTTGACCGCAATATCGTAGGTCACTCTGAGGCTACGCGCAGCGGCAAGATAATGGTTGTCACTTCCCCGGACGTGCACAACGTAATCAAATGGAAATCTTTTGACGTGGCCACCGATCATGAGGTCCACTTTTACGGCGGCAACTATCTTAACCTGGTCGGCGGTAACCGCCCCTCAGAGATAGACGGCCTGGTGTTGGGCTTAGAAAATGTCACAATAGTCAATCCCAACGGCATCCGTGTCGGCCCTAACGCTGATCTCTCCGCCGAACAGCTCACTTTATCGACCGCTAAGGTTACGGACGACATCATTTCGACCTTCGGCCGGCGCGGTGAGTTCGTCATCCAGAACAGAGGAGAAGGTCCGGTCACCCTCATCGGCAGGATCACCGCTCAGAACTGCCGCATCGAAGGTGGGAAGGTCACCATCGGCGACATCAGCAGTATCACCTATCCACAGGCGGGGAAGCTGGAGGTGCACAGTTCAGTCGGACGTATCGACGTAGGCGGACCGGCGGGCACCGATCTTTCCAAAACCGCCCTCAAGGATGATCCCGCAGTAATCAACCACACCGGGGAAATAGGAATTTACTCCAAAGAACAGCTCGAAAGCATCTACCTAAAGCCCGACAGTAAGTATTTTTTAATCAACGACATCGAGTTAGGCACCATCAGCCAGCCTCTTGACCGGGGGCTGGGCTTCTCGGGACATCTGGATGGTGCCTTCAATACCATCAATTTTCAACTGCGCACTGAGGCAGACGCTCAGAAAGTCAGAGCCGGTTTGTTTGCCAAGCTGGAAGGTGCCATGATAGAAAATCTAAAAATTAATGGCGATGTGCAGGTCGCAAATCCCGGCAACGACAGCTCCATCAGCGTACTCGCAGGTGAGATTGCCAACTCCACACTCAAAAATATCCAAATAGAACAAGGTTCCTGGTACGTGCCCCCTACTTCAACCGCTAATATCTATGCTGGCGGTCTGGCAGGCATTATCGACGAAACCTCCGGTCGCACGGAATTTGAAAATGTACTCTGCTCCATAGATGACTCAGCGCTTCCCTTCAGCGAATTACCACCAAATATCAAGGCAGGCTCTCTGATAGGTCTTTACCGAGGCGGTGTTAAACAACAGGGACTGGTGGCAGGTGAAAGCTCCAGAGTTATGGTGGTAGGTGAGAATCTGACCTCAGAGAGCTTTTTTGACAATTTCGAGCAGGCAGCGACTGCAACGCCGGCAAGTTCCCTGAGCAGTTTTCTGACGGATGACAACGGCTATTACACGCACAAGCGTCATCTTCCCTAATTAAGACACCAACTTCTATCTAATTCTCCCCTTTTTGTGACCAATATCCCTCTGTTATTCCATATTTTTGCTTGACATTAATTAGATAATTGTCTATAATTAAAACATAGTGCATTTTGCACT
>JAFUGP010000195.1 GCA_017469335.1 Succinivibrio sp. | reverse complement strand
GGAGATAGCCGAGCTCTTAAAGGAAACCTTGGCCGCCGTACCCTATGACCACTTCCCGCTTAAAAACGAGATGCTCTTAAGAGCCCTTATTCAGTTCTTCATCCAGATTTACTGTGACAATGTAAGAGCCGAGCAGCACAATCAAAATGGCAGAAGCGATGTCACCGCCTGCTTTGAGCACCGGGTGCTGGTACTGGAGCTTAAGTACAGCCAGGACGGCTCCAACCAAGATAAGCTCCTGGAGGAGGCCGTAAATCAGATAAAAGACCATGACTACGGCCGTGAAAACTTAGACGGCAGAGAGCTCATCCGGCTTGCCCTGGTGTACAGTGCACAACCCGGCAGACGCGGGGTGATGGCTTATCAGAGCGTTTAGCCGAGCCTTAACCCCAATGAGCACCAAAGAGTGCCGGGACGTTTTCCAAAGAGGGGAGACGTACTGCCCAGAGAACACAGAGCAGAGCCCTGCATGGCCGGTAAGTTAAGGGGGCAGGCTGTACCGCGGTACTCTCTACAGCTCCACCACCAGCTCGTATTTGCCGCGCAGATACTCCAGATCCCGCCTGACATGCTCATGCAGGGGAGTGTCGGGGTCTAAGTAGGTATTGGTCAGGCGGTAGAACTCCTCATCCTCACCCACCAGTTCCTGCTTTAATTTCATCATGCTGAACATCAGCGCCTGCACGTTGTTCTTGCGGATGTACAAGGTGGGATAGTAGAGTCCCAGTCTCAGATTGACCAACGCACAGCCCTTGACCGCGTCCGAGCTGAAATTGCCCTCATGCTCAAAGAAATAACTGCCGCCTTCATAGGTATGAGCCGCATAATCGATATTGGTCATGTCGATGACCCCCTTGGGCCAATCATCCAGGCTCACCAGCAGATACAGGCGGCTTTTATCCTCGCGCAGCGAGGCGCAGAAGCGCAGATGTTCCTCCACTCCTATCTCGGCGGTATTGATCATACGCGAGCGCACCGCAGGCTCGTTGCGCCGCTGCAAGATAAAGAGCAGCCGCTCCTCGGATAAGCGCGTGAAATTGGTGTATTTGAGTACTGGTTTTACCGCTGACACTTTGTACTGATCCCGCTGCGGGCAGGGGCAACGTGCCCCGGCACACCCGCCTTAAGATCCTCTCTTAATCTTCAGTAAATTTTCCACTATATTATGCCCCAGACCTGTGCTTTTTCAAGTGCCGCCCGGGCACAGCGTGCCTTAACAAAGCTCCCCCTGGCGCTCTGTGCCGCAAAGCGCGGATAAGCCCCCCGGGCTCAGGCCGGAGCGCCCAAGCCTTCCTGCACGAAGCGGCAGGCCTGTGCGGCCGCCTCGTAGGGATCCCCACCTGCGTCATACCACATCTCCAGCACCAGCGGTACCTTGAGATCCAGCTCGCGCAGACAGGCAAACACCCGGGCAAAGGGCACGCAGCCGGCCTTGAAGTGCACCCCGCCAAAGCGGCCGGGGTAAGTGGCGCTGACCGCCTGCGTGTCCTTAAGATGCAAGGCGGCGATGTAGGGCGCGCCGGCCCTGAGCTCGGCATCCGGATCGCCGTGAAAGGCGCAGAGATTGCCCACATCCGGGTAGAGGCGCAGCGCGCTGCTGTCCACCTCCCTGACATAGCGCAGGGCCTTGGGGATGGAATTGATGAAGGGGGTGTCCATATTCTCCAGGCCCAGCACCACCCCCGCGTGCTCGGCCTTAGCCGCCGCCTGACCGAGCCCCTCTGCAAAGCGCCGGGCGCTGTCAGCCGTGGAAGGATCGCCGTGCGCCGCGCCGGCTGTATCATAACCTGCGATCTGCACCAGCTTAATCTGCAGATCGCAGGCCAGAGCGATGGTCTGGGCGATGATCTCCTGCCCGCGCACTCGCAGCTCCTCATGCGCGCTGCCCAAAGGATAACTGCGGTTAGCCGACAGGCAGATGCTCTCAATTCGCACCCCCGTCCCCTCCTGCACCCGCCTGAGCGCACGGCGCTCCAAAGGCCCCCACTCAAGACGTGACAGGCGCTGCGGCGTGTTGTCCACCGACAGTTCCAGGTTGGCAAAGCCGGCGCGGGCTGCCGCCTGCAGGCGCTCTTTAAAGTCAAGCTCAGGCGGCAGAGCCTTCTCGCTTAGTCCCAGCGCCGGCGCAGCCACCGCCTCAGTCCTTGCCTGGGGGTGAACGGGCGCGGCACGGACGACGGGGATCTTGCTGCCGCCCAAAGCGGGGGTTACGCCCGGGTATGAGGCAGCGTTCACAGCTCGATGATCCCGCCGCTGCCGTAAGGGCCGGGCTTATCTAAGAGGTAGAGGATGAAATCGGCTACCGCCTCCGGGGGGATGAGTCCCTGCGGCTGCAGTCCCGAGTCGGTTAAATAGCGCGCAAAATCAGGATGCAGCTGCCATAGGGGGGAGGAGCGCGCCATGGGCGTGTCCACAAAGCCCGGGGCCAGCGCGTAAATGCTGATCCCCAAAGGCAGCAGCGCCGGCGCGGCCTGGCGCACATAGGCCTCCAGGGCGGCCTTGGCAACAGCGTAGAGCTCCATGTTAGGCAGAGAATGCCGCGCCGCCTGCGCCGAGAGCGCTACCACCTTGCAGGGCCCTGCGTTGTGATGATGCAGCATCAGCCAGCGGGTTATCTCCATGAAACTTAAGGTGTTGACCTGCAGCAGCTGCTGTACTTTGCCGCTGTCACCCTTGCGCAGGGCACAGGGCAGCGCCAGTCCCGCGCTGTGAATGAAAGCGGCAGGACGCCTTTGCAGCGCCTGATCCAGCAGTTTGTGCAGCTCAGCCCCCGTCCCCGGATCCGCCAGATCCGCTTCAATAAAGTCAAGCGCGGTATCCGCACCCACCTTTTTCTTTACTGCAGCTGCTGCGCGGGTCCGGTCGCGGGTGATAATGATCAGGTGAGTCCCTGCGCGCTTGCCGAGATTACCGCACAGCTCAAGGCCGATCCCCGAGCTGCCGCCGCTTATCAGATAGTCTCTCACGCCCCCTCCTTGAGTTTAAGGGCTCTGCGCCCCCAAGATACCTTCTGCCGTTTGGTATCTACACACTATCATATCGGCACTCTCAAGACGCAACTGTCATATCGCCACGCCTATGACGCGCTGCGCTCTGCCCTGCGTCTCAGGGTCGGTTCCGGGGATTTTGGCTTGGTCGCTCTTGGTACCGCCTAAGGTAACTTCCAAAGATGATGTAAGGCTGCTTCCTCTGAGGTGCCCCACATCAATAAGTTACATTTGCCACGGAAAGCCCTGGTAATTTAAATATCACCGCTCAAATTTCAGATGCAGGGGGAACTTGATCGTCTCTTTTGATCATCTTTTAGGTGCCGCATTTTTAATTGAACTTAAGGTCACAAGCGCCTTAATTTCTTACTAACCCCTTGGAAAGATAATCATTGTTACTTGACTTAATAATTTAGATTTAGTATCATACCCTGAAGAATACACCGATACTCAGTGCCATCTTATGACGATTAACGTAGCACCGGTTGTCTCACTCGAATTAGACACAGTACGGTTTTTTGCCAACAGGTCGGCGGCAGAGCTCCGCTAACCCGGCGGCTTAATTCAAAATTCGCTCATAAAGATGGCTTATGCGAGGAAAAACATGCGTCAGGACAAGGACAAGACCCAACGGGCACTGCTAAAATACAACGAGATTTTCGCCGACATCGTAAATGCGCTGGTTTATCGCGGAGAACAGCGTGTCCGGCCTGAGCAGCTCACCGATCTCTCCGAACGGGATGTGATTCAGGGCTTAGGCCAGGTCTTCGGGGTAGAGCGGGACAACTTAAAGCAATGGGGCAACAAGGCCGGTATCCGCCTGTGTCTGATGGGCATGGAACTGCAGTCAAGCTCGGATCCCCTCATGCCGCTGCGGGTGATGGGCTACGAGTACGCGAGTCACGCCTGGCAGCAGCGCCAGATTAAGCAAGAGAGGCGGGCGGCACGGACCTTAGGGAACAAGAACAAGGACGACATACCCAAGCGCCCGGTCAGGGTAGTGACGCTGGTGATTTACCTGGGTCTTGAGCCCTGGCATGGTCCGCAGTGGCTGTCAGAATGCGTCGACACCCCGGATGATGAGCTCGGCAAAATAGCCTCTGACTATAAAATCCAGGTCTTTGACATCGGGGCGCTGCCGCGTGAGACCATTGATAGGTTCCAATCGGATTTCAAGCTGCTTGCCGATCTGGTGTGGAAAAAACGCCGCAGCCAGCCGGGGGAACCCTACAGCATTACCGAGGAATTCAAGGTCGACTATCCGGGCGAAAGTGTGCGTGCCTTTATGGCCATGGCCAAGGACTTCGGGGAAGATTTGGAAAGGCTCAAGGAAGAGCTGATACTTAACCTAAACGGAGAAAAAACAAGTATGAAAGACGTCTGGCAGCAAGATATGGACCGGGCTGAAGCCCGGGGTAAGGCTCAGGGTGAGGTTCAGGGTAAGGCTCGGGGTAAAGCTGGATTAATGCGAATAATTTCCCAGCTTATCAGCAAGATACGCCAAGCAGGAAAAGACGCTCAGGAACTGAACGATGCGCTAGAGCAAGAGGATGAAAACAAACTCAAGGCGCTCTGCCGTCAGTACAATGTTGACATGAGCGCGCTCAGCGGAGCCTGAACTTACCATGTGTGACATCTGGTAGCAAGATCTGGACCGGGCTGAAGCCCGGGGTAAGGCTCAGGAGAAGGCTGGATTAATTCGAACAATTTCTCAGCTTCTCAGCAAGATACGCCAAGCAGGAAAAGACGCTCAGGAACTGGACGAGGCGCTAGAGCAAGAGGATGAAAACAAACTCAAGGCGCTCTGCCGTCAGTACAATGTTGACATGAGCGTGCTCAGCGGAGCCTGAACT
>JAFUGP010000194.1 GCA_017469335.1 Succinivibrio sp. | reverse complement strand
CTCCAATCAGGAGAGCGGCCTTGGCTATGCCGATTTAATTCTAAGAGAGGACAGCACAGCCGCCGTTCTGGAGTTTAAAAAAGCAGACAGTGCCGCCACTCCCCGGGAAGTACAGGAGATTTGTCAGACCGCCCTCACGCATATTGAGGAGAAACAATACGAACACGGCCTTACGGAGAGCGGCTATACCACCATCTTAAAATACGGCATCGCCTTTCGCGGCAAAAAGTGCCTGGTGCTGAGAGAGAAGGCATAATGCCAAAGAGAGCTGACTTTATCGGAGGTGGTTACGCGACATTCAAATACGCCTGCACCAAAAGTGAGACGCTGATGTAGTTTTCCTTAATGCTCCTGCCGAACCACAGGAGCGTTGTTAAGTTTTACGGAAGCTATGTGGCCATGCACATGAACACCACCAGCGAGCGGGCCTGTACTCGCAATTTGTCACCGGCGTGGAAGCGCTCACGGTTTAGCATGATCACCACATCCTCGGGATAGTGCTTGGAGGTGTCCAGCAGTTTGAACCAGGAACGCCGCAGGCGGTTAGGAGCCGGCGGCAACTCAACCGTAAGATCCTCCCAGTAGGCATTGACGAAGATGTAGGCGTAGGCATTGAACACACCGTAATAAACCAGTATGCCCAACGAGTGGGAGTCATCCGACCAGTCCGGCTGGAAGGGTTTGACACCGTGCCACTGCAATCGCGACTCGCGCAGATAGTTATTGAGAAAATGCTTGTGCGGCCGGTCACGGGCCTTGAGTTGTCCATTCTGTCTTAAGGAAATCAAGCTTTTGGTAAAGCCGAGCATGTCGACCTGGCGTTTGGTGAAATCCCAGTTGAACCAGGTCAGCTCGTTGTCCTGGCAGTAGGCATTGTTGTTGCCGCGCTGCGTGTGCAGTACCTCATCGCCCATGAGCAACATGGGGGTTCCCATGGAGAGCAGCGTGATAGCCATGAAGTTCTTGACCTGACGCATGCGCAGGGCGTTGAGTTGGCGGTCGTCTATCTCACCCTCGTATCCGTAGTTGGCCGAGATATTGTTGTTATTGCCGTCTTGGTTGTTCTCACCGTTGTCGATATTGTGCTTTTCGGCATAGCAGACTAAGTCCCACAGCGTAAAGCCGTCATGACAGGTGATGAAGTTGATGCTCTTTTGCGGATCCACGGCGTGCTCGTTGTAGACATCGGGCGAGCCTAACATCTTGGAGGCAAAGCGCTTGATCACACCTTTGTCTCCGCGCATGAAAGAGCGCACATCATCACGGAACTGGCCGTTCCACTCGCGCCACTTGGAACCGGCTATCTGTCCTAACTGATACAATCCTCCGGCATCCCAGGGTTCGGCGATGATCTTGGTATCGGCCAGATGGCGATTGCCGTCGATGTCGAGCAGGGTAGGGCTGGCGGCCAGCGGCACACCTTCCTGGTCACGGGCCAGAATTGAGGCCAGATCAAAGCGGAAGCCATCAATATGCATGACTTCCTTCCAGTAAATGAGAGAGTCTAGGATCAGGTTGCGCACTACCGGGCTGTTACCGTTCAAGGTGTTGCCGCAGCCTGAGTAGTTCATGAAGTAACCCTGCTTGTTGATGATGTAGTAGCCGCGCTTGTCCAGACCTTTGAAGCAGTAGCAGGGTCCGTTGTGGTCACCCTCGGAGGTGTGGTTGTACACCACATCCAAAATCACCTCGATGCCGTTGCGGTGCAGGGCCTTTACCATGTCGCGAAACTCGTCGATGGGACCCATGAGCGATTTGTCCGCGGCATAGCCTTCATGCGGAGCGAAAAAGGACATGGGACTGTAGCCCCAGTAGTTGCTCTTGCCGGGGCGGGCGTCCTTGCTGTCAAACTGGTAGACGGGCATTAGTTCCACCGCGGTGATCCCCAGCTCGGTCAGATAGGGGATCTTTTCTATCAGACCGCGGTAGGTGCCTCTGAGGTCCGGTGACAGTCCCGAGGAGGGGTGGGCGGTGAAACCCTTGACGTGCATCTCGTAGATGATGGTGCGGTTTAGGGAGTGCTTGGGATGGATGTCCAGCCCCCACTCATACTCCGTCACATCGATCACGGCATTTTTGGCACAGCGCCTGAAATTCTCCTTCTCGTCATCACTTTGGAAGCGTTCGTACTGTTCAGGGAAAAGCACGCGCAGACCGTAGGGATCAAGCAGTACCTTGTTGAGCTCGTTGGGCGACCAGGTGGTGGAGTGCAGTACCGAGGTGACGCGCCAGGCGTAAATCTGCCCGGGCTTGACCTTGAAGACCTTGACGTGCCAGTAATACTCTGAATTGAAGATGGATGAATTGATGGGGATGATTTCAGGCTCGTCATCATCCACACTCTTGAACAGCAAAAGCTCAAGTTCTTTGGCTTCAGGACACCAGATGGCGAAATTTACGCCGTCCTCTTCCACGGTGGCACCTAAAGTGCGGCAGTGCCCCTGTGAGATCACATGACGGCTGTCGGGCGAGTCTACGTGCATGGCTCTCCTTATGCCCCAATCCTAGGGCGGCTGAGGCGGTACCTGGTGGGGATTCTCCTACTGTCGTAAGGCCCGTGACTTCTTGCTTCAAGACCGCCGGTTGCAAAGATAAGTGTGAGATTATCCGTAAGATTATAACAAACAATTGACTTTGGGAACCGACAGTTGCTCCGGGATTTCACCCGCTCTGACCCTGGCGCGTGTCAGCACACCGAAGGTTGCGGCAAAGCCGGCACCGGGGCCGTCAGTGTCCAATTTTGCCCCTCTCCCCGCAGTCAGTCCGGCGCTCTTTATCAATCAGCCTAAGGCGCGGGCAAATCCGCTCTGCGGCTTTGAGGAGAGCTCAAGACGAGCCAAAGCTCCCGTTTTCCTGCAATTAGGCGTGCGCTTGCCTTGCCTGTCACATTTTTGCGAGGGCAGTTTTGGTATGTTGCACTTGTTGTTTCTCCTTTAACTCTAAGCTATCCGGGGTGTTTTAAATGGATCAAAACTTTTTTGCCGCCGGCGTGATTGGCAGTGTGACGCTCGATCTGGCCGGCAACGCTCAAAAAGTACAGGAACTCAGCGAGCGTGCCATGAAACAGGGGTATCGTTTCCTGGCTTTTCCCGAGCTGTGCCTGCCGGGACCTGACTGTGCCGATGTCATGGACATGACTGAGTTTGCCGCCGCCAACTCCCGTGCCTTGCTCTATTTGAAATATAACCTGCCCGAAGGCATCACCGTGGGTGTGGGTGCCGTGCTGCAGGCCGTGGACGGGCGCGTTTACGACACCTATGTGCTCTTAAAACACGGTCAGACTCTGGGACTGGCCGCGGTGCAGTCCTTCTCCAACAGCCGTGATTTCCGTATCCGCAATATGAGTTCGGTGGCTCCCGATGACGTCTTTATTCTGGGCACCGATCAGTTCAACCCCACCAATGTATTTGACGTCGAAGGCCAGCAGGTGGGAGTGTACTTCAACGACAGCGATCAGCAGGCGGTGGCACAGTCACAGCTGGTGGTCTGTCCGGTGGTAAACCGCTATGAGCTGGGCAATCCTTCCTCACGGCTGATTGAGGCCACGGCACTGTCGGCCATCCTGCATACCAAGGTGCTCACCGTCTCGCTGTGCGGCTGCGACGGCAGTTCCGTTTACGACGGTCTGTGTTCAGTAACCGAGGAAGGTAAGCTCCTCGCTTCCTCCGCCATTTTGAGTTTTGACGATCTGCATCTTTTTACCGCCAAGGACGGAGTGGCCGAGCCTTTGAACTCCACGGAGGAGGTGCTGCGCGCCGTGGGCCTGGGCCTCTTTGACTGGTTGAACAAAACCCGCAGCAAGGGCTTTGCCGTCTCTCTTTCGGGCGGGGCTGATTCCGCTCTTACCGCGGTGGCAGTGTGCTACTCACAGCTGGCGGCGTTAAAAGATCTCGGGGCGCAGCGCTATCAGGCCAAATTGGCCGAGTTGGGCATCGATATTCCTCTGCCCGGCGGTGATCCTGAGAGTTTCATCAAAAAAGAGGTTATGCCCAAGGTGCTGACCACGGTATACCAGTCGACCAAGGTCTCCGGCGAGAGCACCCGCAAGGCGGCAGCTGAACTGGCTGCCTGCCTGGGCAGCTGCCATTACGAGTGGTCGGTGCAGTCTGTGGTGGACTCCTATATCGAGCTGGCCGCCAAAGCTACCGGCTCACAGCCTGACAATGATCTCGCGCTGCAGAACATCCAGTCCCGCAGCCGCGCTCCGGGGGTCTGGCTGCTGGCCAACCAGAAAAATCAGCTGCTTTTGACCTGCTGCAATTCCTCTGAAGAAGCCGTGGGCTACTGCACCATGGACGGTGACACGGCAGGCTCGCTGGCACCCTTGGGCGGTATCAGCAAGAGCCGCATTCTCAAGATGAACGAGCAGATTGCCAAAAATGCGGTGCGCATCGATCAGGCCACCACGCTCTCGGTGCCGGCCATGAGTCTGGTCAACGCTCAGGCGCCGTCGGCCGAGCTCAAACCCGGTCAGACCGACGAGGCCGATCTCATGCCTTACGCGGTGCTCGACCGCATCCACTACCTGCATCAGCTGACCAAACGCTCCCCGCAGAAGGTGTTAAATTCGTTGGCGCTGGAGTTTGGCGAGTACTCGCGCGAGCAGCTAAAGGAGTTCGTCAGGACCTACTTTACCCGCTTAGGCCGCAGTCAGTGGAAGAGGGTGCGCGGCGCTCCGGTGCTGCATATCGAGGCACAGGATCTCAGCTCCGACAACTTCAAGCTGCCGTTGCTGGGGGATGCTTTTGCCTCGCTGCTGACCGAGCTCAGTTAGCCGGCACAATGACTTTTGGTTTGAGCCAAATCTGACCGGCAACCCAAACCGGTAAAACCATGCACAAGATCCGCAGTCTGAGCGCTGCGGATTTTTTGTTGTGGTTTTGTGCACCGTCGTGGGGCAAATTCCCCGCGGGGGAGGCTCGACCAAGACTTTTATATCCCCCGAAAGTGTGATCTTCAACAAAGAATAGAGCCTTTTGTGGTAGGATCGGCGCAGTTAATTCCCCAAGAGGGCGTCTTACATGTTTACCACAACCACCACTTTCATCGTCTACATCTGCGCCATGTTGGTCATCGGCATCATGGCGGCCAGAGTCACCACCTCCCTCAACGACTATGTGCTGGGCGGGCGCCGCTTGGGGCGTCTGGTTACGGCGCTCTCCGCCGGAGCTTCCGACATGTCCGGCTGGCTGCTGATGGGACTGCCGGGAGCGCTGTTCACCCGCGGCATCTCCGGTGCCTGGATTGCCATCGGGCTGACTGTAGGCTCCTGGTGCAACTGGAAATTCGTGGCCGCCAGGCTGCGTTCCTTTACGGCCAATGCCGCCGATGCCCTGACGCTGCCTGACTACTTTGCCTCGCGTTTTGTGGACCGCTACCGCATCACCTCGGTGGTGTCGGCTTTCATCATTCTGATTTTCTTCGTGGTCTACTGTGCCTCGGGCATGGTCTCGGGGGCGCGGCTGTTTGAGCAGACTTTCGGCATGGATTACACCAATGCCCTGCTGGTAGGCGCCGCCTCGACCATTCTGTACGTCTTCATCGGCGGTTTTCTGGCAGTCAGCTGGACCGATACCGTGCAGGCCTCGCTGATGATTTTCGCGCTGCTGCTCACCCCGGTGATCATCCTCACCGACATAGGCTCCATCGCCCGTGCCAACGAGCTGGTGGCACAGAACGGACCGGACATGGCCGCCTTCCTCAAGGATGTGTCTTTTATCGCCATTATCTCCTTTGCCGGCTGGGGACTGGGCTATGTCGGGCAGCCTCATATTCTGGTACGCTTTATGGCCGCCAAATCGGTGCGCGGCATGGGAGATGCCCGCCGCATCTCCATCACCTGGATGATTCTGTGTCTGGCCGGTGCCGTGGCCGTAGGCTACTACGGCGTGGCCTTTGCCAACAGTCATCCTGAGATCACGGTGAGCAACCCCGAGCAGATCTTCATCATCGTCACGCAGGTGCTGTTCTCCCCCTGGATTGCCGGCATTCTGCTCTCGGCCATCTTAGCGGCCATCATGAGCACGCTCTCCTGCCAGTTGCTGGTGGCCTCAACCACTCTGACTGCCGACTTCTACCGTCGCTTAAGAAAGCAGGCCTCGCAGAACGAGTTGGTGTGGGTGGGGCGCCTGATGCTGCTGTTGGTCGCGGCCATCGCCTATTACATCGCCACCGATCCCGAGTCGGGTATCCTTGCCCTGGTATCCTATGCCTGGGCCGGTTTCGGCGCTTCTTTCGGTCCCTGTGTGGTGTTCTCCGTGTTCTGGCGCAAAATGACGCTGCCGGCGGCGCTGTGCGGTATGATCACCGGGGCAGTCTGCGTTATAGTATGGGAGATCGGAGGCTTCTTTGGTCTCTACAGTCTGGTACCGGGCTTTATCCTGTCCTCGCTGGCCATCGTGGTGGTATCGCTTCTTACTTACCGCGAGGGCAATGAGGCCGAGCGTCTCTTTGTCGAGCTGGAGAAAAAGTTCTGGAAAGAAGTGAAGGAAGAGCAGTGATCTCGCGGAGTTAATGTGAATAAGAGCACTTTACCGCCCAACGTTTATCTGCAGACCGATCTGGAGCAATCCGGGATTGGTTTTGATGTCAACGTGGTAGACACCGTCATAGAGCGGGGCATGAGCATGTCCTTCTATACCGTGGTGCTGCTCTTTTTGGTGCTGCTCTTTGCGCTTTTGACCGGACAGCGCGAGCTCTTCCCGGGCAATTATCTCTACTTGCTGCTCTCCTTATGCGGAGCTTATGTCATAGTCTACGCCGGGCGGCTGTGGTACTTTTCCGCCGTCAAGCGCCGCATCCTCAACGATCCGCCCATCGCGGTGGAGGCTTACGGCACCGTGCTGCTCGACAAGGGGCCGTTCGGGCGCAGTGTGACTCCCAGACGCAGCGCCGTGCTCTTTCGCGAGAGCGGCACCTTAAAGCCGCGCTATTTTACCGGGGTGGTGCAATTGGGAACCGAGGCGGAGTTTCGCTCGGGGCAGCTGGCGCAGGTCTTTATCGACCGCAGGCGTCCCATGCTCTACAGCGTGGATGACGGTCATGGTTTTGAGGCGCAGCGCAATCCTCTCACCTGGCTGGAGCGCCTGGGCAGTTTCATGCCCGGACGCACCGGCACGGCCGGGTTCAATACCAAAGCGGGGGATACTCCTCAGACGAGCACCGAGCTGAACGCCAAAAGCGATTCTGCCTCATCCTGAACCGTCGTAACTGCAAAATTCCCTCAAGCACCTGGGGATCATTCATGCGGGCTCTTGCGGCGCGGCAGGGCCCAGGGTGAGTTTTCCTGCCCGGGGAGGCTTTCATGACGGATGCTTTCAAGGTCAACACCCTCTACCGCGGCATGCACTGCGGCTACTGGATGCTCTCGGCCATAGGACAGGGCTACTGCACCTATTATCTGGCGCATCTGGGCTTTTCGGCCTCCGAGATAGGCCTTTTCAATGCGGTGTTCTCCACCCTGGCCGCGCTGCTGCAACCTGCGGTGGGGCGCCTTGCCGATCGCTCACAGCGCTTTAACTGGCAGCGGCTCATGCTCATTCTCGCCCTGTGCTGCGAGATAGTGGTGTTTCTGGTCATAGCGGATTTAAACCGGGTTCTGACCGCGCTTTGCTACTGCAGCGTGATGCTCATCTTCAACCTCATGATGCCGCTTGTCAATGTGGCATCCTTCAGCTATCCCCAGCTGCCCTATGCCATTGACTTCGGTATCGGGCGCGGCTTAGGCTCTCTCTTCTACGCCCTGCTGTGCCTTCTTCTGGCCGCCTTGCTGCCCATAAGCGGTGATATCGTGCTTCCCCTAACCGCCATAGTGTGCGCCACGCTGGTTATCATCTGCACCGCCTTAATGCCCAAGCCGCAAAGAGAGGGCGAAGGCCCAAATGCGAGCGCTGCGTCCTGTCCTTTTATCAAGCTGCCCTTTAAGTATCCGGCCTTTTTTGTGATGGTGGGCTGCTCTCTGCTTTTGATGTCCTTCCACAACATGTTTTCGACCTTTCTGCTGCAGATTGTGCGCAGGGCGGGGGGAGAGGATGAGGCCATAGGCTATGCCCTTGGTCTGGCCGGCTTCACCGAGATCCCGGTGTTGTTCCTCATCTCGCGCCTTGCAGCCCGCTTTGGCAGCGGCACGCTGCTGGTGGTGGCAGGTTTGTCCTATATCCTAAGAGGTGTGCTCTTTTTGCTGGCCGACCACATGGTGATCCTTTATCTGGCGCAATTCATGCAGTTTGCCACTTTCGCGCTCTATGCCGGTGCGGTGGTCTATTTCAGCGACGAGTGCATGGAGCCGGAGGACAAGACCACCGGACAGGCTTTCATGAGCATGACCTTTGCAGCCGGCATGGTCTTGGGCAACCTCGCAGGCGGCTATCTCATCGACTATCTGGGAGTGCCGGCCATGCTGTGGGCGGGTATTGGTATGTCCGCTCTGGGAGCCGCGCTGGCCGCCCTTGCGGTGATGATGCTCAAGAGAGTACGGCAGAGGGTACAGGCGGTCTGAGGGCCTGTGGAGTTGAGTCCTTATCCAAGCTTGCGTTTTCCATGCACAGGAGTTCGACAAATATGAAAAAGTTAGGTCTCATAGGCGGCACCGGCCCCGAGTCCACCGTGGCCTACTACAAGGCACTGATGTACGGCGTGCAACAGCGCAGCGGTGTGTTTCCCAGGCTGTGCATTGAGAGCCTGAGCGTGTTTGAGGTGCTCAAATTCTGCAAGGCTCAAAATTACGCGGGACTTGCCGATTATCTGTTGCAGGGCCTTAATAGTCTGGCTCAGGCCGGGGCGGATTTTGCCTGCTTTACCGGTATCACCCCGCATCTTG
Organism: Succinivibrio sp.; assembly: GCA_017469335.1. GTDB lineage: Bacteria > Pseudomonadota > Gammaproteobacteria > Enterobacterales > Succinivibrionaceae > Succinivibrio. The sequence goes on along the minus strand of JAFUGP010000194.1, from coordinate 17,437 downwards.
TCTTTGAGGAGGTCGCCTCCCGCTCCCCGCTGCCTTTGGTCAGTATCGTGGAGAGCAGCTGCGAGCACGCACAACAGCGCAGCTACCGCAAGGTGGCGCTGCTGGGAACTTTACCCACCATGAGCGGGACTTTCTTTCAGCGCGTGTTCAGAGAACGGGGTATCGAGGCGCTCACGCCCACCGCCGAGGAAATGCGTTACATCGGCGAGAAGATAGAGACCGAGGTGGAATTGGGGCAGATAGTACCGGCCACGCAGCAACGCTTGGTCGAGATCTGCAGGCGGCTTATGGCCGAAGAAGGAGCGCAGGCGGTGGTATTAGGCTGCACCGAGCTGCCTTTGATCCTTAACGAGACTTTGGTTGCGGCACCCTGTCTGGATGTGATGGCCATTCATATCCGCAAGCTGTTGGATATGCTCACGGCCCCTTAGTCTCCACCTGGGATTTGTCCTTTGAGGCATTGCTCTCATTGACGCCAGTGCAGCACCTCCAAAGAGGCGAAATCCGGGTGCCGTTGCAGACCTTCGGAGGGATCAACGGCATATTTGTGAGTGCAGATACCCAGCATCTGCAGATCGTTTACGCTGTCGCCGTAGCCGTAGCTGTCATTAAGGCTTAAGGAGTGCTCTTCAAGGAACTTTTTTATGAGCACTACCTTCTGTTGCTGATAGGGCACAATGCCGTCTATTTCCGGCTGCACCACCCCGTCCTTTAATTTGAGCTTAGAGCAGATCACCTCATCAAAGCCCAGATCCCGCCCCACGCGTCTTGAGATATGCTCCTGAGTGGAGGTCACGATGACCGTAAGATCGCCGCGCTCGCGGTGAAAAGCAATACGTTCAAAGGCGCCTTTTTTGTAGCGCGGGGCAATGCGCTCCCTCACACAGTCATCCATAAGGGCATTGCGCCGGGCCTCGGAGAGCCCAAACAGCGGGGCAGACATGAACAGCACGTCTTTGTTGATATCGGCGGTGCCGGCAAAGAACAGGCGGTTGAGTTCGGCTGCCCCCTCCAGGATGGAGGCCGGCTGCAGCCCTTTATCCACCAGATAGTGCAAAAACAGATCACTGGTGTCACCGTCAACTAAGGTGCCGTCCATGTCAAAAAAGGCTATGCCCATGGCTCAATGTCCTCCGTATCAAAATAATCGTCCTGCCTGGCATCGGCGATGCGCGGCCTGATGGGGCGCAGCGCCTGTTCTATGGGGATCTGTCCGCGTACCACCATCAGGGTCTGACGCATGTCCTCGTTGGGGCAGGTGTAGCGGTAGCGCCAGGTGGAAATACCCTGATTTAGGTGTTCGGTGAATTTGTCCACCGTGGCAAAACCCTGCTGCAGCAGCAGTGAGCCCAGCTGCGCCCCCTTAGGCTGCAGGGTGATGCTGCTGCCAAAGAGCGGATCCTGTCCGTCGCGGTCAAAGAGCCAGTCCAGACGGGTATTGCGCGCACTCAGGGCCCGGGCCAAAAAGCGGTAGTTGCCGTTGGCCGAATAGGTATAGAGCATGCCGTCGTTGGTGAGGGCGTGATTGATGCACGCAGGGCACATGACCTTTACCATATTGTCTGAAAAGGTAAACCCGCCGTAGCTGTGCTCTAAGGAATACAGGTAGTCGGTGTAGCTGGTGCCCTGATGCGGCGCTACCTTGCGGATCTCGGTGCCGAAGACCTGTTCGACCTCCTCGCGGGTAAACCCGAACAAGGTCTCATAGGCCGGCTCGCGGGAGAGATCATGCACCAACGGCAGTCCTTCGGAGAGCTCGGAGGCCAGCGAGAATTTGGCGTGTCCCGAGAGCAGGGCCCAGCGCAGCGAGTTCTCTGAGTGCTTGATGACGTTGAGCATCTCCAGATAGGTGCTGATGGCTTCGGTGCGGATGTTCTCGTCCATGGCCGAGGCGATCATGAAGGGAATGTCATAGTTGTCGATGAGCAGCGCCACCTTGTGGCCGGCACGTCCGGCCACCGCCTCAATGAGATTGGCAAAATAAGTCTTGGGCGTAGTGTAGGAGGTCAGGGGTCCTGAGACGTGATTCTCCCAGTAGGCCTCCTGCAGCAGAGCGATTAAGGAGGCGGCAAACTCCGCAGGGGTCTGGGCGGTGAACTTCTTGAGGTTGAGGGTGAGAACCTGACAGTGGGGCAGCTTGAGCTTGGTGATCAGTTCCTCATCGTGCTCGCGCTCTTGATAGCGTTTGTCGCGGGTTATGACCGAGTAGATGGCCTCTATGCCCAAAGACAGGCCGAAACCGCGGGGTCTGATCATCAAAAAAACATTGGGCGAGCCGAAGGAGGGGGCGTTTTCCATGTAGCCGATGAGAGTCATCAGGCTGTTGGACTTGCGCGCGTGCAGATAGTCGGTGAGCAGAAACTCATGCAGATTGGCATAGAGGTTGGGGCTGTTGATCATGACACCGTACTATTGAGTCTCCTCAGGCTGGGGCAGGGCATAAGGCAGGTCTTAAGGCGCACTGCAGGCGGAAACCACACATCCGCCACAGGCAGATCATAATATATTCTGCCGCTTGAAACACCAAGAATAAGCCTTTGCTGTCCTCAGGGGTAGGCAGCTTTTCCAGGCAGGCAGTTTGTCGCGGCCGGCATCAGTCCGTGCCGACCTCAGGCAGTGGGACTTTAGCCTGCAATCTCCGCCACCACCCGGCTGGGCAGACCGGAGAAGCCTTCAAGCGGCAGGGGATAGAGATGCACGATGAAATTCTGTCCCTGGTAGCGGAGCAGTTGTCCTAAGTTCACCAGATTCTCCACGATAAAGACACCGCGCTCGGCGCAGAAGTTGTCGGCCTTGCCGTGCTCGGCTCCCTGACGAACTCCCCGCATGTCGATGCCGATAACGTGGATATGTTTGTCGGTCAGAGCCTCGATAAGCTCCCAGGAGAGCTGCGGGAACAGGGTGTTGTATTCGTCGGACTGGTAGGCGTATTTCTCACTGACGGCGGTATACAGCAGCACAAAATCTCCTTCCTGCACCAAGGAGAGATCCACGAGATTGAGGCCTATCTCTCCGGTGCCGGCACCTCTGACATCGAAGATCACGCCGCGGCTTTCGGTGTAATCAAGGGAGAACTGCTTGCCCATCACATCAAAATGGGTGCCGAAGTGTCCGGCCGAGGACAGGGCTTTGTCGCGATCGCTGATTTTGGCGGCCAGTTTTTTGATGGTATCGGCATCCAGATGGTAGCTCAGATCTATTTTCATAATAACTCCCTACATAACAATTAGATAAATGTTAAAAAGGTACACTGTTTCCGGTTTGGTGCATACAGAAGATTCGGCACAGTGAGGTGGGATAGGCGTCGCCGGGCAAGCAAGGTAGTCAGCGGTATAAACAGCGCCTCATAAAATAATGGCGGGAGCGCCAACCTGACCGCGGTACCTCGTCGTGCCACCCTGGCTGCTTCCTTCCGGACCTGACCAATTAAGCAGCGGACAAGTACGCGGGGGCTGACACTCCCATTGCATATCGTTCCCGAGGTCTGACTGCCCCGCAACGACCTGTGCATCTTAACAAAAGCGTGGGATATAATCAAGAAAGGCCTGCGGGCACCGGTCACCCGGCTAGAAGAGGCATTATGAACAAGAAAGTTGCAGCCCCCAGACGTGAGGTCCACGGGGTGCTGATGCTGGACAAACAGCGCGGTGAGCAGTCCACCGGCGCCCTGACGAGGGTGCGGGGTATTTACCGCGCCCAAAAGGCCGGCCATACCGGCGCCCTTGACCCTCTGGCCTCCGGGGTACTGCCCATCTGCCTGGGGGAGTGTGCCAAGTTCTCCACCTATTTTCTGGCCGGGCGCAAGCGTTATATCGCCGAGGGCGAACTGGGGGTGGTCACCGCCACTGCCGATGCCGAAGGCGAGGTGCTCTCCCGCAGCGAGCCGGGGGAGTGCTATAAGAGGATCCCCGAGCTGTTGCCCTCCTTTACGGGACTCATCACCCAGGTTCCGCCGGTGTACTCAGCCGTCAAGGTCAGGGGCAAGCCTCTGTACCGCTATGCCCGGCGCGGGCAGGAGGTGGAAGTCCCCAGCAGGCAGGTGGAGATCTATGAGCTCAAGCTCCTGGAGCTTACTCCCACTCATTTTAAGGTCTCGGTGTACTGCTCCAAAGGCACCTATATTCGCTCGCTCATCGCCGACATCGGGCAGGCCGCAGGCTGTGGGGCCTATGTCACACTGCTGCACCGCACCGAGGTGGAAGGCCTGCCTGTGGATCGGGGCATCAGTCTTGAGCAGTTGCAGATGCTGTGCGATGCTCGGGAGGATCAAAATGACTTCAGCGCGCTGGATGCGTTGCTGTTGAGTACCAAGACCATGCTCAGGGATCTGCCCAGGCTGTACGTGGGCAAGTCTGACGCCCTGAAGATCCTGCATGGGCTGCGCCGCCCGGCGCAGGAGGCGGTGCTGCAGTGCGAGCACTGCAGCCTTAAGAGCGAGGAGCCCCTGGCCTTGTGGTGCGGTGAGGAACTCATAGGTGTGGTGCGCCTGCAACACGGCCTTATCACGCCCGAGCGCCTGAGAAGCGAGGAACTGCTCAAGCTGCCAGAGTAAGTCACAAGACTGCGCGGCGCCTGGGGTTTAATGTCTGTCAGAGGCAGTATTTTGTCAGCTTTTTTAAGTTGTTGCCCCGCCTGAGAGCCACCTCCACTTTAAATTCCCGCCGTCTGCCCCATGTATGGTCATAGCGCGACAGCAATTTTGGCTGTTGAGAGTGAACATACGAGGTGAGATATGAACGAATACATCAACCATCACGGCCGCGAGCGTAAAGAGCAGGGCTTTGTCAACGTGGCCACCCTTTTTGATCTGCTCGGCAAACCGCTGGCCGAGCTGGACTTTTTAAACGGCTCTAACCGCAGCAATCAGGAACTGCGGGTGGACGTGCTCGATGAGGGCGACCGCTACGAAATCGTGGCCGATCTGCCGGGCGTGAACAAGTCCGAGATCAAATTGAGCTTCGATGACGGTAATCTGACCCTAAGCGCCCGCCATCACGTAACCGAGGAGAATGCGTCCGAGCGCCGTTATGTCATACGCGAGCGTGTGGAAGGCTCCTTTACCCGTACGTTGCGCTTTGAGGATGCCGATGCCCAGGGGATCAGCGCGGCCTTCAACGACGGGGTGCTGCGCGTGACGGTCAAAAAGAGCGTACGCCCGAGCGCCACCGAGATCCACATTAACTGACAGAGCCGCTGCAGAGACGATGCTCTCCTTTGACTGCGCCGGGGTGCGGGTAGATATCCACGGCCCGGTGCAGGGCAGCGCCCCTTTGATCGTGCTCAACACCTTTGAGCATGAAGGTGAGCACGTGTATGAGCTCTGTCAGGAGGCAGGCTGCCCGCCGCTGCGTCTGGCCGCCATCTCCGCGCTTGAGTGGGATTGTGATCTCATTCCCTGGGAGGCACCCGCGCCTTTTGCCGGACGTCCGCCTTATCAGGCCGGTGCCGCGGCGTACTTAAAGCGCTTAAAGGAAATCATCGTGCCAGAGATCCACAACAGCTTGACCGGTACGCCCAAGTTTACGGGCCTGGCCGGTTATTCCTTAGGCGGACTCTTTGCCCTGTACGCGGCCTGCAGCGGCTCGCCTTTTACCCATTTTGCCTCGGCCTCGGGCTCTTTGTGGTATCCGGGGTTTGCCGACTATCTTAGCCGCGCAAACTGCCCTGACAGCGTAAAACATGTCTATTTGTCCTTAGGCGATAAGGAGGCAGCAACCCGCAACCGCGTCCTGCGGCAGGTGGAGTGTGCTACGCGGCGGACTCTCTCCTGTCTGCAGCAGCGGGGCATAGACTGCGTGTTCGTCGCCGAGCGCGGGGGTCACAACACTCAGTGTGATGAGCGTATGGCCCGGGCACTCAGGTGGCTTGCGGAGCGCCCTTGAGTCTGAACAGGGCTCAGGCGCACTAGGTCACACCACGACACTGAAGCTAGGACCACTCCGTTTATGGGTGACCTGTGCCACGTTCCCCAAGTTTGCACGGGTATAAAATAACAGCGACAGCTAAGTACAGGAGTCGCACTTTGCCATGGACAAACTTGCCACAGTTCAAAGCCTGATAAATATGCTGCTTGAAGGGCAGCCGGCCGTAGGTTCGCAGGCCACGCAGTTCGCGGCGGACTATGACACGCAGCGTCAGCTGCTGCGCGGGCTGATGAACATGCATGATGCCCACAAAGAGTTAGGCCAGGAATTTTTCAGACTCCAGGATGAGCTTTTGTCGGCGGAAAACGCCGGGCGTGAGTTAAAGGCTCCTGCAGAGCTTGAACCCTCACAGCTGACCCCCGCCATCCGCCTCTTTGAAGGCGATCTCACCGCTCTTAAGGTAGACGCGGTGGTCAACCCGGCCAACAAAAACCTCCTAGGCTGCTTTATCGCCGGTCATCAGTGCGTGGACAATCTCATTCATTCGGCCGCCGGGCTGCAGTTGCGCTTTGCCTGCCGGGATCTGATCCAAAAATTAGGCCATGACTTAGCCGAGGGCGGGGCGGTGATCACGCAGTCCTTCAATCTGCCCTGCCGTTACATCATTCACACCGTAGGCCCTAAGGTGAGCTATCAGCCTACCTCCCGCGAGGAACATCTGTTGTGCGAGTGCTACCGCAACGCGCTCAAGCTCTGCCACAATAACAAACTCACCTCGGTGGCCTTCTGTCCCATCAGCGCGGGAGCGGACGGTTTCTCGCACGTCAAGGCCGCCGAGCTGGCGGTCAAGACCGTGCAGGAGGATCTGCAAAACCACGAGGATCATCTCACCGTAGTGTTTGCGCTTAAGGAGGCGGCGGCCCGCAAGGCCTACCTGCGGGCACTTGATCCCACCCCGCGCAAGGATGACGATCTGCATCCTTTCTTCAATCCGGCGCTGTTTTAAGGGCTGGACGGTACTTTAAGCGGGGCAGGCGAATGCTCAGCGCCGACGGTGGCCAACTATCAGGCAGTATTTGAATTTTAAGGCGCGGGATGACACATCCTGTGGATATCACAGTCTATTTCAAGGTATGAGGAGCCGGACATGACGTTATCACCAGAGGATGCAGAGCTGTTTTTTGCGCTGTGGTTTCCGCTTTTGGATTATGTCAACACCCAAGAGCAGGTCAACCCACAGCTCAAAAAGGTAGAGCGTAACGCCCCGGGTATGACCCTGCAAGTTCTGAACAACATCACCGCAGCCCTTTGGGACAAGATTGAACTGCTTGACAGCTATCTGGACAGCCATGTCGAGCTGCCTGAGGAACACCGCCGGATCCTGTCCGGGTTCAGGCGTTTTGTGCGCGGCAATTTTCTGATTGAACGTCATCTGAAGAAAGGCTCGGTGTTCATCAGCTGCAATAAAAACAATGATAATGTTTACTCGGTCCTCGGGATCCATTCTCCGTTGGATGAACTTTTCCCTTCCTATGTTTTGCCTCAGATGATCGAGACCTCTCTGCTACCCTGGAGGGACAAAATCATCACCAACGGTCTGATCAGCGGTTTTCGCGTCAGCTTTGGCTCCGGCATGAGAAGTTCCTTCAAAGAACATTATCTTGAGGCCAAGCGTGCGGGCAACATCATCACCTCGCTGTAGTATGCGGACTCACGTTACCTCTTGGTCAGCACGGTTTGGCATCCGTCCTTACCAGATGCTCACTGAGTGAACATATTTTCCCGCCTGATAGACAAAGCGGCCGGGTACGGATACTGACCGCATCAACTTTTTTAGGAGCGCATTATGAACATACTGTCACCTGCTGACGGTGAGCTTTTCTATGAGATCTGGATACCGGTGCTGGACTATGCGAACACCACGAAGAAGGTACATCCGGAACTTCCCAAAATAGTGCGTAACATGAGTGTGGGCCTGGACAAGCTGTACTCGATAGCCGAGAAGGTCTGGGAGGATGGCGAGTTCATTGACCGTTATCTGGACGCTCACCCCTCCCTGCCGGAGGAGCACCGTCAGATTTTGACGGGCTGGAAGCGCCGGGTGCACGGCAGTTTCATGGTGGAGCGCCATCGCAGAGACGATACCATCTTCATCGGAGGGGAAGAAGAGCACAACGAGAAGGTCTATTCGGTCATCGGGATCATGTCTTCATTATATGAGCTCTTCCCGTCCTTCGTCCTGCCCATGTTTATCCATGCCACGCTGGTTCCCTGGAAGGGGAAAATTATTCCTGACGGTCTGATTAATGCCGAAAGAATCAAATTCGGTCCCGGCATAGTCAGTACCTACAAAGAGCGCTTTCTGAAGGCCAAGCGCGAGGGTAAAATCATCACCTCGCTCTAGTGCCATTGACCTGCTGCAGGAGAACGAAAAGCGGCTTACCGCTCAAGAGCGGGTTCTTATTTCCCAAGGCTCAGGCGATGTGGGCTGATGCCGCTCACAGGGTCTGCTGATGGCGATAGTAGCTCTCAGGCAGGGTGAGCCTGAGACCTGTGAGTTGCTCCAGCAACGTGAGCGCCGGTGTCAGTTCCTCCTCTTTTAGATCAGAGTAAAACTCAAGATCGGCACTGACAGTGCACAGTCCCAGGTAGAGCGCCGCGGCCAGTATGCGCGGTGCCTCCCGCTTGGAGCTGTGCCAGCTGTGATGGTCCTCGGCGCCGAAAAAGTTCCCGTCCGGCACGAATACCGAGCCGTCGGTAAGATCGATGTCAATGGAGCGATCTCCCTCCCGGCACCAGCGCGCGGCCACTTCCTCAGGGGTGGCGGGGGGCTGGGCGAGCATGCGCCAACCAGGGGCCAGGGCGTTGGCGCAGAGCTCTGCCACACTCTCCTCGGTGCACAGCGCACACAATATCCTGGCGCAGAGCAGGGCACCCTGCTCATAGGCGCTCCCTTTTAAAAGACCGCGGCAGCCTTGGATGAGCGGCAGTCTCAGCGGACTTAGGTAGGCATAAAAATCAAAGAGATCCGATGAGCACAGCCGCAGCACTTTCTGGGGTATGTCCAGGCCGTGCGAGCGCAGCTCCTGCTGCAGCACGGCAAAATCCAGGGTAAGAAATTCGTCTTGCTTGTGCTGCTTGTCCGGATTGTCGCTTTGCGTGGTAAAGGTGCGGCACTCGCTGCTCAAAATCTCCCTCTGTACCAGATCTTTTAAGGAGCGCTGCACGGCCTCAGGCGGCAGGCGCAAGGCGCGGGCCGTCATATTCAAATGCTCGCGCAGATTAAAGCGCCGATGCTGCTTGAGTCCGTACCAATAGAGCATAAAAGACAGTGTCAATGCGGCCTCATAGTCCTTGCCCCCGGGGGTAAGACAGAGCAGTTCTGGGTAGAATGGAACGCGGGTCAGCCCGGGGCGGATCATCAAGTACTCCTTTAGGATGGGGGTAAATCGCAGCCGTCTTATTTTGCCACAGTGCGGGCACGGTGTGACAGTGACCGCTGCATGGTGCTCTGCGCCAAACAGTCAGATCAGCCATCCTGTCAGGCGCGCTATAATCCTAAGCACAGCTAACGCTTGGTAAAGTTCGCAGTTGAGCTCCAAGGTCGTGGGGTTCATGCCAAAGAGATCAATTTCGCGGCGTAGATCTTTGCCAGGTATCTTCCCTTCATCAAAAAAGCAGCAGAGGTTGGTGTGACAACAGAGTTCAGCTTTAATGTCGGGACCGAGGATTTTACCGAAATAATCACCACCCGGGGGTATTACGTCGATAAGACTTCTTATCTTCAGGAGCTTTTTTTAGGCAAAAACAACGATAAGAACCCCTTGTTCCTGCGGCCTCGGCGTTTTGGCAAGACCATGAACTTCTCCATGATCAAGGCTTTCTGCGAGCTGAACTATCTGTGCCCCGGGGATAAGAGTACGCAGCAGCGCCTGTTTGTGGATAACGGCAGAGCCTTGGCGGTGGCTGGTGCTGCGTATCAGCTCCTGCGAGAGCGGGTGATGGGTGAGTATCCGGTGCTCAGCGTGTCTTTTAAAACCGTGGAGGGACGGGTTTTTGCTGAGGCCGTAAGTCAGATCCTGCTGAAAATAGCCGAAGTCTATGACAAATTCAGTTTTCTTACCCACAGTCACAAACAGGATCCGGCCGACATCCGGGATTTTGCCGAAAACAGCGCCTTCTGCAAGACCCAATACAAACGCCTGCAAAATGAGGATAAGCTCAACGAGGCCGTGATCATCGCCAGTACCTTTCTGTCAAAAATAGCCTTCATGCTGCATAAGGAATTTGACCGTCAGGTCATCGTCATGATTGACGAATATGATGTGCCTTTGCAAAAAGCGACCGTGGCCGCCGAGCCCTACTATGACCGCATGCTTGATCTCATAAAGAAACTAAGCGGCAACACCTTCAAGCAAAATCCCGATCCCTGGCTGTATAAGGGTCTGGTGACCGGCTGTCTTAAGGTCGCGCACCAAAGTGTGTTCACCGATGCCAATAATTTTCGGGTCTACGATATGGATTTGGAGCCCTATACCGGCTTTTTTGGTTTTACTGCCGAGGAGACCCAAAAACTGCTGTCAGACTGCGCCTTAGAAGATAAAGCGAAGAGTGTCCGAGCCTGGTACGACGGCTATCGCTTTGGGCGACAGAAGATCTTCTGTCCCTGGAGTTTGATGAACTACTGCAATGATCTAAGCCGTAATCCTGAGTGTGAGCCTTCTTCCTACTGGATTAACTCCAGCGGCAACGATCTCATCACCCTGTATACTCAGAATATCGTTGAAAGTCACAGCCAGGGCAATGTCAGCCGCCTGCAGCAGCTGCTCAATCGTGAACCGGTCACGATCACCCTCAAGGAATTTGCCACCTATCCTGATTTGAGGCGCAGGGTTGATTTTGATTCCTTCATGACCATGATGCTGCACACCGGTTATGTGACCTTCGCGGCAGAGTCACCCCTGCAGGATCGCGTCACCATCAGGATCCCCAACCTGGAAGTGCTCAAGTGCTTTGAAAGCAAATTCGACCTAATTTACAGCGAGAACAATCCGCACTGGCTTAAGGCCGCGGTAACTCTTACCGAGCTGCTGTTAAACAATGATGCCGATGAGGCCAAAGAGCAAATCAACAGCCTGCTGGGCAGTTTTTTGAGTATCAGAAACTCAGGCTCCGAACTCTACTATCACGGTTTTATGTTGGGAGTTCTGGCGTTGGGAGCAGGGGATATGGGTGTAGAGATGGCCGAGGAACGCGAGAGCGGCGAGGGTTTTACCGATCTCATTTTAAAGGACCCATCTTGCAATCGCGCGGTGATTCTTGAGTTTAAAAAGGGAGTTAATACTCCGGCCGGTCGCGCGGCGGCAGCCCGGGATGCCATAACTCAGATCACTCAAAAAGACTACGCCGCCGTACTGCGAAAAGAGGGCTATGCCATAATTTACGGTCTGGGTCTGGGTTTTGGCGGCAAGAGCTGTGAGATCCTGTCCCTGGGCAACCTTGCCGACGACACCAACCGCTCTCATCTCTGAGCGGCGCAATAGGCAGTGTCTGGACTTAGATGACAGCGGCGTATCTGTCTATATTCCAGGTCAGGTACAAAGGCAGACTGCAGGTTGCTGTTGCCCCGCACAGATTGACGCCTATGTTTTTGCGTGAGAGCTTGAATCCCCGTGCCGGGGCGTACCTCTGACAGAACAACTTATAGCTTTTAGCCTGGGTGTTGTCGGAGGCCTTCACTTCCACCGGGATAATCTCTCCTTTAGATTCATAGAGAAAATCTATCTCTGCGGTATTGCCCGACCTCCAGAAATAGGGCTCTTTGCCCAGGCTCATAAGTTCATTTTGCACGTAGTTTTCGGTCAGGGCGCCTTTGAATCTCATGTAGAGGGGGGACTCCTCCCAGATGGTCTCGACCGCTATCTTCGACAAGGCACGCAGCAGTCCGATATCCGAGAGGTACACCTTAAAATAGGTTTTGTCGGCAAACCCTGCTAAGGGCAGTTCGGGGTTTGCCACCAATTCGGTTTTTTGCAACAGCCCGGCATCGCACAGCCAGAGCAGGGCATCCTCCAGAGAGGCAGCTCTTTGTCCTGCTCTGACCTGCGAGAACATGAACTTATTGTTCTCTTTGGAGAGCTGCACTGGTATCGCGCTCCAGATCCAACGGATCTTTTTGATCTCACTGGCGGGAGCGTACTTGCCAAAATCAGCAGCGTAGTCTCTTAGGATCTCTTCTTGTACCGTCTGGACCTCTTCAAAGTCATGAGTGTTTACCCAGGCCTTGACCGCGGCCGGCATGCCGCCCACGCAGAAAAATTCCTTGAGCAGCTTCTCCAGCGGCACCACATAGAGCTCGGGCAGGGGACGGTCAAGCGGCCACTCGCTTAAGACTTCAATTAAGTTGCCCTGATCTCTGGCCTGCACAAACTCCTTAAAGGACATTGGATAAAGTTGCAGGCGGTTGACTTTGCCGACCGGAAAGGAAATCTGCTCTCGTCTTAAGGCCACCCCCAGCAGGGAGCCTGCGCCGATCACATGCAGCTCAGGTTGATTTTCGCAAAAGTATTTCAACGCGGTGATGGCACGTGGGCATTGCTGGATTTCATCCAAAAACAGCAGGGTCTTACCGGGGATGATGGGTGTACGATAGAAGTGCTCCAGCTCTGAGGTAATGCGCGCGATATCAAAATCGTAGTCAAAGATAGAAGAGAGTTTCTCAGAACTCTCCAAATTAACATAGAGATAGTTTTGAAAATTATCTCTGGCAAACTTATCTACGCTGTAGGTTTTTCCGCACTGCCTCACCCCGGTGAGTAACAGGGGCTTACGCGTTGCTTTGTTTTTCCAGGTGAGCAGATCCTGCTGAATGTTGCGGTACATAGTTCATCCAAACATAATTATTGATGTTATATAATACAAAAGTCCTATGAATTTCTGCAAGTCCATGTCAAAAGTCCTATTAATAATTGTGTAGTTATACTTCCATATAAAGAAAGTAATGAGAATCTTTAGACATAGAGACTTTTTTATAGGTATAGGTAAAATAAATGTTACGTATGTAATTTGCATTTTCAGACTACGTGGATCGTAGCGGCAGAGGTGGGGATCAGGGGCTTGGCAGGAGTGTGGATCACTTTTAAGCCCCCCTTGTTTCGCAGCCAAAACGGATCGCTTTTGGCAGGTGAGCGGATCACCGCCTAGCCCTTTCAGCAGCTATACGCGGGGGGCCTCTTTTATCTGACTAGCTTGCCTCCTCTTTGCCATCCGCGTCTGCATAGACGTGCATGCTCTCGCTTAACGCCTCCAGGGAGTGCTTGTAGGCGCTATTCTCACCGATGACTTTGTTCAGATTGAGTCTGCACTCGGCAAGCTCATCTTTGGCCTTGGCCAGCTCCTTACGCAAGTCCTCAATCTCAGTGATTTTGGTGTTGAGTTCGACCCCTTGTTGCTCAAGTAGCTCTCCGAGAGTCTGCGCTTTGGACTGGGATTCATCCCTTGCGAGCCGAGCATCCTCAATCTGTCGGGCGCACTCTTGCTCGTATCGCTGCTTTAGCTGCTCGAAATGGGAGCAGATCATGCCCCACATTTGGCTTTGAACCTGCTCCAGGCGACGTCTTACACCATCATCCATGGGCAGAGAGCACGCTGAGGCGCTTAATTTCTGCTCTTTGAAAAGATCCAGAGCCTTCTGATAGTCGCGATCTGAATGACCCGGCGCCTTCGCCTTGAGCTCTCGTAATTTAACCTCACACCCGGAGGACTCAAGCTCGTAAACGGTATCCAGCAGGGCGGATACGACTGCGGTGGGCTGATTACTCATTTTCCGCCTCCCCGCCGTTATCCGGCTGCTTACCATTTTTTGGTAAATTACCATGCTTACCATCGGATGGTAAGCTTACCAATTTACCATTTTCTACCATTTCAGATCCCTGCGCAGATTCAGCGAGATCGCTATCTTTTTTCTGATCACTCTGCTTACCATTTTTGGTAAGCTCCCCTGAGGCGCTCTCCGGGGCGGCAACCCGCCTGAATGACGGCCCCTCGAGCTTTATCTGGATGGAGGTGCCGCACATAATACGATCCACAAAAGAGTCGGCCAGCTCTGGATCTGACAGGTAGTCGTACCAAAATTTGACCGTCTTCTGCGTGGTGAACAGAAAGGCGCAGTGCTTGTTGGCACAGGCGTCGAGCAAATCATAGACATACTGCGCGGTGGTCTTGCTCAGCTCTCCCTGGCCCAGATTGTCTATGTAAATGAGATCGTTCTTCTTCATCCGCCTGAGGAACTCGGCAAAATCCGCACCGTCCATAACGTCCAGCTCGCGGATTAGCTGGCTCATCCGGTTGAAGTAGACCTTAAAGCCCGAGGTGACGGCACAGATGGCCAGGCAATCGGCTATCCAGGTTTTCCCTGTGCCGGATTTGGCAGTGAGCATTACGATGCGCTTATCTGTTATCCAGTGGCACTCGGCAAGCTCGGCTGCCTGTTGTTTGGTCAGTCCTTTACGCTGGGTAAAGAACATGTTGTCCAGACTGGCCCCGGGGTTGTCGAGATTGAGCTTCACCAGACTGCGCTCCGTCCTGGCCCCGTCGCGCTGGTCCTCCATCTCCTTGAGCAACTTGGTGAATACCTCCCGGTAGGTGTAGGAGCAGTTGTCGAATTTAGGATCGCCCCTCAGTTTGTTAAATGCCTCCACCATGGGGGTCAGCCTTAATTTGCGTCCAAGAGCGGCAATGTTCTTATCTGCCTGCACATCGCTGTTGTCTTTCCTGGCCATCTTATTTGCCCTCCTGCGTGTAGTATTCCGGGCCGCGTATGTTGGCCTGCTGCGTGCTGCCGCTCTGGTTGCCGGCAGAGGTGGTGGCCCGTGGCGGGCTCTTTCTTGCCCGGCGCCGTTGGTTAATTTCACCGGTTATCCTGCCCAGCTCTTTTTTCACTCCCAGATAGTCGCCTTTGGAGCCTGACTTCTCCACAGCCAGGCAAGCCTGCTCCACGAGTTTGGAGCCATAGTGTTTGCAGAGCCCCAACAGGCCGGTGAGGCGTCTGTAAGTGAGCATGGCAGGATCGCCGCTCCCGGCCAAATCGTGGATAAAGCGGAGCACGGCTTCGCTGCCCCAGCCCTTTTTAACAAACATCTCACGCCAGCCGGTCTCGCCACGGCGGAAAGCCTTGTCGATTTCGGACATGTACTCTTCTTTGACGTGCGTTTTACCCTCTGGGCTGTAATCACGCGCGTGCTCACCTACGAGCTGGTGAGTTTTCTGGTCATAAAAAAACAACGTGGTGCCGGAGATTTTGACCAGTACCACCTTGCCGGCCTCAGACCAGTGGACCATGTAGCGGTGATTGCCAAAATGGACCAGGTAGTTCTCATCGGCCTTGAGCGTGACCCATTTGCACACCTCAAAGCGCATAATAGGCAGGGGGCTCAGCGCACCTTTCTCATGCAGTTCAAATAAAGAGCGTCTGGACCCCTTGGACTTGTCGGTAAAGGACCGCAGGTTGAATGCGTCCACCTCCTTTCTGATGCACAGGTTGACGTCATCCAGCGAATCGGCCACAAAGAATGTTCCCGCATTGTATTTCTTGAGCTGCGGGGTGATAACTGATTGAAATATATTACAACCTCGTTCAGTTTCGCTTTTGTGGGTAGGCGCTTTTATGTGTGCGGGCATGAACTGGGTACCGTAGTAATTGCACAGCTGGCTCATGGCCATGTTGACCTCACCCTGGAAGCGGTCAGGCCTTACTACCAGTGAGGTGGTGTTGTCCAGAACGACGACTTTGGGCACACCCTCCGCGTACTCAAAACTGGAGATGATACCGTCCAGCCAGGATGGAGTGGTCTCGTCCTCATAGGCCTTGGCAAAAATAAGACCTGAGTACCGGTACACCCCGACAAAAATCCGCAGGTAATGTAAGTCGCCCCTGTTGGGCAGCCACAGAAAATTGTCGCCGCTGAAGTCGATTTCGAGAAAGTCCCCGGGCAGGCACGGGATTTGGCTGACAAATCTTCGCCCCTTATTCTCTGCCAGCCATCTGGAGAACAGCGCCATCACGTACTTGGTGGAGTAGAACTTCATCCCCGTAGGAAGCTGTGCGGCCAGATAAGTTTCGGTGATGACGGCGTGAAGTGGCGCTTTGCGGTCCTTCTCCCAGTATTCGTAAATCTCCTCCATATCGGGCTCAAGGTAGACCACCGCAGTAGCCGGCCTTATGGTTGCCATGAAGTCGTCGTCGGAGAGCTTTTTCAGCTCCTCGTATGCGATGCCGCAGCCCTCTATTTCAGTAAGTACCCGGCTTACTGTGGCGGCCCCGGCGAAGCTTACCGTTCTGGCGATCTCGCGGTTACCATTACCATTCTCATAGTGAAGGGTCGCAATGTGCCTTATCTGGGATGCATTTAGTGCCATAATCATTCTCCTTAAGAATAAAAATGTTTGTTAAACAAAAGGAAAGGCGTCAAAAAAGACGCAAGGAGAATTTTATGCAATGAGTGTGGGAGGTATGAAATTTAGGGGGGAATTTTAAGTTGGGGCGCTTATCTTGGTGATCCGCTCTCCTGCCGGGCGGCGATCCGCTCTCCTGCCGCATCGATCCATTTCAACTGAAAACACATAATTGTTGACCTGTTATACCACCAAAGACAATCGAGTTGGGGACTGTTAAACAATAAACGCTCAATTTTGTGGTTTGAGTAGGTAGTTCCAGTTCCCGAACTTTTCATTAGGGATAATATGGATTAAAACAACTGAAGATGGCTGATACCAAAAGCGTTTGAGCGAGGTATTGCGTTGGGCCCGGGAGCACGTCTGCCCATTGACTTAGACAATACGTAAAAAAACAAGCCAAGGATTTTGCTGAGTTAATCGCCGTGAGCAATTTCTCTTACTGATCTCTGTGTACAAACTCAGAATTTGCCTAATTCACGGCACAGGTCGCTCCATTCCACAAACATGGCATCTTCGGTGATGCCTTCACCCTCAATGATTTCATGCTCGGTATACCCCTCGTCGCGGGCGATCTCAATGAGACGAAGAGCCTCCTTCAAATCCTTTTTGATACCCATGCCCCGGTGGAGGGCACAACCCAGACGGTAGGCCGCACGCCAGTAGTAGTCATCAACTTCGGGATGTTTGTTTTTGCTCCGCGCGATGATGGCGTAGTGGCGGCAGACTTCACTCTGATCTTGGGAGACATGCAGACCCAGTCGGTACATTTCTCCCAAATAATAGTCAGTTATGAACGATTTCTTCTTTTTATCCTTGGTGAAATACTCAAAGGCCTTGGCATAGTCGCGCGGTACTACCTCGCCTTCAAAATACAGCTGTCCGATGCACTCATTGCCATAAGGCTCACCATGTGCAACCGCCTGTTCATACAGGTCGATGGCCTTGTCCGTATCCCGGGCGACAATCTCGCCCGTTACATCCTAAACTCGCACCAGATTTTTTACTAGTCTCGTAAATTTTGCCAATTTCCTAAAATACAGTCAATTTTTATGTTGACTTTTTGAATTTTGCCTTTATTCTATAGTAAAGTTTACTAGAAGGGGTAAAATTCGGGCATG
>JAFUGP010000016.1 GCA_017469335.1 Succinivibrio sp. | reverse complement strand
CATATACGCTGTACCTAACTACGTCTAGTTATAGCACAAAAAATCGCTCTATAGAGCAATTTATAGAGCGATAACAAAAGAAATTGTGAGGTATGGTGCGTTTATTAATTTACATACGTGTGTTGCGTGAAAAATTTAGAACATAAGGCAGCTCGAAGCCCAAAAAGTCCGAGATGCACAGCAAATCGTCTATCTGCTGTGCGGCCAAAAGCTGTGCGACCAACTCGCCAAAGGCAGACGGGAAATTCTCATTGAACAGCGAGAAACTGCCCGAGAGCTTATCGAGCAGTTCACTCATCTGGGTATAGGTCTGCGCCGGACAGCCCTTTAAGGCTGTCAGCGAAACCTCGCGGGAGCGGGCGATAAATTGCTCGACACTCTCAGCTTGCCCGGACATGCCATGTTTCCTATTGAGCTGAGCTTAGCTTGGCGATGATCTCATCTGCGGCGCGGCCTGCGTCGAGTTCTTCCTTGACACCGCTGCGGCGCAGTTTGTACTCGATGTGGCCGTCCTTTAAGCTCTTGTCACCGATGGTGACGAGATGAGGAATACCGATCAATTCCATATCGGCGAACATCACCCCTGGACGCTCGTCGCGATCGTCAAAGAGCACCTCGACACCGCGCTGTTGCAGCTCCTCATACAATTTGTCGGCTGTCTCCCGAACCGCCTGCGAGGAGTGGTACTTGATGGCGATGATGGCAACCTTGAAGGGCGCGATGGCCTCAGGCCAGATGATGCCGCGTTCATCGTGATTCTGCTCAATGACGGCGGCAATGGCCCGGGTCACACCGATACCGTAGCAGCCCATGACCAGAGGCCGGTCCTGACCTTTCTCATCCATGACCACGGCCTGCATGGACTCGGAGTACTTGGTGCCGAGCATAAAGACCTGACCCACCTCAATGCCTTTGCGCAGATGCAGAGTGCCCTTGCCGTCCGGGCTGGGATCACCGTCCTCGACATTGCGCAGATCCAGCACCTCGTACTTGGGCACGTCCCGATCCCAGTTGACATTGATGAAGTGATAGCCGGTCTCATTGGCACCGCAGGCGAAGTTGCCCATCAGAGCCGCATTGTGGTCGACCAGGATCCGGCCGGGGAAATTCACCGGTCCCAAGGAGCCCGGCGTGGCACCGGTGAAGTCGATGATTTCCTCTTCGGTGGCGAACTCCACGGGATTGCTTACCCCCGGGATTTTGCCGGCCTTGACCTCGTTTAATTCCTGATTGCCGCGCAGGCAGAGCATGATGAGCGGATAGCGGTCATCCTCGGTGGCCTCCCCGCGTACTACCAGGCTCTTGAGCACCTGCTCTGAGGGCATCTCCAGCTTTTGCGCCGCCTCGTCCACACTGTGGCAGCCGGGGGTGGCGGCCTTGCTGTAGGCCGCTCCGGGGGCAGGTCGCTCACCGGTTGGCGGCAGAGCCTCGGCCATCTCGATATTGGCGGCATAATCCGAGCCGTCCGACCAGGCGATGATATCCTCACCGGCATCGGCCAGGGCCTGAAACTCATGGGACTTGTTGCCACCGATGGCGCCGTTGTCGGCCGCAACCGGCCTGAAGACGAGCCCCAGGCGCGTGAAGATGCGGCTGTAGGCGTCATACATATCCTGATAGGTCTGCTCCAGGGACTGCTGATCGAGGTGGAAAGAGTAGGCGTCTTTCATCACAAACTCACGTGAGCGCATGATGCCAAAACGCGGCCTGATTTCATCGCGGAACTTGTTTTGGATCTGGTAGACGCACAAGGGCAGCTGTCTTGAGGACTTAATCTCGCGTCTGGCGATATCCGTGACCACTTCCTCATGAGTAGGTCCCAGCACAAATTCGTTTTTCTTGCGATCCTTGAGACGGCACAACTCCGGACCGTATTTGGAGTAGCGGCCTGATTCCTGCCACAGCTCGGCCGGCTGCACCATGGGCATGGCGATTTCCAGGGATCCGATGCCGTCCATCTCCTCTCTGACTATGGCCTCCACCTTGGCGAGCACCCTTTTGCCGGTGGGCAACCAGGTATAAATGCCCGAGGCTATCTGACGGATGAGACCTGCCCGCAGCATCAGCCTGTGACTGGCGATGGCCGCCTCAACCGGATTTTCCTTGAGAGTGGAGAGAAGATATTTGCTGGTACGCATGTGTGTCACCGTTCGTTAAGCCGCCTGATTTTCAAGTTGTTGTTCTGAGTTCAGACGACGTTTGGGTTAAAAATCACCACCACCGGGCAGATGCGCCTCGGTCATGGTTTTATTTATTGCTGTGGGCAGGCAGAAGGATTTACGTCATTTCTGCTAAGAACTTAGCCGAGACTGCCTGCTTATCCTAAGGCGCCCTGTGCGCTCCTTTAACTCAAGATCTGAGTGTTTCTTCACCCCCGTGGGTGGCAGGAATGCCGCCTGCAGGTTGCAGTAATTATAACCGCTCAGGCCTGGGACCGAGCACTTGAAATTTGGTGCCAAAACCCCAATTTAGGATATAGTGGGGGTATGCTGTGCGCTAAGGCAGCTCTGCCACACCGCTCAAGCTTTGTGAGGTCTTGCCTGGGAGGTAGATATGTGGATGTTCTTGTTTAGTTTCCTGTTCTTTGTGCTCTTCGCCGGTGCTCTGGCGCTGGGGATGTTGCGTAAGAGACCGTTAAAAACCGAGGATCAGGCCATGGCCGAGATCATGGAAGGCATGAGCTGTGCCAGTTGCAACAGCGCCCTGTGCGGCTATGCCGGTGATAAATCCCATAAGATTGATGAGCATTGCGAGCGTGTGGCGCAGAGCATTCCGCACCGGCAGGTTTAGTTTTCCAATCAGGCTCAGGCGTTGCAAAGAGCAGTCTGAGTGATATTGATGTGGCCTGTCTGAGAGATAATTTCAGGCAGGCTTTGGTTTTTCTCATGATTAAAAGTATTTTCTCCTCAGCACTTCTGGCCCTGGCCATCCTGGGCACCATCCCAACTCTGCTCTCCTGCGGTGAGGCAGATAAAACCAAGCCTACGGTCAATGTTCAGGGCAAGACCATGGGCACTTTTTACAGCATACAGGTACCGGGGGCTTTTCAGGGCGGTGCGCAGATGCTCAAGCAAACTGCCGAGCACGAGTTTGAGCAGATCACCTCAGTTATTTCCGGCTTTGATGAAAACTCCGAAATCAGCAAGGTAAACGCTTCTACTGACAACACTGTCGAACTCTCAGAGTATCTGGGCGCACTCATGGCCGCCTGCCGTCACTACTCCGAGCAGTTGGGCGGAGCCATGGATATTACGGTGGGACCTCTGGTCAGATTGTGGGGCTTTGGGGCCGATCCCAAAGGACAGCATGCCCCAAGGCAGGACCAGATCGCTCAGGCGTCCTCCCAGGTAGGCCTGGATAAATATGAAATCAACCGCGCTGAGCAGGGCGCTTATGCTTTAAGACGCGCCTCAGCTGAGGTCCAATTTGATCTGGCCACGGTAGGCGAAGGCCTGGGGGCAGATGCCGTGGCAGCGCAGCTAGATGCCCGCGGGGTTGAAAATTATCTGGTATCCGTGGCCGGGGCCAGCAGATCCAAAGGGGTAAATGCCAAAGGTCAGCCCTGGAAAATCGGCATCGAGGATCCCACCACCCCTGAGCATAAGGTGTTCGTGGCCGTCTGTCCCTTAGGTAAGGCCATGTCTACCGCCGGCTCTTACCGTAATTTTTTCAAAGATCCTGACAGTGACAGGATCTACTCTCATATCATCGATCCCTTCAGCGGCTATCCGGTACAGCATCAGACCGTCTCGGTAACGGTCATTGCTCCTACGGCGCTGCAGACCGATGCCCTGGATACCGGATTGCTCGTCATGGGGGCTGACAAGGCGCTCTCCTTTGCCGAGCAAAACGATCTGGCCGTTTACGTCATCGAGATGGTGGACGGCAAGCCTCAGGCACGTTACAGCAGCGCCTTTAAGCCCTATCTGGATTGCAGCACAGAGCAACCATAGCCCGGGGATTGTTACCAATGTAAGGAGCAGACGATAAGGAAGCGTCGTCTGCCCCTAATTTTCAAACAAGGATTTGCCATGCATATTCATATCTTGGGGATCTGCGGGACTTTTATGGGCGGCATCGCCATGATCGCCCGTCAGGCAGGATTTAAGGTCACAGGCTCGGATCAGAATGTTTATCCGCCGATGAGCACCGAGCTTACCAACGCCGGCATTGAGCTTATCGAGGGCTTTGATCCAGCGCAGCTTGACATCGGGGCCGATCTCTTTATCGTGGGCAACGTGATGAAGCGCGGCATGCCCGTCATCGAGCGCCTCTTAAACGAGCATCTGCCCTATGTGTCAGGTCCGCAGTGGCTGGAGGAGCACTATTTGGTGCACAAAAAGGTACTGGCGGTGGCAGGGACCCACGGCAAGACCACCACCTCTTCAATGCTCGCCTGGATCCTTGATAAATGCGGTCTTAACCCCGGGTTTTTAATCGGCGGCATTCCGCGTAATTTCGGGATCTCGGCGCGCAATACCGACAGCGAATATTTCGTCATCGAAGCCGATGAATACGACTGCGCTTTCTTCGACAAACGCTCGAAGTTCGTGCACTACCACCCGCAGGTGTTGATCATGAACAATCTTGAATACGATCACGCCGACATTTTTGACTCGGTGCGGGACATTCAAAAGCAGTTTCACCATCTCATCAGAACCATCCCCGGGGAGGGGCAGATTGTGATGCCCGCCCGGGATCGGAACCTGGAGGAAGTGGTGCAGATGGGGCTGTGGTCACACTTAAAGAGGGTAGGGGATGCCGCGTGGCTGCACGCGCTCAAGAAAAAGAGCGACGGCAGCTCCTTTGAGGTAAGAAGGGGAGATACCTCCTTAGGTGAGGTGAACTTCGAGTGCACCGGCGATTACAACGTACAAAACGCCCTGATGGCCATCGAGACCGCAGCGGCGGTGGGGATAACTGAGCACTCCGCCATACAGGCTTTGGGCTCTTTTAAGCTGCCCAAGCGTCGCATGGAGCTCATAGGTGAGAAAAACGGCGTTAGGGTCTATGATGACTTTGCCCATCACCCGACGGCCATCGCCGCCACCATTCACGGTCTGCGTGAGCATCTTGATCCTCAGGACAAGCTCATTGCCGTATTTGAGCCGCGCTCTAACACCATGAAGATGGGAGCCATACGTCAGGCGCTCGCGCCTGCGCTGCAGGAGGCCGATGAGATTTTTGTCTTTGCCGGGCCCGGCGTTAACTGGGAGGTGGAGGCTCTCTCAGGCGAGAGTGCCAAACCCCTTAAGGTCACGCGGGATTTTGAGGAGCTGCAAAGGCTGGTGGTGAACGCCGCCACCCCCGGCAGCAGCATTTTGGTGATGAGCAATGGATCTTTTAACGGTGTGCACCGCAAGTTGCTTGAACGGCTGTGAGTTCTTCATTAAGATGAAGACGTAAGGGCCGATTTTCAACAACCACAATAACAACAGCAAACCTAAGGCTATGGCGGAATTAAGATACCAGAGTGCGCCTCCGGGCACAGATACGGGCAATGCCCGGGATAAATGCTGCATCTACGAGCGTGTGCCTCTGCAGGACTCGGGAGGAACCACCCGCCTGTATTACATGGTGCTCTCGCCCGGACATACCTTGGCCGGTGAGCCCATGAGCAAGGCCCAGCTGCCCAATCTGCTCACCAAGGTGCTGCCTACTCCCACCATGGAGCTGTTCGCGCCGCGTGGCAAAGAGCGGGTCTTTATTCCTTCACCGCTCTCGCAGATGTGGTTGCGCAAACCCATCCGTTATGATCCCAAAAAGATTGTCTTAAGGCTGCCTGACTCCTGCAAGTTGGAGGAAGGGGATGCCAAGGCTATGCTCGAGCTCAAGAAGATGGGCATGCAGTTTGCCGCTCAGGTGGGTGTGTTGGGCGATCTCTCCCATGATCCGAGCCTCATAGCGGCACTGGATTATATTCTGGTCGACAACCACGAGCGTCAGGGCCTCATGACGGCCCTAAATGGTCTTAAACAGCAAAATCCCAATTTAAAGGCGGTGGGCTTTAAAGCCTATGGCGAGCTGTTTACCCGGGAGGAGGCGTCCAAGTACGATCTGGTATTGGGCATGGTCGAACCGATCCGTCTGCCCTACGAGGCCCGTCCGGCCTGGCAGCATGTACTGCTGCGCACCTTCGCCGAGCTCTTTTCGGGGATCTACGATTTGAAGGATTTGGGCAAACTGGCCGGGGAGTATCCCATCTTCGGTGCGGCCATGAAAGGTCTGTTAAGCTCCAAGGAAGTCACCGAGCTGACCATTCACAGCGGCGGCATGATGCTCAGCAACGTCAACAAGCTCACCCAGAAGGACATGCGCGATCTGCTCAGCGTGGCGCTGGGCTACTGCCTGCTCTGTCTGGCGGATAAATACACCCGCCCGGCCGAGGCCGGCGAGTACAACCCTCTGAGCACCGATCTGGAGATGCTCCTGCATGGCATCATCCGTGGCAAAATGGTGGAAATATTAGCTGAGAAACCCTGCGACGACTATGACAACCGTCAGGCCTTCATGTCCGGATTTTTATCGCTGATTCATCTGTATATCCACGATAAATACGCCGCAGTGTGCGATGAGTTCATGCTCAACGCGCCGGCCTCCTATTTCGCCTTTGACAACACCACGCTAGGCCGGGTGATACGCTACGTGCGCGCTTTGGAGCAGCATGATTTTGAGACGGTCAACGAGATCTCCGGCAAGTCCGGTTTCGGGTTTACCAAAGAGCAGGTCTATGCCGCCTACCTGCGGGCCGTGACCTGGGCCGACGCTCTCATCAAAGCCATTATTGATGCCAGCTCTCAGGCTTTTGGCAAACGCTGAGAGGAAAATCTGTCCTTTGCTAAGTCTTAGGAGAGCCCTATGAGCACCAGCGCCAGTATCATCGTGTTCGAGGCCAGACATCTGCCTTTGGTCATCTATGCCAACTATGACGGCTGGCTGGCGGGGTATTCCGAGCGTGACCGCAGTGTGGGCGGAATGGGCATGGCGCTGCTTGACCTGATTGCGGACTGCGAAAAAAAGAAACTGCCTCCCGGAGCCGAACGGTTGGCCAACGAGATCCTGTTGATGTCCGCGGGCAACTGCACCGTGGCCGACTGTCTGCATCAGGACGTGGAGTATATCTATACTCTTGAGGTGCGGTACAGTGTCAATGTCATGAAAAACATGTACAGGTTCTATGCCTATAAGGTAGCGCCCTGGCATTTCTCTTCCGATCTGCAGCATGCTTTCTGGAACATCAACAGCTGGTTATCCGATCAGATCCCCTCAACCTTTTACGAGCGCAAGTTCTTCCGCGCCGATATCAACAAGGCCGTGAAAAACGCACTCTCAGGCGGTAAGAACGAGGTGTAGTCTGCCGCTTTGACCTGGGCTTATTCAGTGTCACTCAGTGGCGGGTGTGCCGCTGATACGCAATGGGGCCGCCTCAGATTGCCTGATCCGAGAGGGTTGGCGCTTGGGGTTTGGTGTGTCAGCCTGGCTGCGGCACTTAGCCGACACAAACTCATTGTCGTTGCCCTGAAGTACTTTTATGAGCTCGGCTCTGCTGCATTCAAAGTCATCTGGCGGGTACCTTTGGTCCCACACCTGCATGAGCCGGCGCTGAGCCTCGGAGAGACGGATACCGTGCTCCTTGGCCATATACAGATAGGTACGGGCGATTAAGCCGCGGGTGTGCTCGGGAGGCTGTACCTGACGGTGTTTGACGTCTATGCTCATGCGACAGTCCGGGCAGAGGAATTTTTGGGCGTTCCACTCGGAGAAGCGGTAATTGCTGCGGTACATGTTGACCTCACCGATGACCAGCACCAGATTCCACAGATCTCCCTCAATGACGTTAAAGCCTGCGTCCCGGCGCTGACAGCCCTTGCGTTTGCCCGCAGTCCAGCAGCTGCGTTCGTGGCCGAATTCCCAGGCCGGCATGATGTGCTCGACTTCAAGACGCGTTGCGCGGGCGCTGTCTGCGCCGGCCCCCTTAATCCTGATGTGCTCGCGATACCGGTTGTAACCGCAGTTTTTGACATCCAGCGCAGCCCCACCATCGTTTCCGAAGAGAATGGGGCAGCGGCAGTAAAAGGTAACGGGAGCATCTAACTGCGAATAGAGGTAGTAGACCTCCTTTTTGCCGCTTAAAAAATCGGCCATGGCCTGTGCGCTCAGAGGGACACAGACGCAGGCCACCACGAGCAGCGTCAGCCCCAGTCTTAAACTCACCACCAGAGCCCCTGAGATCTTGCCTGTAACTCTCATGGTTGCGGTACCAGTACGTTAAGCTCGGTAAGGCCGTCCCGGGAGCACAACAGAGGCTTTAGGATCTGCAGCACTGAGGAGAGTTCTTTTTCCAGACCGAAGGGGTAGTTGTAGATGAGCAGGCCCGAGCCGCACATGCCCAGATCCTCGCCCTGTGCGCTAACCCTGAGCTCAAGTTGCAGCAGAGGGACGTTAAGGCGTCTGCTTTCCGATCTGAGATTTTTGGAGTAGTCGCGCAACCGGCCGAGCACCGGATACCACAGGGCAAAGATCCCGGTGTTCCAGCGTTTAAGCGCGCTCTTTAGGGCCTTCAGAACCTCGTAATACTCGTTTTGTTCCTCAAAGGCCGGATCGATAAAGCACAGACCTCGCCTAGGCTGCGGCGGCAGGATGGCCTTGAGCGCGGCCAGAGAATCGCGCCGCTGCACCGTAATGCGCGGATCCTGACGGAACTGCTCAAAGAGCGACTGCTCATCACGCGGATGCAGCTCGAAAAACCACAGTTTGTCACTCTCACGGCTCAAGGAGGCGGCAAAATAAGGAGAGCCCGGGTAACAGCTAGGCGAGCGCTGATACGCTTTATGAAGTACCTCGTAGTATTCGGGCACTGACTGCATGAGCGCCTTACAGTCCGCGATGCGCTCCACTCCGCTTTGAAACTCCAGGTTCTTTTGCGCCTCGGCACACCTAAGCTCGTAAACTCCGGCCCCCGCGTGAGTATCGATGAGGCAGTAGGGTTTGTCCTTGGCATTTAAATGCCGCAGCATCAGACACAAGGTAAGGTGCTTGAGCACATCGGCATGATTGCCGGCATGGTAGAGATGACGGTAGGAGAGCATAAGTATCCTCGGTGGCGGTCAGGGGCCCTGTTGCAGATCAGCGCTCATCTTAGTGCAGATGAGTCTGCCATTCAACCTGTGGCCCTGCGGGTCCGGCGAGGCAGCGTTATTGCAGGACCGTGCGCTTTTTGATGGTTTGCGCATACCACCTGGCCGAGTCCTTGGGCGTGCGCCTCAAGGTCTCGTAGTCCACGTGGACCAGACCGAAGCGCTCTGAGAAACCGTAGCTCCACTCAAAGTTATCCAACAGGCTCCACACGAAATACCCGGCCACGTCAACGCCGTCTGAGAGAGCCTGTTCTAAGCGCGTAAGGTAGCGCCTGAGAAACTCACAGCGCTGAGGATCATGGACCTCCCCCTGCTCATCGGGCCAGTCATGGGCGGCCATGCCGTTCTCCGAGATGATGACGGGCAGATGGTAGCGCTCATAGAGGAACTTGGGACCGTAATAAAGCGAGTCAGGCGTGATGGGCCAGCCCATGCTGTTGCGGGGGAACCCCGCGGCAAAGGGCACTGCCTGTACCTTGCCCTCCTCGTCTGCCCTGACCGCCTGTCCGTGGTAGATGTTCTGGGCGTGAAAATCAAGTTTCTGTGAGATTTCCTGCCACTCCTGCTCTGTCGGATCGCTAAGGTAGGGCGCATAGAGCTCATGGAGTTTCTCTGAGTAACATCCTCCGTACAGAGGCTCGGTCCACAGTCCGATGTTCCACACGTCCTCATGCAGATTGCCGCTGGGGTTGAACATTTTCTTTTGGGCAGCCTCAAGAGAGCAGGCAGAATCGTCGGCAGGGTAGCAGACCGTCCCGGTGGACGCGGCGCCGATTCTGAAGTCAGGGGAGATGGCGCGCAGGGCGCTTACCGCCCGGCCGTGGGAGAGCAGCAGGTTATTCCACAGCAAGAAGAAATCCCTGACTCCGACCTTAAGCCCCGGGGCGTGCTCTCCGGTTAAATAGCCCAAACCCGCGATGCACTGCGGCTCATTGAGGGTGACAAAGTATTTGACTCTGTCCCCTAAGCGTTTGGCGATAAGCGCGGCGTAATCGGCAAACCACCTGGAACTGTCGGGATTTAAAAACCCGCCTTTAAGATAGAGGGCATAGGGCAGATCCCAGTGGTAGAGGGTAAGGCAGGGGGTGATGCCGCGCTCTAACAGAGCGTCCGTGAGACGCTCGTAAAAATCAAGTCCGCGCTCGTTGATCTTGCCGGTACCTTCGGGGAGCACCCGCGGCCAGCTGACCGAGAAACGGTAGGCCTCAAGGCCCAGCGCGGCCATGAGGTTGAGATCCTCATCTGTGTGGTGATAGTGGTCGCAGGAGCGCGCGGCCGTATGCTGCTCATAAATGTGTCCGGGTTCGGCGCAGAAAACATCCCAGATGCTCAGGCCGCGTCCGTCTTCACCGGCCGCGCCCTCCACCTGATAGGCAGCCGTGGCAGCGCCGAACAAAAACTCATCGCTAAATGGCATGGCGTATCCTCCTGAAAATCCCTCGCCTAGCTTAACTCAAAAGAACAGGTCCGGCATCTTGGGTTTATCAAGACCTGGGGGATCTTTGCGCTGCTCTGTGCCTGAAACGAGTTATGCGGCAATTTTTGGCAGTCTGCCCCGCGCTATAATAATGCCCACCTGTGGCCGCCTGTGCAGCGGTCGCTTGGGTTCTTGTTTTTTGAGCATATACAAGCGAGTTTAAGTTATGGCTGATATGAAGCTCTTTGCCGGGAACGCCATTCCCGAGCTGGCCAAACAAATTGCCTCCAGACTCTACACGCAGTTGGGAGCTGCCATCGTGGACAGATTCAGCGACGGCGAAATTCATGTGCAGATTGACGAGAATGTGCGCGGTTGCGATATCTTCATCATTCAGTCTACCTGTGCTCCCACCAATGACAATTTGATGGAGCTCATTGTCATGATTGATGCCATGCGCCGGGCCTCGGCCGGGCGTATCACCGCCGTGATCCCCTATTTTGGCTATGCCCGTCAGGACCGGCGCCTGCGTTCGGCGCGTGTGCCGATTACCGCCAAGGTGGTGGCCGATTTCCTCTCCTCGGTAGGTGTGGACCGCGTGCTGACGGTAGATCTGCATGCCGAGCAGATCCAGGGTTTCTTTGATGTGCCGGTGGACAACTGCTTCTCCAGCCAGATTTTTGTCGATGACATGTTAGGGCGCAATCTCAACGATCCCTGTGTGGTCTCCCCGGACATGGGAGGGGTGGTGCGTGCCCGCGCCATTGCCAAACTGCTGCACAACGCCGACATCGCCATCATCGACAAGCGCCGTCCCCGCCCCAATGTCTCGGAGGTCATGAATCTCATCGGCAAGGTCAAGGACAGGGACTGCATCATCGTGGATGACATCATCGACACGGGCGGTACCCTGTGCAAGGCCGCCGCCGCCTTAAAGGAGCGCGGGGCGCGCAGCGTGTATGCCTACGGTACTCATCCGGTGCTCTCCGGAGCGGCCTTTGAGAATATCTCAGGCTCGGTCATCGACGAACTGGTGGTCTCCGATTCCATCCCGGCTACCGAGAGTTTTCGCGGTCTCTCCAAGTTCAGGGTGCTGACTTTGGCTCCCATGCTGGCAGAGGCCATCAGACGCATCAATAACGAAGAGTCAATTTCGGCCATGTTCCAGACCATTTAGGTCTACAGGCGCATATTTGAAACTCACCTATCAGGAGGAACAATGAGCAAGGTAAGACAGTTCATGGCACTGCTTGTGGGCGCGGTATGTTGCACCGCGGCTGCGGCTTGGGAGCCTGAGGACGATATCACTCTTGTCGTTGCCTACAAGGCCGGTACGGCCACCGACACCTGTGCGCGGCTGCTTGCTGAGGAGGCACAAAAGCGTCTTAAGCATAAGGTAGTGGTCAAGAACGTGCCCGGCGATGACGGCATGACCGGGTGGACCGAACTTACCAAGGCCAAGCCCGACGGCCTTACCATCGGCTATATCAATCTGCCCACTTTCACCACGTTGGCCAATGAGCCCGGCGCGCCCTTTAAGGTCACGGATCTCAAGCCGCTGGTCAATCATGTCACCCAGACGGCAGTGGTGGTTGTCCGAGCCGACAGCAAGTTTAAGAGCCTAGATGAGCTGGTGCAGGCGGCCCGTGACAGCGGCAATCTCAGGGTTTCCACCAACGGCTACCGCGCCTCCAACCACATCGCCGTCGAGCTCTTTGCCCGCTCGGCCGCCTTTAAGTACGAGCGATTGGACCGTGACGGCACCGCCGATCAGTTAAAGGCCCTGTTAGACGGGCGGGTGGATTTCAGCTGTGCCAAGTCTTCGGATGTGAAGGAGCTGCTCAAAAGCAAGAAACTCAGAGTGCTGGGTGTGTTCTCGCATGAGCGCATGAAAAATTACCCCGAGGTACCCTCACTCTCTGAGCTGGGTTACTACGACATGTGGTGGGGTACCATGCGCGGTCTGGCCGCTCCGGCTCAGGTCGATGCCGGGGTGGTGGATTTCTACGATGCCCTCTTTAAGGAGGTGCTCACCGATCCCAAGGTCATCGCGGCGCATGACAAACTGGGCTTGCACATTGACTATCGCGATCATCAGGAGTTTCTGATGACGGTGGCCGCGCAGTCCCGCCTGTCCAAAGAGGTTCTGGCGTTGCTCTTCAGAGAAGAGATCAAGGACAATTAAGCTGAGATGCCAGGCCCTCGGAGAGGGCTGCTTTAACGGGATTTTTAAGGCAGGAGCGGGCGGTGAAGGCCGCAAGCCCCTGCCTTTTTAATTTGGCGCAGCACTCTTTGGCCGCGTTTTCACTGTCAAAGGCGGCAAAGCAGGAGGAGCCGCTGCCGCTCATGCCGTGCTGCACGCAGCCCGGGCAGTTTTCAAGCAGCTTGAGCAGGGCTGCCACCTGCGGAAACAATGCGGTAGTTACGGCGGTAAAGCAGTTGTCAAAGTCCATACGCAACAGCTGCGTGAGGCTTTTTGGTTTAAAGTCCTTTTTGAGCAGAGCTGAGGCGAACATCTGCGCGGTTGGCACCTTGCAGCCGGGGTTGCATACGGTATACCAGCGCTGCGGGTAGTCCACCTCGGTTAAAATCTCGCCTATGCCTTCCCCCAGACAGGTTGTTCCCTTGATGAAGACGGGCACGTCGGCTCCTAAGGCCGCTGCCAGATCAATCAGCTGTCCCTCGGCAAGGCGGCAGTCCCATAATTCGTTGAGGATGAGCAACACCGCGGCGGCGTTTGCCGAGCCTGCTCCGATGCCGCCGCCCGGGGGCAGAACCTTCCTGAGCGTCATGCTCACGCCGGCGCCGTTGCGGCGGTAGGGGAGCAGGGCGCGGGCGGCCTTTAAGGCCAGATTGTGCTCAGGCGGGATCTCCAAGTCACATTTAAGGCTCAGTAAGTCGCTGTGCGGCAAAACCTTTACGCTGAGTCTGTCACCGTAGTTCAGTACCACGAACAGGGTCTGCAGATTATGGTAGCCGTCGGGGCGGCGGCCGGTGATGTACAAAAAAAGATTGAGCTTGCAGGGGCAGGTGCAGGTAAATTCCAACTCCTGCCCGGGCGCCGTTGCAGCCTCAGAGCCCGCCGCGAGCGTCACCGTTCCTCCAGTTCCAGCACATCGTAGATCTTAAGTTTCATGGTCAGATCCTCGCGGGTGGCGCTAAGTCCCAGCGGCAGCGCGTAACCGTTGAACTCGCGGGGCTCTTCGTAGACTATGTCGTAGTCGTCGGTATGCGAGGATACGATCCGCCCCTGCGCGTCGGTGACGACCTCGCCGCCCGGCAGTCCCAGCATGATCTGGCGCAGCGAGCGTGGCGGCACCCTGAGGTTGAATTCCTCACTGAACAGCCGCAGCGCCGCCTCGTCATGCAAGGTGAGATCTTCGGTCTTGAAGGTGACGTGTTCCCCTGAGACGGTCAGTTCGGCCACCGAGGTGCCCAAAGGTGAGGATAGCTCCAGCATGTACCCGTCCGGCAGAGCGGTGAGATAGAACTGACCGCTGACCCGGCCGTCTTCAGTGATAAGGCCGATACGCCCGTAGAGTTTGTAGTGGGTGATCCGGCCGAGCTTGTGGTACATGTCGGCCCAGTAGCCGCTCTGCGCGCTGACCTCCCGTCCGTCCAAGGCACTCTGACAGCCGCCCAAAAAAGCGCAGCTGCCCAGCATGAGGGCGGTCAAAAAAAGAGCCGTCAGACGCTTAATCATGCTCTCCCTCCCCCAAGCGGGCTTCCTTGATGCGGGTGAAGACCGAGAGCAGCGCCTGATGGGTGGTAAAGCCCTTTAAATTGAGATCCGAGCCTTTGAGACCGCAGAAACGCTCATGCCCCTCCACGTGGGCGAGCGCCTGCTTTACGGTGGCCTCACCGTAGAGACTCTCTAAGGCCTCCACGTAGTCATTCTCGTTGAGTTTGGCGTCGGTCAGGCACTCCAACAACCGCATGAGACACTGATAGAACTTAAGACGGGAAAGCGGGAAGGAGCCGCGGTTGTAGTTAACTGTCCAGGCAGCGTAACTCAGAGCCGGATTCCACTGCTGCGCGGCCAAGGCCAGCAGGCATTTGAGCTCGCCTAGGCGCAGCGTCGCCCACGGGGAGTCCTCGTCGGGCAGTACCCCCAGCACCGCGCAGACCAAGGTCTCGTTGCCGAGATCTTCATCCTCAAGCTCCTTCAGGTAGCTCTCGTAGGTCTCCACGCTCTCCTCGGAGTCGGGCAGGGAGAGCAGCGCCTCCTGAAAATCGATGGCCGCGTTGGTGTTGTTGTAGACCAGATCATCCAAAGGATAAATCTCCGACATGCCCGGCACCACGATACGGTACACCGGCACTCCCAGAGCGCCGTAACCGCGCACATAGATGTCAAAGCCCAGTTTGTCAATCATGTAGCGCAGGGCCTTGTACTGATCATGGGTGTTGCCGGCAAAATCCCAGGCCACGAAGCGAAAATCAGGCTCCCTGCGGAACATCTGCAGGGGCAGGATGCCGGTGGAATCAATGAAATGACTGGAGAGGTTGACCGGATCGGAGGTTCTCTTCAGGTCAAACTCAGGCTCCTCGAAATTGTCGAGATCGCTGAAACTGCGTCCCTGCATCAGCTCGGTTAAGGTACGTTCCAGCGCCACCTCAAAGATGGGGTGAGCCCCGAAGGAGGCAAAGCAGGTGCCGTTGCTCTGGTTGAACAGCGTCACGCACAGCACCGGAAACTTGCCGCCTAAGGAGGCATCATAGCAGACAGTCTTAAGCCCGCCGCCCTGCAGATCATGCAGCGTCCTGGCGCAGTTGGGGTAACGCTCGATGATCTCCTGCGGCACCGGCGGCAGCGCGAGTCCCTTGGAGATGATCTCCTTTTTGGCGTAACGCTCCAAAATCTCCGAGAGACCCTGCACCAAGGCCTCGTACTCGGTGTTGCCGGCGCTCATGCCGTTGGAGCCGTAGAGATTGTCCAGCAGGTTGACGGGGAAATACACCACCTCGCCGTTGCGGGCATTGGCAAAGGGGACGCTGCATACGCCGCGTGAGAAGGAGGAGGACTGCAGATCGACCAAGTGCGAGAGTGTCACTCCGGTGCCCTTGGTATAGAAACGGCGCAGCGAGGCGTTGAGTACCTCCTGCGGCAGGGGCGTGCTCTCGTCATCCTCGGGAATGGCGGTCCAGCGCTCGTCGGGAAAATGCACAAAGGGAGCGCGGGAGTTGTCCAGCCCCAGATAGAAGTCGGCAAATTCCATGTGAGTGGCCAGGCGCTCGAACAGCTCGCCGTAAGCTGAGGCCAGAGCGGCCAATTTGGAGGGTCCTTTGCCGTTGGAGTAGACGGCGGCGCAGTCACTCAGCGCCAGATGTACGGAGAATACATGCTCCAAGGGATTGAGCCAGTCGCTTTCCACGACCTCCAACCCCAGAGACTTTAAGTTATTGCGATAGCGGTCGATGCTGTCCTCAAGAGGAGCATCCTTTCCAACGATAGTGGTCATGAACGGGACAGTGAAATGAGTGAAATCGGGCGTCAGGCTAAGGCGGCGCCTAAGCGCTCTTTGCTTTAACCTTCGCAGAGCTTCATAATAGTAGCAGACAGGCTCTAAATCAACTCACCAAAAGTGTTTTCCATGACCCAGGAACCTAATTCGGAACAACCGGCCGCTGCCGCGGCACCGGCCGCGCCCCACGGCGGGACTGCCATTGAGAATAATGAGGCGCATGCCACTGCTGCGGCTGCCGCAGTACCTGCAGAGGCCGGCGAGGAAAAGTCTGCTGAGCAGAAACTGCAGTTTGCCCCGCTGGCGCAGGCGGCACTGGAAAAGAGCGCCGCCATCCGCGGGGAACGTTATGTCCCGCTGCGCGACAAACTGCCCGAGGCAGTCAGGGAGCATCTTAAGCAAAATGAGGCTGAGAGTGCCCGGGACCTGGAGAGCGGATCTGAACTGGGGCAGGGCGGACCTTCTTTGTATGGCAAGGCCCAGCGTTACATAAAGCGCCGCGAGAGCGGTGCCAAAAAGGGCAAGCTGGCCTTTAACGCCCGCATCATCGCGGTGTGCGCGCTCATGTTCGCGGCCTACTACGCCTACCGCACTGAGGTGACGCTGCCGCGCGATGAACTGTCGCTGGAGGATCTCAAATCCCGGGTGCCGGTGCGCCTGGATGAAGGTACCTCTCTGACGGAGGTCAGTGAAGGCGAGGGTTACGTGGGACTTACCATTCTCAAGGATGCCTCGGCTCTGCGCGATCTAGATGAGGAACAGCGCCGCTCCCTGCTTGATGATCTTGAGCTCAAGGCCCGGGGCTTGTGCGACAATCATGCCTTCAAGAGGCTTATCCAAAACGGACGGGCGCTCAATATCACCCTGGACGCCACTGACGGCTCTTTTCACCGGGTGGTGATATTGGACTCCTGTCCCACTGCCTCTGATTGAACCGCCGGCTGCCTGAGGGAGGATATTTCATCCGACCGTGATACCTTTTGGGGCCTGTTTTACCGCTCTGAGCCACATCACAGTAAAAATGAAGCTCATTTGCTAGGATCGCCCCTCAATGCGGCCTGTCCCACCCGGGAACAGCGCCAATCTTCAGAACTACAGCATTATTCACTAACCTGACTGGCTTTTATCAGCCCTGGAGCAGACAGGAGATTTCCATGCACACTCAATACGGCACCACCTGGTGGGGACAGCGCTGGCTGGACGCCTTAAGCGGCATCGATCTGGCCAACCGCATTCCCCGCGGACAAACCTATGCCAACACCGGACGGGTGATGAAACTCGAAACCGATGTCAGGAGGGGGCTCATCAAGGCACGCGTCAAGGGTAATTACGATCCCTTCTATTCGGTTAAGATAGGTCTCAAGCCCTTCACGGAAAAAGAACGCGCAACCCTCATCTCCGCCATTGCCAAATCCCCGGTGGTCCTGGCCAGGCTCTCGGCGCGCGAGTTAGACCCCAAGGTGGAGGAGATCGCTGCGGCCCACCAGATCAGCATCTTCCCGCGCAGCTGGAAAGATCTCGATCTGCACTGCTCCTGCCCTGACTACGCCGTACCCTGCAAGCATCTGGCGGCGGTGATCTACAAGGTAAGCCAGGAAATAGACGCCAATCCTTTCATCATCTTCGAGCTGCGCGGCCTGGACATCATCGAGGCGTTGCACGATGAGGGCATTGTCCTTGATGAGGTGGAAAAGACCGAAATGCCCTCCTGGAAGGAGATCTTAAATCAGCGGGCGGTAAGCGGTGAAAAACAGCTGGGCTTGGATTCCCTCAAGGCACTGACCTTCAAGGACATTCCGCCTATTTTAGATTCCCTGCTGGGACTGTTCAGCGCGGCGCCGGCAGGTTACGCCGAGGGGGATCTGCGCGAGGTGCTGCGCAAGACCCTGACGCGCGCGGCCAAGGTGGCCACCGCCAAGTTCAAGGACAGCACCGACCGGGAGCTGCCGCGTTACAACACCAAAAAGCCGCTCATCAGCGTGGACTCCTGGGGGCGCATTTCCTTTGACCCCTCGCTTTGTTGGACGGTGCATCCGCACACGGGCAGCGGCAAGCCCTACGATGAGCAGGCCATCGACATGCAGCGTCAGAACTACAACGATCAGCCGCTGCATTGCATGTTCTCCTGTGCCCTGGATGCCCAGGCGCTGGAAGAGTGTCCTCCCGATGTGGAGGCGCTCTATCAGATCTGGCTGATTGCCACCAAGCTGGTACAGAGCGGCGCGGTGATGCCGCAGATCTATGAGCCCATTGAGGATTTCTTTGCGGTGCGCTGGATCCCGGCCATCATGTCCGCGGACATCAGCGCGCTGGTGGAAACGGCAGGCCGGGTGCTGCAGCTTTTGCCCGAGAGCTTTTTGCATATCGAGCGCCGCCCCGAGCTGATAAGCTCCAGGCTTTTGGGCGAGATCCTGCTGGGGGCCTTCATAGAGAGCTATGTCCAGGAGGCTTACGCCCTGCACAAAGGCACCTGGAGCGTGGATGACAATCCGGTGCGCGCGGCCCTGTTCAACCGCCAGAGCGTGGACATCACCGAATACACCTCAGGGGAGAGCATCAAGCTGGGGCTGGAGAGCTGGCTCTCGCCCCTGTATCTGGAGAACCTCAAGGTACAGCCGGTCATTGTGTTCACGGACTGCACCAAGCAGAACGACGTCACCTTAAAGGATGTGGTGGACAGTCTGCGCGAATACCAGCCCAACGAAGATGATGTGCTGTTTGCCGCCGAAAATGGCGAGACGGCCTTCATGCAGGACGTGCAGGAAGAGGTGCAGACCGCCCCGGTCGAGGATCCCCTGGCGGACGCCACGGGCACTGAGGTGGGCGAGCGCATCGGGTTTTCGGCCGACTCCGGCATCGCCGTGAGCATGGGCTTTAACAAGGTCGGCGTGCAGGGCACTCCCGAGGAGCTGTTCATTCCCTTAGGGGAGATCATCAACGACGCCCAGTATTCCTCCATCCGTTTTGAGTGTCTGCGTACGGTCTCACGTCTCTCCTCCATCTGCCCGGTGCTCACCGAGCTGTTGGAGGACAAGCAGGGCGAGGGTATGGTCAGCGTCGGGGACTTGGGGCCCGTCATTCTCTCCTCGGTGCCGGCCATGAAGCTGTTGGGCGTGAAGCTCATCATTCCGCGCTGTTTGCGCAGGCTGCTCTCACCGCGCTCCTCGCTGAGCCTTTCGACTCTCTCCAAGTGGGAGGAATCCACCGGCTTTGTGGGTCTGGCGGACATGCTGACCTTTGACTGGAAACTGGCCTTAGGTGAGCACACCATCTCCAAGGAAGATTTTGACGAGCTGCTCAAGTATGAGGGGCAGGTGGTGCGGTTTGGCTCGGAATTTGTCTATGTCGACCCGTCCATAACGCAGAAAATCGGCCGCAAGCTGCAAAACCAGTCTACCAGCAGTTTCAGCAAGCAAAGGCTTATCGCCGCCGCGCTGTCGGGCTTTTTGGGCGAGAACCCGGTCATCATCTCCCAGGACATCAAGGATGCCATTCAAAAGCTCATGGCCGAGAAGGAAGTGCCGGTACCCGACACGCTCCAGGCCGAGTTAAGACCCTACCAGAAACGCGGCTTCAGCTGGCTGTCGCGCAACGTCCGTACTCTGATGGGCTCGGTGATTGCCGACGACATGGGGCTGGGCAAGACGCTGCAGGTCATCGCCTGCCTAGAGAAACTGCGTGTGGACGGCGAGCTTAAGCAAAAGCAGGTGCTGGTGGTGACGCCCACCAGCATTCTCATCAACTGGCAGCGCGAGCTCAGCAAGTTCGCGCCAAAGCTTACCCATGATATTGTCTACGGCGCCCACAAGACGCTCAATGACCAGGCTGAGGTCATACTTACTTCCTACGGTACGCTGCGCAGTCAGCTCAAGCTCTTCAAGACCATGAAGATCAGGGTGTTGGTGCTCGATGAGGCGCAGAACATCAAGAACAGCACCTCACTGTCCTTCCGCAGCATCAAGGCCCTCAATGCCGACAGCATGATCGCCATGTCCGGCACCCCGGTGGAGAATCGTCTGATGGAGTACTGGTCCATCATGGACTTCGCCAACCCCGGACTCTTAGGAGCGGCCGATGAGTTCCGCCGCGAGTTCGCCGGTCCCATTGAGCGCAACCGCGACGCCGAGAAGGTCAAGATCTTCAAGCAGGTCACGGCCCCCTTCATCATGCGCCGTCTCAAGAGCGACAAGAGCATCATCAGCGATCTGCCCGACAAGCTCAGTGCTGACAAGTACTGCTCGCTGACTCCGGTGCAGACCGCGCTCTATGAGGCTCAGGTACGCAACTCGCTGGAGATCATGAAGAAGTCCGGCGATGACAAGGGCGTGCGCAACGCACTGGTACTGAGCATGATCCAAAAGCTCAAGATGATCTGCAACTCACCCGAGCACTACTCCAAGGAAGAGCCGCACAAGGGCCCGGAGTTCTCGGGCAAGGCCGAGGTGATGTTTGATCTGCTCTCAGACTTAAAGCAGGCCAGACGCAAAACCCTCATCTTCACGCAGTTCAAGCAGATGGGCGATCTCCTGCAGCAGTGGATAGAGGAAAAGACGGGCTTTAAGCCTGATTTTCTGCATGGCACCATACCGGTGAAACAGCGCTCGGAGATGGTGGACCGTTTCCAGAGCGATCGCGCGGTGCCCAGCATGATCCTCTCCCTGAAGGCGGCCGGTACCGGCTTGAACCTGACCGCCGCCAGCGCGGTCATTCACTACGATCTGTGGTGGAATCCCGCGGTGGAGGCGCAGGCCACCGACCGCGCCTACCGCATCGGTCAGACCAGGAACGTGCAGGTCTACCGCCTGATCTGCGCCAATACCTTCGAGGAGAAGATCAACGAGATGATCAACTCCAAGAAGGAACTGGCCGAGCTTACGGTGGCCACCGGCGAGAAATGGATAGGTGATCTGTCCAACCGCCAGATTGAGGAGATCTTCGCGTTCTCAGGCGGCACGTCATAAGTGCGGATAAACCCCGGTTCCTAACCCCGCCTCAGGCGCTCTTGCGCCCTCAGGCGGGGCTGAGCTATGATCAAGGTCACATCAGGCAGGATGAGGCTGCCTTGAACTTACACAGACGCCCTGGGTCGCAGATCCCGCAGATTGCGGGAGCAGGCTTGGGGCATGACAGGGGATGGATATGCAGAAACTAGGTTTGGTAGGCTGGCGCGGCATGGTGGGCTCGGTGCTCATGGAGCGCATGCAGCAGGAACACGATTTTGAGCACGCGCAGTGTTTTTTCTTTTCCACCTCGCAGGCCGGGGAGAAGGCGCCGTCCTTTGACGGGATCGATCACGGCGTGCTGCTTGACGCGGGCAATCTTGAGGCGCTGCGCGAGATGGACATCATCATCACCGCGCAGGGCGGCGATTACACTACCAAAACCTACAGCGCTTTGCGGCAGAGCGGTTGGCAGGGCTACTGGATTGACGCGGCCTCCACGCTGAGAATGCTGGATGACACCAAGA
This sequence comes from Succinivibrio sp., assembly GCA_017469335.1. Classification (GTDB taxonomy): domain Bacteria; phylum Pseudomonadota; class Gammaproteobacteria; order Enterobacterales; family Succinivibrionaceae; genus Succinivibrio. The sequence continues at coordinate 4,279 of JAFUGP010000016.1, read as the reverse complement.
TCATCCTGGATCCGGTCAACCGCGACGTCATCGCGCGGGCCTTAAATGACGGCGTCAAGTCCTTCATCGGCGGCAATTGCACGGTAAGTCTGCTGCTGGTGGCTCTGGCCGGGCTCATCAAGACCGGTCAGGTGGAATGGATTTCCACCCAGACCTACCAGGCCGCCTCGGGAGCCGGGGCCAAGAACATGCGCGAACTGCTCCTGCAGATGGGTGAACTTAAGGACTGTGTGGCCGCGGAGCTCTCCGATCCCAACTCCTCTATCCTCACCATTGAGCGCAAGGTGCGGGAGAAGATGAACGATGCCGCCTTCCCCACCGCCAACTTCGGTGCGCCTTTAGCCGGCAGTGTGCTGCCCTGGATTGACAAGGAACTGGAGAGCGGTCAGAGCCGCGAGGAGTGGAAGAGCCAGGCCGAGGCCAACAAGATTTTGGGCTATGCTCCCGGCACCTTGCCCATCGACGGCAACTGCGTGCGCATCAGCTCCATGCGCTGCCACAGCCAGGCTTTGCTCATCAAGCTCAAGAGCGCACTGTCCTTAGCTGATATCGAATCGGCCATCAAGGGTGACAACGAGTTTGTGCACGTCATCCCCAACCATAAGGAAGTAACCTTGAAGGAGCTGACTCCGGCTAAGGTCTCCGGCACCTTGCAGGTGCCTATCGGACGTCTGCGCAAGGCCAATTTCGGGGAACAGTACCTCAGTGCCTTTACGGTAGGCGATCAGCTGCTGTGGGGCGCGGCCGAGCCGTTGCGGTGTATGTTCAGACAGATCGTGGGCTGAGTTCGGGCAATTTGGCTCAAATTCCGCAAAAAGCGCCGGGTTTTCGCAAAACCACGGCGCTTTTTTTGCAAACTCACTCGCACTCTATTTACTCTTATCTTGACGTCCCGAAAAAAACTCACCCATAATCAAGCACAGTAAGGCTGTATACCTCCAAAAACTAAAGGAGGGAGCCTAGTCCAACTGAGGAATGTCTAGTTATGGGAAAATTTGTGATCAAGCCTGCCAAACGCGGCGTGATGTTTAATCTCAAGGCCAACAACAACGAGATCATCGCCACCTCGGAAACCTACACCACTGATGCTGCCTGCAAGAACGGTATCCAGAGTCTGAGAACCAACGCTCCGGTGGCGGCTTTAGAGGATCAGACCGTCGATAATTTCGAGCAGAAAAAGCATCCCAAGTTTGAGGTATACCGTGACAAGGCCGGTGAGTTCAGATTCCGCCTCAAGGCCCGCAACGGCGAGATCATCGCTGCCTCGGAGGGCTACAAGCAGAAAGCCTCCTGTTTAAACGGCATCGAGAGCGTGCGCAAAAATGCTCCGGAAGCCGAGATTGTCGAGGAAAAAGAATAAGATCTCGATAAGCTTTAATTAAGATTTTCTCTCCTCCTGCCCCGAAAACGCGCCGTTGCGTCTCGGGGCTTTTTTGCGTCGGATCTCATTGTGGCCTAATCAGAAAAACGGCTTGAAATTCAGCCTAAAGCTTTTTGGAAAACTGCCGTTCTAAAATATGCGGCGGCGCTCCATCCGCCGCACCCGCACCGCGGTGCGGGTCTGTTCAGGCAAGGAGATAAACGTGCTTAGCAGTGAGATCAGACAGACTTATCTAGTCGATGAGCTTCAGTTAGGAGACCGGCTGAATACGGCGTTGCAAAGCAGCGACCGGGCGCAGTTCGATCTGCTGCTCTCCATGCTCTCAAAAGATCTCACCGACTGCGCGCCTTTTGATACTCCCCAGGAGCAGCAGGTAGGAGATGAAAATCTGCGCAAGCGTTTCGCGCTGCCTCCGGCCCAGGCTCATTACGCCCGGAGCGCGCATTTTGAGCAGAGTGCCTCATTAGGCGAATTGCTCTCCCAAGGCGGTCAGAGCGCCATGTTTTTGTCGCAGTGTCTAAATCCCGAGCCGCTTACGCCCTTTGAGCGTGAGCTAAGTCCTGAGGTGTTCGCCGAACTTACACCCCTGCAGCAGGAGAAATTCCGCCGCAGCGCCGAGGGCAAGGTTCTGGAATACGAGCGCATCAAGGAAGCCGGAGCGGGTTTTGATGTCATCGCCGAGGTCAAAGAGAGCCAGGAGGCTCTGGTGGCCTGAGGGCGCCTGCCCGGCGTCGTCCCGGGCAACAGTTATCTTTGATTTATTTCTTGTCCCAATTTTGCTCCCGGGAAGATCAGACCAGGGCCTTTTTGATGCCCTCAAGGGCCTGGGTGAGAACAGTCCTAGAGCAGGCCAGATTAAGCCTCATGAAGCCTGAGCCCTCCTCACCGTACATAATGCCGGGGCTTAGCATGACCCGGCCTTCCCGCCTTATAGTGTGATTTAGCTGCAGATCAGCAAGTCCGGTACCCCGGCAATCGATAAAAGACAGATAGGTTGCCTCCAACGGCACCGTGCGCAGCGTGGGGATCTGCTCTGCAATGTAGCCTTTCATGAAGGCGTAATTGCCCTGGATATAGTCATTGACGGCATACAGCCAGTCGGCACTGTGCTCGTAGGCCTCAATGAGGCCTATCACCCCGAAGGGATTTAAGTCGCAGATCTCATTGATGTTGACCTGACGGTTGATACGCTCGTAAAGCTCCCTGTCATCCGCGATGATATAGGCGTTCCTCAGCCCGGCGAGATTAAAGGGCTTGGAGGGGGAGTTGAGAATGACACAGCGCAGCCCAAGCTCCCGGGCGATGCTGCCAAAGGAGATGAAATGACTGTCGTTGGGCCTGACATCGCTGTGGATCTCATCGGAGATGACGATGAGCTGATGGTCGCGGGCGATGGTGCCGAACTTCAGCAGTTCCTCCCGGCTCCACAGTCTGCCGCTGGGGTTGTGCGGATTGCACAACAAAAGCAGCCGGGCACGCTCCTGTGAGGCTAAGTGCGAAAGCTGTTCAAAATCGGCCTCAAAACGACCGTCTGTATAGCGCAGGGGATTGCGCAGCAGTTCCAGCCCGCTGTTGCGGGTGCACGAATAAAAGCAGTTGTAGGCCGGGGTCTGCATGATGAGCTGATCCCCGGGGAGGCTTAGGGCCTGAATGACCGCCGTAAGCGCGGCCACCACGCCCGGCACGGGTATGATATCCCCGGCCTTTATCTTAAGTGAGTTGCGTTTTAACTGCCAGTTGACGATGGCCTCGTAGTAAGCGGCGGGTATTTCGGTGTAGCCGTAGACGCCATGACCGATGCGGCGCTGCAAAGCCTCCACGATGGCCGGGGCTGCCTCAAAGTCCATGTCGGCCACCCATAAAGGCAGCAGGCCCTGGGCGGATTTGGTATCCCATTTCATACAGCCGCTGTTACGGCGCTCGATGACGCGGTCAAAATCGAAGTGAGCCATGGTGTTAATCCTTATGAGCTTTGAGCCAATTCAATCACGCAGTCCCCCGGGGCGCGCAGGTTTTCATCTAAGATGATCTGTCCGCAGGAGAGGGCCTTAATGTGGCCGGTGAGGGGATTTTTGATGCTGTGCACCGGACCTTGAATGGTGGCCCGCACCGCGCTGTACTCAAAGGCCAGATCGGCATCGGCGCTGAAAGAGCAGTTCTCCAGCACTAAGTTTTCGGCATAGCACAGGGGCTGGGTGCCCGAGATGGTGCAGTTTACAAGGCGCAGATTTTTGGAGTGCCAGCCCAAATATTCACCGTCTAGGATGCAGTTTTCCACCACCACGTCTTCGGTCTCCCAGAAGGCATCCTTGCTGTGCAGCACCGAGTTTTTGACGGTCACCTTGCGGCATTTCTGGAAAGAATAGTTGCCGTTTAGCTGCAGGTTGTCAACCTGGATGTCGGAACTGCCCAAAAGCAGATAGTCGCCGTGCTCGACCTGCACGTTGCGCAGTCTGACCTCTCGGCAGAACCACAAGGTCTCCAGCGCGTTGGGCAGGGAGACGTTTTCCAAGCTCAGCTCACTCATCTCCCTGAACATCTTGGGAGCGAGCACCTTGGTGTCGCGCATGCGCAGCTTAGAGGAGTACCACAGTGCGGCGCGGGCGCCTTCATTGAACTGACAGCGCTCAATCTCGAAGTTATGCACGTGCCAGAAGGGGTATTTGCCGTTGAACTCACATTCCACCGCCGAGATGTCGGAACTCTCCTTGATGGCGGACTCACCGGGCTCGATTACCACCTGTTCCAAACGCAGATTCGTCATCTTCCCTAATTAAGACACCAACTTCTATCTAATTCTCCCCTTTTTGTGACCAATATCCCTCTGTTATTCCATATTTTTGCTTGACATTAATTAGATAATTGTCTATAATTAAAACATAGTGCATTTTGCACTAT
>JAFUGP010000193.1 GCA_017469335.1 Succinivibrio sp. | reverse complement strand
TATATAAGTTAAAAGTGCTACGTTTGTCGCGTTTTTAGACACTGTTTTTACACACAAAACTAAACTTTATAAGATGTGGTTTCAAATCACCGACAAATTTTCTGTCGTTTTGACAAAACGGTGAATTTTTAGAACCCCCCCATACTTGGTCTCCACGGCGGCGTTGAGCACAACCAAGTCACTGTTGAGAGTGAGCAGGTTTGCAACCGTCACCTTGGAGCCGTCGGAGGCGTTGTCAGCATCACCGATGACCGAGGCGGTGGCAGCCAGGATGGTGCCGTTGGTCACGCCCATGGTCAAATCACCCTTGGCATCGCCGGAGGCGGTGACGTTGATCTTGGTGCCGTTGGCGGCAATCACCTGACCGTTCAAGGTCGCGGTGTTGGCGTTCACTGTGGAGCCGCCCAGAGTGGTGGCGCCGGTCACCGTCAGGGTCGGAGCGCTGACGGTCGAGCCGTCGGCGGCAGTCAGACCCCCGCCTACGGCGGCGGTATCGGAAGCCGTGACGTTGGAGCCTGCGGCAGTCACATTACCGGTGGTGGTGATGGTCTTGGCAGTCACGGAGCCTGCGCCGGCATCGCCGGAGGCGACTTCAACGGTGGCGGCAGTCAAGGCGGCGGAGGCAGCGCTCAGGGAGCCGCCCTCGACATCCACTGCGTTGGCCGTCACGGTGTCGCCCGAGACATTCAGGGCAGCGCTGTCATTCACGCCAATGGCGGTGGCGTAGACATTGCCGGCCACGTTCACTGTGGTGTCTTCCTCGACACCGACACCCTTCAACAGGGCGGAAACCGCACCTAAGGCGCCCTTGACCGTGGAGGTGCCGTCCTCGAAGACTACCGTACCGGTATTGCTGGTGCCGGTGGTGACGTTGTTAATCGCACCGCCGTTCTGCAGGGTAACCAGGCCGTCGTCCACGAAGTGGATGGAGCCGGTGCCTAAGGCCTTCTCCTCGGTGCCGTCGGTGGAAGCGGTCACGTAGTTGCCGCTGGCGCTGGCATACTCGGAGGCATTGGCCTTGGCGAGGGTCACCGCGCCTGCGCCCACGGACAGCGGAGCGGCGTTGGCCAGCTCCACGTCACCGTTGTTGAGCACCACGTTGCCCAGGTTGTAGGCCTGAGTGCCGGTCAGCGAGGAGGCCGGAGTCACCTTGGTGACGGTGGCCTCGTCATACCAGGCGGTACGTGCCAGAACGGCGTTCCAGTCATCTTCGGAGGTGATGTCGGCCGCGGTCGGCTTGCCAGCCAGCGTGGTGGTACCCAGATCCAGGGTGCCCTGGAAGAGGTTGGTGGTACCGGTGGTGTTGAACAGCGTGGTGTACAGGGAGAGCAGCTCGGCCTTGGAGATGCCGGACTCGCCGTCATAGCCGTCGGTAATGCCCGAGAGCAGCACCGTGGAGGTGGCGTCGCCGGTCACCGCGCCCTGCCTGAAGTAGGAGGGGTTGGTGGCGGTGGCGGAGTTCTGTACCAGCTCCCAGCCCGCATCACCGGCAGTCACGACGTTGGCGGCCTTCAGGGAGACGTCGGCGTCATCCGAGAGCGCCACGGCGCCGGCAGCCAGACGGGCGGTGTTGAGCACCAGAGAGCCCTCGTCGACCGTGATGCTGCCAGCTACCGCGTCGGTCAGACCGGTGACGGTCAGAGTGCCGTCACCAACCTGCACCGCGCCGGTGCCGGAGGTGGTCAGGGAAGCCACGGTGACAGCCGCGTCATCCTCTACCTCGAAGGTACCGCCGGAGACGGTGGTCGCGCCGATGTCAGCCCAGGTGCCGAAAGCATCAACCTTGCCGGTGCCGGAGACATTCAGGGCCACACCGTTGGCCTTGCCGGTACCTTCACCGCCTAAGCCTAAGGTGCCTGCCGTCACAGCTATGATGTTGTTCACGCTGGTGGTCGCGGTGCTGGCTCCTGCAGCGGTGATGGAGTCCTGCACCCACAGCTGGCCGGCAGTGACCGTCAGACCTGCGGTAGCAGTGTCGGTGTTCGCCGTCTCGTTGGTGAGTACCAGCGCGGAGGTATTGAATAGACCGTTGGCGAAGGTGGAGGCCTTCGTGGTGGTCGCGTTGATACGGCCGTTGTTGGTCAGCGTACCGCTGTAGTTGTCCAAATCAACGGTGGTCACGTCAACACTGGTGCCGGTGTCGATGGTCAAATCACCATAGACCGTGCCGGCAGCGTAGGAGGCCAGCGAAATCGGCGTGGTGCCGCCGATGGCGGTCAGCGAGAAGTCGGTGGTCGCGTTCCAGGCCGAATCACCGGTCAGGATGAGAGTACCCGCATTGGCGGTACCTGCCGTTCCGGCATTGGCATCGGTCACGGCAAACGAGCTGATACGCCCGGTGATGGCAGCGGTCACACCCGAGTCATTGTCGAGAGTGAGAGTACCGGCCGGGATGTAGAGGTCGGAGGCCACGGTCAGGCCGTTCTCAGCCGTGATGGTGTTGGCGCCTGCGGCGTTCTCAACCACGGAGCCGGTGCCCAGAGACACGGTGCCGGCCTGGACGGTCGAACCGCCGGTCAATACCAGACGCGAGGAGGAGCCTGCAACGGTCAGTTTCGAGGAGTTCTCCTGGTCGAAGTAGATGTTGGCCGTATCCACCACCAGATAACCGCTGTTCACCGCAATCTCGTTGTTCAACGAGACCGTGGAAGAAGTGGTCTTGGTGCCGTCAACCATGAGCCCGTCACCGTTGCCGATGACCAGGTTGCCGCCGATGTAGGCTAAGGCATTCACGCCGGTGGTAGCAGTGAAGGTCAGGCTGGTGCCAGAGGCGGCCACGGTGCCGTAGGTGGTGCCGATGGCCGTGTTCACGGCGGTCGCGGCGGCAGCTGCGGTCGTTACCGCACCCAGGTTGCCCAGGTACAGACCGGAGCCTTCGCCTACTACCACGTCGCCGTCTATCTCGGCATAGCCGTCAATGGTGGACTTGCGGCTGTCATTGGTGCCTGCGGTATAGGTGTCGTCAGTGGTCAGATAGTTGGTGTTCAAGGCGAGGAATGACGGGTCGATGACCACGGAGCCGCCGTTGAAGCTCCAGTTGTTGACCAGCACGAAGGACTCGCGGGTGCTCTTTTCGGTCGCGCCCACCAAGGTACCCTCGGCATCCTCAATGTTCAGGCGGGTGTTCTCACCGGCGAGCACGAGGTTGTCAAAGACCACATTTGAGCCGGCGATGGTGGAGACGGTGGCCTCCTCATCCTCGGACTGGTCGCCTAAGACGGCATCGTCATTGAACACGACACTGGAAGCAAAGCCGGTGTTCAGCACTTCAGCCTCGGTCTCGCCCACGGCCACGGCCGCTTCCTGAGCTACGTTCAAGGTGGCGACGTCAATCTGTGCGCCGTTGGAAACCGGGTTGCCCTCGTCATCAACCTCATCGGAGACGGTGGCGGTAACTGTGCCGGCCAGGGTCAGAATCTCGTCCGCATCAGCGCCGGAGCCTAAGGTTACATCACCCTTGATGTCTACCGAAGAGGCAGCCTGAGCCGGAGTGGTGGTAATGGTCACGCCGTTGACCTCGGTGGTCACGGCAGCCACCTGGCTGTTGCCGACGTTCAGAGTCGGGGCGGCAATGGTGCCCACACCGTCGATAGTGCCGGTCGTGGTGCCGTAGCCCACATTGAGCACGCTCTCGCCCTTGAGCACGGCGGCGTCATCCTCAGCGTCTCCCAGAGTGACGTCAGCCACATAGGAGCCGTCGGTGACGTCCAGGGTGCCGGTATCAACCGTTACCTTGGCCAGAGCCACGGGAGCTGCGGCGGCAGTGGTCACGTTGCCGGAGGCATCGTATACGGCAGCCACGGCGGAGGTGCCCAGAGATTCGACGGTCACGGTGCCCGCATCTTCCAAATCGGTACGGTCGTTGACAGCCAGAGTGCCGGCGCCCGTAACGTTGCCCAGGGCACCGTCACCGGTCACGCCCAGGGTCACGCCGGTGCCGACATTCACGTCAGCGGTGGCGCCGGAGGCGGTGGAGACGAAGTTGCCCGCGGAGTCGGAATTGACCAGATCAAGGGTATCCCCGGCGTTGCCGGTCAGAGTCAGAGTATTGTCCGAGACTTCCTTGGCGGCAATCTCAGCCTCGGTCGGATCATCCCCGATGTCATCAACACCCAGAGCGACGGAGCCTGCAACCACGCTGTTGCCGTTCAGGTTCACCGCGTTGTTGGTATCTTCCATATCGGCGTCGGTATCAACGACAGACTCGGAGTCAACCACGGAGGCCGGAGTGCCCAGATTCTGGTTGGCTTCCTCGCCGTCGGCATCGATGAGCTTGACATCTATACCTGAGAGCAGCAGCGAGCCGCCGGCGGCATTGGTGCCCAGCACGGCGGTTACCACATCGTCGTACAGCACCTTGCCGTAGGTCGCGGAGGTGGGAGTGCTTGTCTCGGTCTTGTAGACCGTGGTGACGCCGGCAGCAGCGGCCGAGCTGAAGCCCTCAAGCTTCAGAGTATCGGTGGCAGCTCCCAGCACGATGGCGGCATTGCTGGCCACGTTGGAGGTGCCGTCGTCATCGGAGTCGGTAAGGGTGGCGGTGCCCTTGGCAGTGGTGTCGCTCACATCAAAGCTGACTACGCTATCGCCGTCCAGGATGATGACCGCATTGCCGTCAGAGGTGGTGGACAGAGCGGAGGCACCGCTCACGGCCAGGGCCGAGCCCGTCACGGAGGAGGCGTCAATGGTCGCGCCGTTGGAGGCGGAAACCGCAGCCGTAGCCGTGGCAGTCAGAGACTTGTTGATGGTCAGCGTGGTGCCGTCAACGGTGACGCCCTTGGTCAGACCGGAAGCAGGGGTGCCGATTTCATCAGCCTCGAAGGTGCCTTCATAGCCTGAAGCACCGAGGGTCACGGCGCCTACCAGATTCTTGGCAGGAGCACCCGTGCTGGCGTCTGCAGCAGCATCGGCAGAGACAAATACGCCGGTCAGATTGGTGTTCGAGCCTGCGGCCAGCAGCAGAGCTGCAGTGCCGGTGCTCTGGGACGAGCTGATGGAGCCGCTGCCCAGGTTAAGAGCGCCGCTTGCCAGAATGGCACTGCCTGGGGCATTGGTAATGGACAGGTTGGTCAGGGTGACGTCATTTGAGGCGGTCAGCGACTTGCCGGAGAGCTCGACGTAACCCGTACCGGTCTGCGTGAAGCTGTTCACGGCAACATCGTTTACCAGAGACAGACGAGCGGCCGCGGAAGTGCCGTTGTAAGTCACGTCAGTTGAAGCAAACTTAGAGCTCTGATCGGTGGTGTTCTCGAACTTGCCCGCGCCGGTCAGGATCAATGCTGAAGCACTGGTGATGTCACCGATATCGGCTGCAGTGCTTGTACCCGCATTGGACAGGGTCAGCGAGTAGGTGCCCGTGCCGCTGGCGCTGACAGTGCCGACAACCAAATCACCCGAATTAGAGCTGATGGAAGCGGAGCCGCCTGCAGCAACATAGGTCTGGCTCAGAGACACGGTATCGGCAGCAATCGAGGAGCCGTTGGCCAGATTTACATAGGCGTTGGCATCGACAGCATTAAAGGCACCGTTCTCAATGGACAGCGCGCCGCTAACATTCACGGTGGAGGCTGAGGCGGACACATTAATGCCGTCCAGAGACACCGAGCCGATATCGAACTGACCGTAACTGGTGCCGCTGTTGTTCAGCAGAATGACGGTCGCACTGTTGGAAGCACCGTTCACGGCCAGCCCGCTCAGGAAGGAGGTCACGTCGGCATGAGTGTTGTTAGCGTTCAGGTTCTTCAGAGTCAGGCTCACATTTCCGGCGCTCTTGTCCAGGGTCACGGCGCCCGTGGCAGTCAGGGTACCGGTTTCATCGTCATCACCGAAGGCCAGAGTGGAAGTACCGGTAATGGTGGCGGTACCCAGAGCAATGTTCTCTGCAGTCACAGCCTTGCCCGAGACGGTCAAATCGGTGGCCGAAGCGTCCAAATCACCCAGCACGGTCAGGGTGTCCGCGACGGTGAAGCCCTTGGCGGAAGTGTCGGAGGAGGACAGAATCACATCAAACTCTTTGGTAGCCACGCCCTTGATAGAGCCTGCGGCACCCGAGCTGCCGTTCACCAGAGTAAGCGCGGTGTCAGCGGCGGCTGAGGCAACCTTGGAGAGATCAACGGTCAGGGGACCGGAAGCTCCCAGACCGGTCAGGGTGGCGCTGCCGTCAAGTTGTATATCAGCGGTGTCAAGGATCACTTTCTGAGCCGAGACATTCGCGCTGCTGTCAATCTCGATGGTCGCGCCGGCAGAGCCGGAGAGCTCGTTGATGTTCGACACGTTGTTGGTCAGCTTCAAAGTGCCGGTAGCGGCAGTCAGCGATACCGCATTACCATCGGCGGTGCCGTCGGTGGACAGAATGAAAGACTGACCGCCTAAGGTCAGAGTAGAGTCGGCATCGTCAACCTTCAGCTCGCCGGAGGTGACTTCTGCCACATTGGACACGGAGAAAGTGGTCTTGGCAACAACAGGCCCGGTGCTGTTCAGAGCATGCAGCTCGGTCAGCTCTTTCTCCACTGCGCCGGCAACCAGCTTCAGGCCGGTGAAACCGGTGATATCCTGCTGACCGCCCAGGAAGGAGTCCTCCTCGATATCGGTGGTACCGGAGGCGACGGTCAGGACGGTTCTGGTATTACCGTCATCGGTGATGATGTAGCCGGTGGAGGTTGTGTCCACGGTGGCGGTGCCGAGAGCGGCAGCCAGAGTGGCGACATCTGCCACAGAATCATCATTCGCTGAGACATATAAGGAAGCGTCGGTCAGAGCCAGGCCGGAGCTGGAGGAGGCACTGCCTTTCAAAGCTCCTAAGGTGTCAGCCAGAGTGCTCTCCGAGTCAATCTCGTACAGACCGGTCAGGATTAACTTCCCGCCATCGGCCAGAGAGTAGCCGGTGCCAGCAGAGCTCTCGGAGAGCTCGGTTTTGGCGGTGCCGGTGTTCTCAAGAGTAAGTTTGCCCGAAGCGCCGATTTTCAGCACGGCGCCGTCCAGGGAAAGATTGTCGGACTGGATGACAGCACCGGCCGCATCGGCCGTAATCGTCACATTGCTGTCCAGAGTGGCGGTGTCGGCTACCAGCAGGGTATTGGTGGACAGAGTCACCTTGCCGCTCAGCACGCCACTGGCATCATCCGCATTGTCGGTGCCCAGAACGGTCACGGTGAAGCCGCCGGCCGTGCTCGAAGCACCGGTCAGAACGATTTCGCCAGCGTTGTCATACTTGGCGTTGCTTAAATCGGTGGCATCGGAGGTGCTGGTATTGTTCAACTCCAGCTTACCGGAGGCAGCGGTCTTAATATCACCCGCCGCGATGACCAGGGAGCCTGCGGTACCCGAGGAGGAAACGGTCAAATCACCGCTTTTCACCTCAATGCCGCCCACGGTGAGTGACTCACCATCAGCGCCGGTAATTTTGTTTGAATCACCGCTGGCGGAGATGCTCTGGGTGGAGAGGCTCATGGCCGAGGTTGCCTCAATCTCCGCATAACCGTTGAGGTTGATGGTGCCGTCTGAACCGCCTATATCATTGGCGGTGAGTTTCGCAGCCTGTCCGTCAGCACCGACAAGGGTAATGGTGCCGTTGTTGGTGGTCGTGTCACCGGTATCAGTGAGAGTCGCCTTGTGGCCTGACGTAGAGGTCAGGGTAATGCTGCCCGCATTGGTCAGACCGGTCACAGAGACGGCCATGTCCTTATTGGCAGAAGCACTGATACCCAGGGTCGACGATGTACCGCTCAGTTCAAGGGCAGCACCTGAAGTGTCCCAACTATCAGTGGAAGCTGAGCCAGCTGTAACAGTGTATTTGCCGGTCAACTTGAGGGTGCCGCCGTTAGTACCGGTGAACAGAATTTTGTCACTGTCTCCCGCCAGTTCGGAAGCATCAGAGCCGGTGGCTGTCAGGCTCAGAGTTGCACCGTCAGTCAAGGCAACTGCGGAGCCAGTCCCGATGAACTTCTTGCCGCTTATGGCCAGGGAGTCAGCGGCAACGGTGATGGCCCCCAAAGTAATCGAATCGGCGCTGGTTGCGATTATAGTCGCATCACCTGAGGTGTTCTTGACTGCGCCCAGAGCCTGAGTGCCGGAAGGCTTAGTGGAAGTCAGCGAGTTCGTGCCTTCGGTGAAGATGATACCGTCGCTTCCTGCCGTGGCGCCGTTGTTGGTCAGAGTGGCAACCTTAAGGGATCCGCCTTTGAAGACAAGGCTGCCGTCTGAAGCAGTTATCTCAACGGATTTGAGCTCGACCTCTGCATCATTGGAGATGGTGGCTGCACCAGATTCAATTGCCAGTTCAGCGTTGTCAATACCCTTGGTGTCCTTAGTGATGAACAGACCGGTGTGCTCACCGCTACCTATCGTTCCTCCGGCTTTGACTGTGATCTTGCCGGTGGCCGCAGTCGCCGAAGTGTCAAGTGTGACACCTTTGGACTCAGACGCATCAGAGTCTGCCGTCACGGCAGTTGATGCCTGCGTAGACGAGGCGTTGTTCCAGGATACGCCGCTTGCTGGATTTTGATCCGTAGCGCCAGCGGTCTGAACACCCAGCGACGCGGCGAGCATTGCTGCAGCAACCCCTTTGAGGTAAGCATTCTTATAAATCGCGCGATAGTGCGCAAGCAACATGGTCAGAGCTGACCGAGTTAGCTTAATCATATGTAAAATCCCATATTAGGCGGGATAGGTCAGCCTGAGGAAGACGGGAAGGTGCGGAGTCTGGTAACACAAGCACCCTCCTGTCTGAAGGCTGCTTATGCCGCCATGTGTTAATGAAAGCCTGAAACGCTAAAGCGTCTCTAGGCCGGAAGGTAAGCGTCTTGTGCGCAAACGCAAAAGGCGCAGACCCCCGGCGCAGCGATCCCAAAAGAACCGCTGGGCCGGAAACCCGCGCCTTTGTATTCAAATCATTTTTTAACATCATAAGGTTGAATTCCCTCTTAACCCTTCATTAATCAATCTGATGGTCTTTTTAAAACATCCAACAGCTTTTTACAGGTTGCCTCTATATGTCATCATCAGGCCACCAGTCAAACAACGGCTCGCTGTCGTTCTCAACCACCACACTTAAATCTCTCACCACCGCGGCTTTCAAAAGTTCTGCTGTGCTGTCTTCCCTGCTGCCTTTGATTACATCCACTTTGAGTTCCCTTCCTGCCGGACACAGCCCCTGCGCCAGGACTTTAAGTTTTTGCTTAGACAGTGGCTTGGGACTGAGCTTTAACAGTTCAAGACCCGCCTTGGTGAGCTCAAAGCCTTCCAGAAAGTCATCACGCCAGAGTTTTTCCCCGGGACTGAGAGTGAAGCGCAAAATATAGTTAGGGCAGTTGTAGAGACAAAAACCCAGACAGCCGCCCTCGCTGTACTTAAAACCGATTTCTTTATCAGAAGGCCAGAGCTTGTAAGTACTGGTTTGTTTGCTGAGCAACAGTCCGGCATCTACCAGCACTTTTATGTGACCGTAGTTAAAATCCGGATCTCCGGCGTTGGTTGGTATAGGCAATAACCTTTGGGCAAAGACGTAGGGGGTGAGACGCTCAAATAGACTCTTCTCCTCAGCAGTAAGTCCGGTAAATACCCGCAGAGTTCTTACGGATAAGGTGTTGTGAGCTTTGACTTGCTCTACAAGCAGTTGCCCCCACATTTCGCGACGGCTCTCGTTTTCGATGAGCATGGAGCGCTCGGCCCAGACATTCAAAAACTCACGCTCAACCGTGCCGCAGGCGTTTTTTACCTCCTCAGGCGTGATCCCCTCGCGCAGGGCAACCTGGGTAGCTGCGACCAGAGCGGCAATGAAGTTAAGAGAATTCCCCAGCACCATGCGTCCGGCGATATCTTTGAGGTTATTCTCAACAGCTATGGAAGCTGATTCAGAACCATCAGCTGCAGTGACACTGCCGGATGTGGCCTGCGGTCCTGGGATAAGTTCGCGTGTCTTGCTGTCGTAACTGAGCTCCCCTGACTTAACACGCATGACTTCCTGCTGGAGCTGGCTTTTGAGCAGGGTAAAGTTGCGCAGACTCTGCGGGTGCACCAAAAGCCAGATGGCACCGATGAGATCGGCAAACGGCTTGCCGGACAGTAATGCCCCTAGGCCTTTTAACAACTCGGTAACTCCTTCAACGCCCATGCTCAGAGATCCTCCAAAGGGCACCCAAAGCGGCGCGACCTGCCCGTGACCTTAAGGGCAAGATCACAGGCTGCCGCCTCAGGGACTTCATATGCTTTGAGTTGTTAATACCGATCATTCAAGCTAATCCATCTGTAGGAGATAGCCAATGGCTGTCTAAAACTTGTCTGCAGAGGCCTCTCAGGGGAACTTAAAGAGGGGCTTGTCTTCGTATGTAAATCTGCCGTCATCCAACCACTTGACAACTTTGAGAACGCTAAGCTCGGCCTTGGGGTAACCCTCCCTTACAGTCTCGAAGATTTCCTCAAACACCTCACGACACGGCTCAACTTTTATAAGGGGCAACAGCTGTCGGCCTGCCTCCGTCAGTTTGTAACCGGTCAGTTGTGACTCAAAAGGCCCTTTAGTTTCAAAGCCGCTCCAGATCTCCAGAACCAAATCCTTTGAGTAAAACAACAGATCACTTTGGTGCGGAACAGGCAGTTTGCGGTCAATCGCCAATTTGGGTGCTCTACCCAGACTGGTGGCACTGAGCAGCAGGCCGGCGTCCATCAGCGTCAGCACTTTCTCCAATGACAGAATCTTGCTATCATCCCGATGCACAACAAAATCCTGTTCCACCACAAAGGCTGCGGCTTTCTCAAACAGATGACCTTCTTCAGAATTGAGGTTGCGGCACACCTGCAGGGTGCGACGGCTGACCGAGCCATGGTGGGTTACTTCCCGGGCCATCAATTCCGCCCACATCTTGCGCAGATCTTCATCCTCAAGGTTCATGGCCCCGTCGCGCCAGTCATTGGTAAACTCGGCAGAGAGCGTATTGAGGAGTTCTTTAGATGGTTCTAAGCCTTCACTCTCCAGCCTCACGGCTACCATGACCAAGGTACGCAGGAAGTTGCTCATCTTTCTGGCCGAAACTGAATGTTCAGCTATCTCAAGGAACTGAGCAGTTGTCGATGCTGCACCATGCAATGAGTTTTTGTCTTTGGGGCCATCAGAGGAAATCACCTGGACTTGTTTGCCCCTAAGGTTCTCCTGCAAAGTTTCATTGATGCCGCTTATTTCAACCGCAACATGGTCCACAACCTCCTTGATCTCAGGAGACTTGACTTCCACTTTGGGAGTTTTGGAGGGCAACTTACTGATAAGAAGGTGACTTAAAAAATTACCGGCAGCACCGCCCACTGCCGCGGTCAGCAGTGCTGTAATCCACTCAACCATAGCTCTATGCGGGCTCCTTGATATTCACCTGTGAGATCTTGACAAGAGATGCGATCTGCAAGTGACGGTTTGAACTTACGTCAGGTGAGTTCTTCCTCTTTTTTTGCTCGCCTGCTTTTGTATTGCCGGATAAAACGCATAAGTTTAAATACTGTAAGTAGGAATCTTTTACGCGCTTTAAAGGACTAACCCGGGGCTTTACTGACAGGCCAACATCATGGTCTAGAACATAGCACCGAGGTCTCAGCACTTGGTGCTGGCTAAAAGAAGCGGCTCCGCGACCGTAGTGAGAGGTCACGGAGTACCGCTCAAGGGACTTCATATAACTAAGTTGCAGGTTAAGAAGGGATAAAGGCAGACCTGCCGCTGCGGAAAATAAGGAACGAATACCACCTGCTTTGTGGGTACTTAGGTTGAGATGGCCGTGGAACAAGCCACTGGCTGATTCCCAAACTGAGTAATGACCCGATACTGCCGTCCTCAAAAACTCTTTTAAGGATGAAGATCCGGCAGATCTGTAGGTAACACGCTCAAAGGTCCAAAACTGATCTTCAGAACTGATACTGAAAGTGCTCCTATTGCCCCGGTTAAGGGAGAGGCCGGCTGTGCGCAGGGAACGCACAACCGACCTCAGAGAGAACTTGAGGGACCTAGTAACAGACGATACGCCAGAGGAAGGGATTAAGGGGGTGGGGTACTTATGAACAAAAGACACACCAAAACCGCGAGGCAGTGTCAGCTGCTTCACGTTTTTGCGGGTAAGACCGAAAATGGTTTCTAAACTTTTGTTTTGCGGGTTAATAATGTCCTGCGCTTCTATCGGCGAAGGGGTTATTTAACAATCTTTATTGTAATGCCCGCACATAAGCAAAGTGAGTATAGCGCATTGAACAGGTATTGGTGCAAGATGGCAGAAAAAAAGTTATGCCCGGAACATCTTTACCTGAAGATGGCACCATGCCGTCTCCGAAATTGAGACTGCGCAAAGATCGGTCCCAGACTCGCCCAAGGCCCCGGCTTTATCAGATCACCTTAAGGCGTAATGTCACCTTCAGATGCCATATCGCTATCATTCGTCATGCCACCCTCAGACGTCTCGTAACTTAAGGCGGTGGATCTGCTTGGCACCTTTCCAAAGTCCCAGGCAACATCCTCTTGTGTCTTTGCCTGAGACTGCTGCGCCCGCGTAGGCATCACTTGCATCTTTAGGTGCTTCGGCATGCCGCAACATCCTCTGGGGCTGGTGAGCCCCATTTGACTTTGTTTAGGTACTCACGAGGCAAGTACGTACGAGACAGATCTCGGGGGCCTTCGGGACAAAATCGCGGCTGCCATTTGTGGACATATCGCGCAAAAAGATATTTTTCTCCGACAATAAGCACCCGAATAACCCAGCTGTCCACCTTAGGGAGAGTCAGTGCACTTTGTGAGGATTCAAAGTCCCGAAAGCTGTGGCGCAGAGCCATTTTGAGTGCGGTCATTGCCTAATTTGCTCTGCCACAAAACAGTCCCAAGGCATCAGCAATGCGTCCCCAAGGCATCCCCCAATGACTCCTGCGATGGCTCTTGCAATGGTATTTGGCCTCGCCTATACTCTGAAAAAAGAGCACAGGTAGGCGCAGTTTTGTTGCCTTAAAGCGCGGTAGCTGTTGCCTTAACCCGCGGTTGCTGCTGCCTTTTTGGTGCCATAAAGCGCCCTGCGGCTTGGATCAGGCACAGACAATATCCGCCAAAAAGATATTTTTGTGCATTACGTTGCAGTTGGTGAGGGCATAAGCTGTAGCAAGCATGCTAAGGATACCTGTAGCACGTGCAGGATAAATGCCCCCCATAAAGGTATTTGGGGTGCAATCTTGGTGCCGTGGCCTGCCGGTATTTATGTGCCGGCTGACGCCTATTGCCCTACAGCCGTATCCGGCGTTCGACATACGTTGTCCGGCACTCACCTCCGGTGCCAAGCGTCCTGCAGCTGTATCCGGCATACGGCTGCTGTAACCTGTATACTGGGCTCTTTTTGACGGCAAAAGATTAGGTGGCCTTCTGCCAAGGTGATCTGCTTAAAGTTCTGGGATCTGTTGATCTGCCGACCAAAGATCCGGTGAATAAGAGACCTACAAGGTCTGTGTCTATAAGGTCATTTTGGCAGAGAGTTACTCTCAGCGCAGGCTTGAGCCTGACGCTGCAAAATAATAAAGCGGTGCTAAAAGATGACGGAAGCTGACTTTCGTATCTGCCCGCAGGACTTCTTATGATGTATCAACACGGCCCGATCCCACAGAGGATCGACAGCCCCTGTTTGCGCTTGAGTCTGGACACAGGCGCAAGAGAGCAGGGCGCTGCGACACCATATCTTAACCGCCATGCGGCCTTGAGGCTTCGTGCGCCTTGCTGTGGCCTGATTGGCAATCTTTGCCTTAAAGGGCGCTTTGCAACTGCCTTCTGTTCCATGTTGTGCCGGTACCGGACGCGGCTGTGCTCGGCTTACGCATCTGCAAGCTCAGTACAGTGCCTTGTCGCCGGCCTTAGGCATTTGAGTGAGAGACGCTGTGTGTACGCCGCCAGTTTTTAAGGCACCCTGCGACAGACATTCGGGCAGCGGCTGCCTTAATGTTTCTAGGGCTGACCAGATGACCAGGTTGCGGTGCGCTGTCGGCCTCTCAGGCAGCTTGCGCGGTGTCATCTTTGCTGCATCCTAAGAAGTTTTTATAAGACGGTGTAGTGCCTGTCTGTTGGTGGTCGGTTGCTGAGATTAAGGCCGGGGAATTACATCCCCTTTACCTTGTCCGGCTGCAGACCCCAGGAGATCTTTACCCGGTACGGCCGATCCCAGGTTATGGGGACCCACGCTCCTGCTTTGTATCAAGGTATTACCTTGAACAGTGGCAGAAAGGTGTGGTGTGGCAGGAGGCCTGTGTCCGCCTTTCACATAGGAGAGGCCTTGGCCTGTGGCCGCCTTTTATCGGGTCTTGGCAAGGCAGGTCTTGGTAAGGCAGATCCCGGCGGTGCGGCTAAAGCTGTACCCTAAATTTTGGACTACACCTGTCTTGAGGGATTTCCGCTCCCAGCTCTACCGGCCCGGAGCGGATTTTGGCAGCTGCGACACCCGCTGACAGCTTGGGCTGTATCAGCGCACTCACACATAAGCTTTCCGCGCTGATGGTGTCGCAGCCTTTCTGTCCGCAGTGCCGCCTAAGAGGCGAGCACATACGGCAGTCCTATCATAGCATTTTGCAGGCATCACCTAGGTGTTGCAGCCACTCTCCCTGCATGGAGGGCATCCTGCCCCCGGGCCTTGAGCCGCTTCCGGTTGAGGGAGCCCGGTTGGTTCAGACTCAGTTTCAGCTTGTAAGGGTCGTGTGAGCCCGGGCACGTGTGAGCGGGGGCAGGAAACTGCCCCGGGCCTCTTTGACAAGCGGTATTGAAGATAGTCGTCAAGGCGGCAAGATCCAACGCGGCACGATCCAAGACCGCACGAAGTCTGCACGATCCAGGGAACCGAGCTGACTGTGATTGCGGTGCCGACGCTCACAGACCCGCCGTCTTTACTGCGCTAAAATCCGCGGTACGGCGCGGCGATGTCATAACCCTAATCCCCGCCTAAAATATATGTAACATTATGACTTTTGTGTCATATACTTGACTTTTGCACGAGTGCAGTAGTCTCCGAATGGCTCAACAATGCGGTTTAACATCGCATTTCGCTCTTTAATTTGGAAATTTAACCTTTTTGGGTAAATGTGCTTGGCACTTTTGACATGAAAATTAACTGTTTTT